>NZ_JBEORG010000069.1:0-21140 GCF_040302145.1 Spirillospora sp. NPDC127506 | reverse complement strand
GGAGCGCTGCCATTCCAGGCCGACGAATCCCAGTCCCGGATGGGTGGCCGAGACGCCGCCGCGATGGCGGGGCTGTCCGTCGCCGTCCAGTGCGCTGCTCCAGCCCCTCCCACGCGCCGATGACGGCGTCCCAGTCCGCCGGGCCGCCGGTCAGCGCGGCGACGGCGGCCCGGTGCGCGGCCGCCGCGGGCGTCGCGGCGGGCAGCCCCGCGGCCAGTTCCGCGATCTCGGGGAGGCGGGGGCCGCCGGCGTGGGCGGCGGCCTCCAGCAGCGGCCACAGGTGGCAGGGCTGCACGGTCAGCCGGGGATGGCGCAGGACGGCGTCCACGGCGGCGCGGGCGGCCGGCCGGTCGTCGTCCGCCAGCCGCCACTCGATGATCATCTGGGCGAGCGGCAGCGCGGCCTGCGGCAGCCCGCCGCCGAGCGGGACGGCGAGCATCTCCGGGTCGGGTTCCGGGCCGGAGCCCCGGGCGGCCAGCAGCGCGATCCGCCAGATCATCAACTGCCGGCGCAGCGCGGGCCCGTGATGGCGGTCGAGCCGCCGCCGCAGCGTCTCGGCGGCCTCGTCCCAGCGGCCGAGCCGGTACAGCGCCTCGATCTCGTTGACCGCGAGCGCGATTCCCGCGCTGTGCGCGAGGCCCGCCTCCTCCGCGGCGGCGAGGCCCTCGGCGAGGAGCGGCAGCGCCTCGGCGGCGCGGCCGGCGGTCAGCGCGCAGTACGCCAGCAGGTTGAGGACCCGGGTGCGGTCCCAGGTGCCGAGGTCGTCCCGCCGCAGCCGCCGCAGCGCCGCGGTGTCGCCGTCGCCGTCGCGGGCCGCCGCGGCGGCCACGGTCACCCGCAGGTCGTCCGCCCGGCCGAGGCGGAGGGCGCGGGCCAGCTCCAGCCCCTCCCGGCCGAAGCGCTCGCCCTCGGCGGTCTCGCCGTGGACCAGCAGCCGGCCGCTCAGCCGCGCGAGCACGTGGACGCGCGCCGGGGTGGGCCGCGCGGCGAGCCGCTCGGCCTCCCGGAGGTCGTCGAGCTCGTCGTCCCGGCCCTGGTATCCGCCCATCAGCGCGCGGAGCGCCAGCAGCCGCGCCGCCCGGTCCGGGTCGCGGGCGCGGTCGGTCTCCTCCAGCGCCCGCCGGACGAGGGGGAGCCCGTGCCGGGGGTCGCCGACCGCCCCGGCGGCCTCCGCCGCGGCCTCCAGCACCTCCGGCCGGGAGAGGCCGGTCAAGGACTCGGCGGCCGGGACCAGGTCCCACAGCCGCAGGACGCGTTCCAGCAGCGCCAGCTGCTCGGCGTAGGCGGTGGCGGACCGCCGCTCGTCCGCCGCGCGCCACGCGGCGGCCAGTGCCCGGGCGTGGTCGCCGCAGCCCTGCCAGTGGACGGCCAGGGCGCTCGCCGGCGCGTCGCTGAGGCCGGGGGAGCGCTCGATGGCCTCGGCGTACCGGCGGTGGAGCGCGGCGCGCTCGCCGGGGAGCAGGTCCTCGTGGACGGCCTCGCGGATGAGCGCGTGCCGGAACGCGTACCCGTCGCCGTCCGCGACGAGCAGGCCGTGGTCGACGGCGGGGCGCAGCGCCGCGCTGAGGCCGGACTCGGGCAGGCCGGTCACCGCGCCCAGCAGCGCGTGCCCGACGCGGTCCCCGGCCGCGCTCGCCGCCCGCAGCGCCGTGCGGGTCCCGTCCGGCAGCCGGCGGACGCGGCCGAGCAGCAGGTCGCGCAGCGAGCCGGGGACCGCCTCGCCGGGGCTGCCGACGAGCGCCTCCACGAACAGCGGGTTGCCGCCGCCGCGGGCGCGGGCGTCCCGCACCAGGGCGGGGTCGGCTTCGCCGAGGATGCCCCGCACCTGGTCCGCCACCTCCGACAGGCTGAGCGGCGGCAGGTCGACGCGCGCCACGTGCGGGAGGCGGGCCAGTTCGGCGAACAGGGGCCGGGTGTCCGGCTCCTCGGGGCGGAAGGTGACGACCGGCAGCACCCGGCCGCGCGGCGGGTTCCGGAGCAGGAAGGACAGCAGGTCCCGCGTGGAGGCGTCCGCCCAGTGGGCGTCCTCGACCACCAGGACGAGCGGCTCGTCCTCGCCGAGCCGCTCCACCAGCGCCAGCACGTGCTCGAACAGCCGCATCTGCCCGGTGCCGTCGTCGGGCGGCGGCGCGGCGGCGGTCAGGCCGGGCATCAGCCGGGCCAGCTCCGGCAGGGCCGGCCCCGGCGCCAGCGACGCGACCGCGTCCCGGCCGAGGCGCCGCAGCATCGCGCTGAACGGCGCGTAGGGCAGGCTGGCCGCGCCCAGGTCGAGGCATCCGCCCTCCAGCGCGCGCAGGCCCCGGGTGAACTCGGCGACCAGGCGGGTCTTGCCGCCGCCCGCCTCGCCGCCGACGAGCACGGCGGCGGGCTCGCCCGCGCACGCCCGCGCGTGCGCCGCGCGCAGCTCGGCCAGCTCGGCGGCGCGCCCGGCGAACACGGGGCTGACGGCTCCCATCGCACCAGGATGGCGGGCGGCCCGGCGGACCTCCACCGGAAAATCCTTAACGCGACTTGTGTTGCGATAAGAGCTCGGGTAGTCTCGACGCCGTCATATCGCCGCCCGGCAGGGGAGTCCATTGAGGATCTGAGGTCCGACACCGCGCGTACGGCCGTCACCGGCCCGCGCACGTGGCCTCAGAGCGGACCCTCGTCCCGCCGGGCTTTCTCATGCCCGCCGGCGCGTAGCGCGATCCCGCGGTGTCTCCATGCAGCCCGAACCCGCTCGAACCCATGGAGGCCGCCCATGTCCTTCGCCATCGTGTGCTCGGACCTGTCGTTCGCCTGGCCGGACGGCACCGTCGTCCTGGACGGCCTGGACGCCGCGTTCGGCACCGGCCGGACCGGGCTCATCGGCGTCAACGGCTCCGGCAAGTCCACCCTGCTGAAGATCATCGCCGGCGAGGTGCGGCCCGCTTCGGGCACCGTCGCCGTCGAGGGGGAGGTCGGCCACCTGCCGCAGAACCTCGTCCTGGACGGCGCGGCCACCGTCGCCGACCTGCTCGGGATCGGCGCGGCCCGCGCCGCGCTGCACGCCATCGAGCGCGGCGAGGCCACCGAGGAGAACTTCGCCGCCGTCGGGGACGACTGGGACGTCGAGGAGCGCGCCCGCGCCGAACTCGGCCGCCTCGGCCTCGACCACGTCGGCCTGGACCGGACCGTGCCGACCCTCTCCGGGGGCGAGGCCGTGATGGTCGGGCTCGCGGCGCAGTTCCTCGCCCGCCCCGACGTCCTGCTCCTGGACGAGCCCACCAACAACCTCGACCTGGACGCGCGCCGCCGCCTCTACGACGCGGTCGAGTCCTGGACGGGCGTGCTCGTCGTCGTCAGCCACGACCGGGAGCTGCTCGACCGCGTCGACGAGATCGCCGACCTGCGCGACGGCGCGGTCCGGACCTTCGGCGGCGCCCTGTCCGCCTACGAGGAGCTGCTCGCCGTCGAGAAGGAGGCCGCCGAGCGGGCGGTCAGGGCGGCCGGGACCGACCTGCGCCGCCAGAAGCGCGAACTGGAGGAGGCCCGCGTCAAGCTCGCCAGGCGCAGGCGCTACGGCAACAAGATGTTCGAGAACAAGCGCGAGCCCAAGATCATCATGCAGGAGCGCAAACGGCAGGCGCAGGTCGCGGCGGGCAAGCACCGCATCATGCACGAGGAGCGGCTCGCCGACGCCCGCACCCGGCTCGCCGAGGCGGAGGACGCGGTCCGCGACGACGCGGAGATCCGGATCGAGCTGCCGGCCACCCGCGTCCCGGCGGGCCGGACGGTCGCCGAGGTCACCGGCCTGAGCGCGCCCGGACCGGAGACCGGCACGCTCACCGAGCTGATCGTCCGGGGCCCGGAGCGGATCGCGCTGACCGGCCCGAACGGCGCGGGCAAGACGACGTTCCTGCGGATGCTCACCGGTGAGCGCGTCCCGGAGGGGGTCACCGTCAAGATCGGCGTCGACGGCGTCCGGTACCTGCCGCAGCGCCTCGACATCCTGGACGAGGAGCTGAGCGTGATCGACAACGTCCGGGCGCAGGCGCCGTCGGCGCCGCCGTCCGAGGTCAGGGCGGGCCTCGCCCGGTTCCTGTTCCGCGGCGCCCGGGCCGAGCGGAAGGCCGGCACGCTGTCGGGCGGGGAGCGGTTCCGCGCCGTCCTGGCGTCCCTGCTGCTCGCCGAGCCCGCCCCGCAGCTCCTCCTGCTGGACGAGCCGACGAACAGCCTCGACATGGCCGGCGCCGCCCAGCTCGCCCAGGCCCTCGCCGCGTACGAGGGCGCGCTGATCGTGGTCAGCCACGACCTGCCGTTCCTGCGCACCCTCGGCCTGACCCGCTGGCTGCGCCAGGACCGCATCGCCGGCCTCACCGAGACGGCGCCCATGTGATCCCGATAAATGGGTGATCTTGCGTGATCATCGCTGCTACGGTCGTGCTCGCGATCGAGGGGAAGTGAACGAGATGCCGACGAAGCTCAACCAGATCATCGCGGTCGAGAAGGGCGTGAAGAGCAAGGCCCTCCAGGACCTGGCGGCGGCGCACCAGGCGACGCAGAAGGCCCCGCTGCTGTCCGGCATCTCGCGGACCTACCAGCCGAAGGACGAGGACGGCGACCAGCTGCCCGCCGAGTCCACCCGCGTCCAGGTCACGGTGGAGAGCGTGCTGCGGGACGTGATGCGCTCGCTCACCCGGCTGTTCGACGTCACCGCGACCAAGGACTGGGCGAACTGCGTCGCCCGCGCCGACGTGACCGTGGACGGCACGACGCTGGTCCGGGACGTGCCGGTCACCTACCTGCTGTTCCTGGAGAAGCAGCTGAACGACCTGCACGCCTTCCTGCGGAAGCTGCCGACCCTGGACGCCGCGGAGACGTGGACGTTCGACCCGTCCACCGACGTGTGGCGGACGGAGCCGGTCCGCACGGTGAAGACCAAGAAGGTGCCGCGCAACCACGTCAAGTCCGAGGCGACCGAGAAGCACCCGGCCCAGGTCGAGGTCTACTACGAGGACGTCGCGGTCGGCCACTGGACGACGGTGAAGTTCTCCGGCGCGCTGCCGGCCAGGCGGGTCAACGAGCTGCTCGACCGGGTCGAGAAGCTGCAGGACGCCGTGAAGTTCGCGCGCGAGGAGGCCAACGGCGCCGAGGTGACCGACCAGCGCGTCGGCGAGGCCGTGCTCGGCTACGTCTTCGGCTGACGCGGCCGCGGCCCGTCCGGCCCGCGACGACCCGGCCCGCGACGACGCGGCCCGTGACAACTCAATAGGATCCCCCCGCTGCGCGGGGGGTGCGCGAGGAGCGCAAGCTGAAGCTGAAGCCGAAGCTGATCAGGGTGAGCGTCCAGTGCGGGTTCGAATCCCGCCCCCGGCGCCCGTGCCGGGGTGGCCCAACAGGTAGAGGCAGCCGCCCGCTCAACCTCAGACTCTCGCTCCAGACTCAGCATTCACCGCCGATCGCCGGATCGCGCGGACGTGGACGACACCCTTGGGATGCCGGTTCGAATCCGGCTCGCTCCGCTCGTGGGGCGATGGCGTAACGGCAACGCACGAGGGCCTCAGGATGATCCGCGGCCACCTGACACCGGCGTGCGAAGTGGGCGGTAACACCAGGGGCCCGGGGTTTGGCAAATCTCCGGGCCCCGCTCCCGCCTTCCGGGTCAGGTGAGGACGCGTTTGGTGAACGTGCGGGTCGCGGCCCAGGTCAGCAGGGCCGTACCGCCGACGACGGCGAGCAGGAACGCCCACATCGGCATGTGCGGGATGCCGGGGGTGAGCGCGCTGCGCAGCCCCTCGCTGACGTACACCAGCGGGTTGAACAGGCTGAGGATCTGCAGCCAGCGGATGTGGTCCAGCGCCGACCACGGGTAGTACACGCAGCCGAGCATCGTCATCGGCAGCAGCACCATCGCGAACAGGACCTGGACCTTCTGCGGGTTCATCAGCGTGCCGAGCAGCAGGCCGCCGGCCGCCGACAGCAGCGACCCGGCCACCATCACCACGATCAGGACCGGCCAGTTGCCCACGTGCACCTCCGGGGCCTGCCCGTCGGCGTGGATGAACAGCACCGCGGGGAAGACCAGCAGCCCGCCGATCAGCCCCTGCGTCGCCGCCGCGATGATCTTCTGCGCGGCCAGCAGCGGGATGGGCACCGGGGCCAGCGCCCGGTCGGTGATCGACTTCTGCCAGGTCAGCTCCATCATCAGCGGGAAGATCACCGCCATCATGGCCTGCATGATGATGGACGAGCCGACCAGGCCCGGCACGAGGATGGTGGAGAACGTCGGCCCGCCCGGCCCGCCCGCCATCGCGCCGCCGCCGAGCTTCGGCAGCACGTAGGCGAACACGAACACGAACATCACCGGCTGCACCAGCACCCGGACGAACGTGGCCAGGAAGTTCTTGCGCATGACCCGCGCCTCGCGCGCCATCATCGCGGCGAACGTGCGCGGGATCGTCGCCCGCGCGGGAGGCGGCGGGGCCAGGACGGCGGGGGCTGCTGCGGCGGTCATTCGCGGTACTCCCGTCCGGTGAGGGTGAGGAAGACGGTCTCCAGGCTGGGGCGGAGCTGGGTGGCGTCGGTGACGCCGACGCCCGCGCCCGACCCGATCGTGACGAGCTCGCCGAGGATGCCGTCCGGTTCGGCGGCGAAGACGCGCACCTGGCCGTCGTTCACCTCGACCTTGCTGATCCCGCTGCGGTCGGCGAGCTTCTCGATCTCCCGCGGGGCGGCGGAGTCGTAGGTGACGGTGATGACGGTGTCGGCGCCGGCGCTGGACTTCAGCTGGTCCACCGTGCCGCTGGCCAGGATCTTCCCGTGGTCGACGACCGCGACCCGGTCGCAGAGCGCCTCCGCCTCCTCCATGTAGTGGGTGGTGAGGACGATCGTCTGCCCGGCGGCCTGGAGCCCGCGCAGCACCTCCCACAGGTTGGTGCGGGTCTGCGGGTCGAGGCCGGCGGTCGGCTCGTCCAGGAACAGCACCTCGGGGCCGTGCATGAGGGCCCGGCAGATCATGACGCGCTTGGCCTGCCCGCCGGAGATCTCGAACGGGTTGCCGCCGCGCGTCTCGGTGAGGCCGAACAGCTCCAGCAGCTCGGCCGCGCGCCTGCGGGCGTCGCGGGCGCCGAGCCCGAAGTAGCGGCCGCGGAACTCCAGGTTCTCGGCGACGGTCAGGTCGCTGTCGAGGGTGTTGTTCTGCGAGACGACGCCGATGCGGCGCTTGATCTCGACGGCGTCCTTCACCACGTCCAGGCCGGTCACGTGCGCGCTGCCGCCGGTCGGGACGACCAGCGTCGTGAGCATGCCGATGGTGGTGGACTTGCCCGCGCCGTTCGGGCCGAGCAGGCCGAAGAACTCGCCGCGCGGGACGTCCAGGTCGATGCCCTGCACGGCGGGCACCTCGGGGCGCGGCCCGGACGCGGGATAGGTCTTCCTCAGGTCGACTGTGCGAACAGCGGCTTCCGGGGGTTCGGTCATGCGCCGTCTCCCTCCGCTTCCTCTTCGTGGGAGTAGTTCTCGAACCGTTTGATCAGGTTGACCAGGAACCTGCGGACGGCCTCCTCGTCGCCCTCGTCCACGACGTCGTAGAGGCGGCCGAGGTCCCGGCCGATGGGCTGGGACTTCTCGGCGATCAGCTGCCGGCCCGAGTCGGTGATGCGCAGCATCACGCCGCGCCGGTCGCGGTAGGAGCGCTCGCGCCGGACGTGCCCGTTGCGCTCCAGGGTGTCGGCGACCGAGGTGATCGTGGCGGGGGTGACCAGCAGCCGCTTGGCGGCCTCGCCGGGACGCAGCCCGTCCTCGACGATGAGCAGCCGCAGCAGGAAGAACCCGGCGGGGCTGATGCCGTGCTTCTCGATGATCCGCCAGGCGACGGGCCCCGACAGCCGCGAGGCCGTGGCGAAGAGCCGGCCGATCGGCCACTCCTCCATGGGGCCGGGCATCACGAGATCGCTGAAGCCGGGGTTCTTCATGGCGAGGATGTTAGGGGACTGATGTTCAGTGGGCAAATCTTTAGATCTCTAAATACTCTCGGATCCATGATGTCAACATAGGTTGACACAGCCCGGATGTCAACATCGGTTGACGGATCGGCCCGCTGTGGCGCTCGTCTCAGCAGGTGGGAAAACCGGACCCCGGTGTTGAATAGACATTCAGGGTCCTGCATACTCTTGCTGTCGTCTTCGAGAGGGCATGGGGAGATGGGAATCCGGACGGCGGTCGCCGGCGCCAGCGGGTACGCGGGCGGCGAGCTGCTGCGCATCCTGGCGGGACATCCAGAGTTCGAGATCGGCGCGCTGACGGCGGGCTCCAACGCGGGCACCGAGCTGGGCGCGCACCAGCCCCACCTGCGATCCCTGGCCGGGCGCGTCCTGGCCGAGACCACCCCCGAGACCCTCGCCGGCCACGACGTCGTGTTCCTGGCGCTGCCGCACGGCCGGTCCGGCCCGCTCGCCGCCCGGCTCGGCGAGGACGTGCTGGTCGTCGACTGCGGCGCCGACCACCGGCTCGCCGACGCGGCCGCCTGGGAGGCGTTCTACGGCACGCCCCACGCGGGCACCTGGCCCTACGGCCTGCCCGAGCTGCCCGGCCACCGGGACGCGCTGCGCGGTGCCAGGCGCATCGCCGTCCCCGGCTGCTACCCGACCGCGGTGTCGCTCGCGCTGGCCCCCGCGTACACCGCCGGGCTCGCCGAACCCGACGCCGTCGTGGTCGCCGCGTCCGGTACCTCGGGCGCCGGACGGGCCCTCAAGCCGCACCTGCTGGGCAGCGAGGTCATGGGCTCGGTCTCCGCCTACGGCGTCGGCGGGACGCATAGGCATACGCCGGAGATGGTGCAGAACCTGAGCGCCGCGGCGGGGGAGCCGGTCACCGTGTCGTTCACCCCGACGCTCGCGCCGATGAGCCGCGGCATCCTCGCGACCTGCACGGCCAAGGCCCGCCCCGGCGTGACCGCCGCATCGCTGCGCGCCGCCTACGAGAAGGCCTACGCCGGCGAGCCGTTCGTCGGCCTGCTGCCCGAGGGCGCATGGCCCGCCACGTCCATGACGCTCGGCGCCAACACCGTCCTGCTCCAGACCGCCCTGGACGAGGCGGCCGGCCGCATCGTCGTGGTCGCCGCCGTCGACAACCTCGCCAAGGGCACCGCGGGCGGCGCGGTCCAGAGCGCCAACATCGCCCTCGGCCTGCCCGAAGACCTCGGGCTCACCACGATCGGAGTCTCCCCGTGAGCGTCACCGCCCCCAGGGGTTTCCGCGCCGCCGGCGTCGTCGCCGGGCTGAAGGACAGCGGCAACCGCGACCTGGCCCTCGTCGTCAACGACGGGCCGTCCCGCGCCGCGGCCGGGGTCTTCACCCGCAACCGCGTGAAGGCCGCGCCCGTCCTGTGGTCGCAGCAGGTCCTCAAGGGCGGCCGCGTCCGCGCGGTCGTACTGAACGCCGGCGGCGCGAACGCCTGCACCGGCGCGCCCGGCTTCCAGGACACCCACGCCACCGCGGAGAAGGCCGCCGAGCTGCTGGACGACTCCGCCGGCGAGATCGCCGTCTGCTCCACCGGGCTGATCGGCGAGCGCCTCCCCATGGACCTGCTGCTGCCCGGCGTCGGCAAGGCCGCCGCCGAGCTGTCGCGCGGCGACGGCGGGCTCGCCGCCGCCGACGCGATCCGCACCACCGACACCGTCGCGAAGATCTCCTTCCGGCAGGGCGCGGGCGGCTACATGATCGGCGCGATGGCGAAGGGCGCGGGCATGCTCGCCCCGTCCCTCGCCACGATGCTGTGCGTCATCACCACCGACGCCGACCTGCCCGCCGGGACGCTCGACCGGGCGCTGCGCGCCGCGACCCGCGCCACCCTCGACCGGCTCGACTCCGACGGCTGCATGTCCACCAACGACACCGTCCTGCTGCTGGCGTCCGGCGCCGCCGGGGTCGTCCCGGACGAGGAGGAGTTCACCGCGCTGCTCACCGAGGTGTGCGGCGACCTCACCCGGCAGCTTCTGGTGGACGCCGAGGGCGCGTCCAAGGCCATCGCGATCGAGGTCGTCGGCGCGGCGTCCGAGGACGACGCGGTCGCCGTCGGCCGGTCCATCGCCCGCAACAACCTGCTCAAGTGCGCGATCCACGGCGAGGACCCGAACTGGGGCCGGGTGCTGTCGGCGGTCGGCACCACCGACGCGGTGTTCGAGCCCGACCAGCTCAACGTCGCGATCAACGGCGTGTGGGTGTGCCGGAACGGCGCGTCCGGCGACGACCGCGACAAGGTCGACCTGCGGCCCCGCGACGTGACGATCACCGTCGACCTGGCCGCCGGGCCGCACAGCGCCACCGTCTGGACGACCGACCTCACGGCCGACTACGTCCACGAGAACTCGGCGTACTCGACATGAGCGCGATCACGAGCGGCGCGGAGATCCGCGGCAACCGGGCGGGCGTGCTCTCGAAGGCGGAGACGCTCATCAAGGCGCTGCCCTGGCTGGAGCGCTTCCACGGCAGGACCGTCGTGATCAAGTACGGCGGGCACGCGATGACGGACGAGGCGCTGCGGCACTCCTTCGCCGAGGACATCGTGTTCCTGCGCTACGCCGGGCTGAAGCCGGTGATCGTGCACGGCGGCGGCCCGCAGATCAACGCGGCGCTCGCCCGCAACGGCATCGACTCGACGTTCACCGCCGGGCTGCGGGTCACCACGCCGGAGGCCATGGAGGTCGTCCGGATGGTGCTGACCGGGCAGGTGCAGCGGGACGTCGTCGGCCTCATCAACCGGCACGGCCCGTTCGCGGTCGGCATGTCCGGCGAGGACGCGAACCTGTTCACCGCCGAGCGCAAGCACGCGGTCGTGGACGGCGAGAAGGTCGACATCGGCCAGGTCGGCGAGATCGTCGAGGTGCAGGTCGGCGCGGTCCGGGCGCTGCTGGACGACGGCCGCGTCCCGGTCGTGTCCAGCGTCGCGCGCGGCGACGACGGCGAGGTCTACAACGTCAACGCCGACACCGCCGCCGCCGCGCTGGCCGTCGCGCTGGACGCGGCGAAGCTCGTCGTCCTCACCGACGTCGACGGGCTCTACGCGAACTGGCCCGACGGCGACGACGTGATCGACAGCCTCACCGCCGACGAGCTGGCCGCCCTGCTGCCGGGCCTGTCGTCGGGGATGGCGCCGAAGATGGAGGCCTGCCTGGCGGCCGTGCGCGGCGGCGTCCCGCAGGCCCACGTGCTGGACGGCCGCGTCCCGCACTCGCTGCTGCTGGAGATCTTCACCGACGAAGGGATCGGAACCATGGTGCTGCCCAGCCCCCCGGGCGCCCCCGCCGAGGTGACGGCATGAGCGACCTGCGCAGCCGGTTCGAGGCCGCCTTCATGCCGAACTACGGGGTGCCGCCGGTGGCGCTGGCGCGCGGCGAGGGCTGCCGGGTCTGGGACGCCGGCGGCCGCGAGTACCTCGACCTGATCGCCGGGATCGCGGTCAGCTCGCTCGGGCACGCCCACCCCGCCCTGGTCGAGGCGGTGGCGGCGCAGGCCGCGACGCTGGCCCACTCGTCCAACCTGTTCCTGCACGAGCCCGAGGTGCTGCTGGCCGAGCGGCTGCGGGAGCTGCTGGGCGGCGACGGGAGGGTGTTCCTCGCCAACAGCGGCACCGAGGCCAACGAGTGCGCGCTGAAGCTCGCCATCAAGTACGGCAAGCGGCACGGGCGGACGTACTTCGTCGCCGCGGAGAACGGGTTCCACGGCCGGAGCATGGGCGCGCTGTCGCTGACCGGCAAGGCGTCGATCCGGGAGCCGTTCGGGCCGTTCGCCATCGACGTCCGGTTCGTCCCCTACGGTGACGCCGACGCGCTGAAGGCCGCGGTGGACGAGGACTGCGCGGCGGTGTTCCTCGAGCCCACGCAGGGCGAGGCCGGGGTCGTCCCCCCGCCGGACGGGTACTTCACGGCGGCCCGGGAGATCTGCGACGCGACGGGCGCGCTGTTCGTCGCCGACGAGATCCAGTCGGCCATCGGGCGGACCGGCACCTGGTTCGCGTTCGAGCACGAGAACGCCAAGCCGGACGTCCTGACCCTGGCCAAGGGCCTCGGCGGCGGGCTGCCGATCGGCGCGTGCATCGCGTTCGGCCCGCACGGCGACCTGTTCGCCAAGGGCGACCACGGCAGCACGTTCGGCGGGAACCCGGTCGCCTGCGCCGCCGCACTCGCCGTCCTCGACACCATCGAGAAGGACGGCCTCCTCGCCAACGCCGTCGCGGTGGGGGAGACCCTGGCCGCCGGGCTCGGCGCCGTCGAGCACCCGCTGCTGGCGGGCGTGCGGGGCCGCGGGCTGTGGCGGGCCGCCGTGCTCACCGGCCCGCACTCGGCCGCCGTCGAGGCCGCCGCCCGCGACGCGGGCTTCCTCGTCAACGCGCTGCAGCCGGACGCGCTGCGGATCGCGCCGCCGCTCGTCCTCACCGCCGAGCAGGCCCGGTCGTTCACCGGCGCCTTCCCCTCGATCCTCGACGCCGCCTCCCCGGGGCAGGAGGGATGACCATGGCCAGGCACTTCCTCCGGGACGACGACCTCGCGCCCGCCGAGCAGGCCGAGGTCCTCGACCTCGCCGCCGAGGTCAAGAGGGACCGGTTCGCCCACCGGCCCCTCGAAGGCCCGCGGTCGGTCGCCGTCCTGTTCGACAAGCCGTCCACCCGGACCCGGCTGTCCTTCACCGTCGGCATCGCCGAGCTCGGCGGCAACCCCGTCGTCATGGACGCGGGAACGAGCCAGCTCGGCCGCGGCGAGACGATCGCCGACACCGCCCGCGTCCTGGAGCGGCAGGTCAGCGCCATCGTGTGGCGGACCGCCGGGCAGGAGCGCATCGAGGAGATGGCCGCCGGCACCGCCGTCCCGGTCGTCAACGCCCTCACCGACGAGTTCCACCCCTGCCAGGTCCTCGCCGACCTGCAGACCGTCCGGGAGGCGAAGGGCGGCCTCGCCGGCGTCACCCTCGCCTACCTCGGCGACGGCGCCAACAACATGGCGCACTCCTACCTGCTCGGCTGCGCCACCGCCGGCATGCACGTCCGCGTCGGCGCGCCCGCGTCCCAGCCGCCGGACCCGGCCGTCGCCGCCCGCGCCGCCGAGATCGCCGCGGCGACCGGCGGGTCGGTGACCGTCACCGACGACGCCGCCAAGGCCGCCGCCGGAGCCGACGTCCTCGCCACCGACACGTGGGTGTCGATGGGCCAGGACGGCAAGGACACCTCCCTCTACGAGCCCTACGCGGTCGGCGAGGACCTGCTCGCCCTCGCCGACCCCTCGGCGGTCGTCCTGCACTGCCTGCCCGCCTACCGCGGCAAGGAGATCGCCGCGTCCGTCCTGGACGGCCCCCGGAGCCGGGTCTGGGACGAGGCGGAGAACCGGCTGCACGCCCAGAAGGCGCTGCTCGTCTGGCTCCTGGAGCGGTCCCGGTGACGACCCCCATGACCAAGGCCGCCCGGCACGCCCGGGTGATCGAGCTGCTGACCCGGTACCCCGTCCACTCGCAGGGCGAGCTCGCGAAGCTCCTCGCGGACGAGGGCGTCGACGTCACCCAGGCCACGCTGTCGCGCGACCTGGTCGAGATCGGCGCGGTGAAGCTGCGCGCCGACGACGGCAGCCTGATCTACGCCGTCCCCGGAGAGGGCGGCGAGCGGATCCGGCGGGCCCGCACCGGGGCCGCCGAGACCTTCACCGGACGGCTCTCCCGGCTCGCCGCGGAGCTGCTCGTCTCGGCCGAGGCGTCGGCCAACCTGGTCATGGTGCGGACCCCGCCCGGGGCCGCCCAGTACCTGGCCTCGGCGATCGACCACGCCGAGTGGCCGTCGATCCTCGGAACCGTCGCGGGGGACGACTCGATCCTCGTCATCGCCCGCGACCCCGACGGCGGGGAGGACGTCGCGCAAGGGCTCCTCAGGCTGACCAGCGGGCGCGAGCGACGAAGCTAGGGCCGCCCGGCGGCCCCCATCCCAGCCTTCCGAATCCGAACACTTTCGCACAGGAGACCAAGACCATGAGCGAGCGCGTCGTACTCGCGTACTCCGGGGGCCTGGACACCTCCGTCGCCATCCCGTACCTCGCCGAGCAGACCGGCGGGGAGGTCATCGCCGTCGCGGTGGACGTCGGCCAGGGCGGCGAGGACCTCGACACCATCCGCAAGCGGGCCCTCGCCTGCGGCGCGGCCGAGGCCGTCGTCGTGGACGCCAGGGAGGAGTTCGCCGCGGACTTCTGCGTCCCCGCCATGCAGGCCAACGCCCTCTACATGGACCGCTACCCGCTGCTGTCCGCGCTGTCCCGGCCGCTGATCGTCAAGCACCTGGTGTCGGCCGCGAAGGAGTTCGGCGGCACCACCGTCTCGCACGGGTGCACCGGCAAGGGCAACGACCAGGTCCGCTTCGAGGCCGGCCTGTCCGCCCTCGCGCCCGAGCTGAAGGTCATCGCGCCCGCCCGCGACTTCGCCTGGACGCGCGACAAGGCCATCGCGTTCGCCGAGGACAAGGGCCTCCCGATCGACGTGTCGGCCAAGTCGCCGTACTCCATCGACCAGAACCTGTGGGGCCGCGCCGTCGAGACCGGGTTCCTGGAGGACATCTGGAACGGCCCCATCGAGGACGTCTACGACTACACCGCCGACCCCGCCGAGCCGCGCGAGGCCGACGAGGTCGTCATCACGTTCGCGTCCGGCGTGCCGGTCGCGCTGGACGGCCGCCCGCTGACCCCGTACCAGATCATCGCCGAGCTGAACCGGCGCGCGGGCGCGCAGGGCGTCGGCCGCATCGACATGGTCGAGGACCGGCTCGTCGGCATCAAGAGCCGCGAGGTCTACGAGGCCCCGGCCGCGATCGCGCTGATCACCGCGCACATGGAGCTGGAGAACGTCACCGTCGAGCGCGACCTGGCCCGCTTCAAGCGGTCCGTCGACCAGCGGTGGGGCGAGCTGGTGTACGACGGGCTGTGGTTCTCGCCGCTGAAGGACGCCCTGGACGCGTTCATCGCCGACGCGCAGAAGGCCGTGTCGGGCGAGGTCAGGATGACCCTGCACGGCGGCCGCGCCGTCGTCACCGGCCGGCGCAGCGACGCGTCCCTCTACAGCTACGACCTCGCGACCTACGACACCGGCGACGCCTTCGACCAGAGCCTCGCCAAGGGCTTCGTCGAGCTGTGGAGCCTGCCCAGCAAGATCGCCGCCAAGCGCGACCGCGACATGGAGGGCTGAGCCGGAGTCCGGGCACTCCGGACAGAACACGTGAGGAGTCCGGTCGCCGGCGAAGCGGGCGGCGGGGCGAAGCCCGCCGCCCGGCCCGGCGGTTCGCCGTAACCTGGGCCGGACGCCGTGTCCCGCGCGGGGACGCCGGGGGCCCGGTGTCACCGCGCGGCGCACGCATGCCCGGCTGCGGCGGGGCGGGCGGGGGCGTGGTGAGATGGAACGACAACGATCAGCGGTGGGAAGACGAGGAAATCACGTGACGAAGGCACCGACGCGGCTGTGGGGCGGCCGGTTCGAAGGCGGCCCGTCGGACGCGCTCGCGCGGCTCTCGGTGAGCGTCCAGTTCGACTGGCGGCTCGCCCCCTACGACCTGATGGGCTCGCGCGCGCACGCCCGCGTCCTCAACCGGGCGGGGCTGCTCACCGACGACGAGCTGGAACGCATGATCGGTGCCCTGGACGACCTGGAGGAGGCGTGCAGGTCCGGCGAGTTCCGGCCCACCGTCGCCGACGAGGACGTCCACACGGCCCTGGAGCGCGGCCTGCTGGAGCGCCTGGGCGCCCTCGGCGGCAAGCTGCGCGCCGGTCGCAGCCGCAACGACCAGGTCGCCACCGACCTGCGCCTCTACCTGCGCGACCACGTCCGCCAGATCACCTCCCGGCTCGTCGAGCTGGAGACCGCGCTGATCGCGCAGGCCGAGCACAACCTCGGCGTCGCCGCGCCCGGCATGACGCACCTGCAGCACGCCCAGCCGGTGCTGTTCTCCCACCAGCTCCTCGCGCACGTCCAGCCGCTGACCCGCGACATCGACCGGCTGCGCGACTGGGACCGGCGCGCCGCGGTGTCCCCGCTCGGCTCCGGCGCGCTCGCCGGCTCGTCGCTGCCGCTCGACCCGCAGGCGACCGCCGCCGAGCTCGGCTTCGACTCCGCCGCGCCCAACTCGATGGACGCCGTCGCCGACCGCGACTTCGTCGCCGAGTTCCTGTTCGCCGCCGCGCTGATCGGCGTCCACCTGTCGCGCCTCGGCGAGGAGATCTGCCTCTGGGCGTCGCAGGAGTTCCGCTGGATCGAGATGGACGACACCTACGCCACCGGGTCGTCGATCATGCCGCAGAAGAAGAACCCCGACGTCGCCGAGCTGGCGCGCGGCAAGGCGGGCCGCCTCATCGGGCACCTCGTCGGGCTGCTCACCACCCTCAAGGGCCTGCCGCTCACCTACAACCGCGACCTCCAGGAGGACAAGGAGGGCGCGTTCGACGCCGTCGAGACCCTCCTGCTCGTCCTGCCCGCCATGTCCGGCCTCATCGCGACGATGCGGGTCAACACGGAGCGGCTGGAGGCCCTCGCCCCCGATGGCTTCGCCCTCGCCACCGACCTCGCGGAGCTGCTCGTCCGGCGCGGCGTGGCGTTCCGCGACGCGCACGAGGTCGTCGGCCACCTGGTCGTGTGGTGCCAGGTCAACGACAAGGACTTCGACGACCTCACCGACGAAGAGCTCGGCAAGGTGTCGCCGCACCTGACGCCGGACGTCCGCGAAGTGCTGAACGTCCAGGGCGCCCTGGCGTCCCGCAAGGCCCACGGGGGGACGGCCCCCGACCGCGTCCGCGAGCAGATCGAGGCGCTGCGCACGCTGGTCAACGAGCACGCCGCCTGGGCGTCCGGCTCGGACTCCTGACCCCGGCGCGCCCGGCGCGGCGAACCCCCTAGGCTGGCCGGGCGGACGAACCGACCCCTAGACCACGGTGAGGCGATGGACGGAGCGCTGCTGCCACGGGACTTCTTCGACGGCCCGGTGGACGAGGTCGCGCCGTCCCTGCTCGGGCACGTCATCTCGCACCGCACTCCCGAAGGGGAGGTGGCCGCGCGGCTCACGGAGGTGGAGGCGTACGCGGGGCCTCTGGACCCCGCGTCCCACGCCTACCGGGGGCGGACGGAGCGCAACGCGGTGATGTTCGGGCCGCCGGGGCACGTCTACGTGTACTTCACCTACGGCATGCACTTCTGCATGAACCTGGTGTGCGGGCCGGACGGGACGTCCATGGCGGTGCTGCTCCGCGCGGGCGAGATCGTCGCGGGTGAGGATCTCGCCCGGGCGCGCCGTCCCCGCTCGACCGTCCGCGACCTGGCCCGCGGCCCGGCCCGGCTCTGCCAGGCGCTCGGCGTCGCCCGCGACCAGAACGGCCTGGACGTGTGCACGCCCGGCGGGGAGATGACCGTCCTGGAAGGCAAGCCCGCCGACCCCGGGCTGATCCGCAGCGGGCCGCGGACCGGCGTGGCCGCCGCCAAGGACGTCCCGTGGCGGTTCTGGATCGACGGCGACCCGACCGTCTCCCCGTACCGCCCGCACGTCCCGAAGCAGCGGAAGAAGATCACGACGGAGGGGTGAGGGCGCCGCCGGCGACCGGCGGTGTCCGGGACGCGGTGTTCACCCGCATGCGGCGGGAGGCGTCCTGCCGTCGAGCAGGTAGGCATCGACGGCCTCGGCCGCGCAGCGGATGTGCGGGTAGGACCCGTGGCCCTCGGCCCGCACCGTCAGCAGCACGCCGACCCCCGCGCCCAGTTCCGCCACCATGTGCCCGGCGCCGGAGTACGGCGTCGTCGGGTCGCCGGTGTTGGCGACGACCAGGATGGGGGCGGCGCCGTCCGCGCTGACGTCGAAGGTCGCGCTCTCGCCTTTGAACGGCCAGTCGTAGCAGAGGTAGACCGCTCCGGACCAGGTCTCGCCGAAGACGGGGGAGGCCGCGGTGATCCGCTTGATCATCCGCTCGGCCGCGGCGAAGCCGGGGCGCACGCTGGAGTCGGCGCAGGTGATCGCGACGAAGGCGGACGTGCTGCCGCTGTCGGAGACCCGGCCGCGGGCGCCGGCCCCGGTGCCCGCCGCGCGTCTCTTGGGGCCGTGGTCGTACGCCTTGTCCAGCAGCTTGCCGCCGCCGCCCCGCTCCATGACCTCTCTGAGCGCCTCCACCAGGGGCCTCCAGCCCTCCTCGCCGAGGTCCAGGTAGTTCCCGATGGCGCGGGCGGCGAGGCTGTCGTCGAGCTTCTCGTCGCCGCCCGTGGGCGCGGGCTTCTTCTTGAGCCGCTTCAGCAGTTCGATGACGCGCCGGCCGGCCTGCGCCGGGTCGCGGCCGAGCGGGCAGTCGCCGTAGGCGCGTGCGCAGTGCGCGGCGAAGCGGTCGAAGGCCAGCTGCACGGCCTCGGCCCCGCTGATCTCGGCCTCCAGCCGGTTCAGCGCCGGGTCGACCGGGGCTTCGAGCACGACCCTCCCCACGTTCTCCGGGAAGAGGTGGGCGTAGACGCCGCCCAGCGCGGTGCCGTAGGAGACCCCGAAGTAGTGCAGCTTCTCGTCCCCGAGGAGGTAGCGCATCAGGTCGAGGTCGCGCGCCGTCTGCGAGGTGCCGACGTACGGCAGGACCCGGCCGGAGTACTTCTTGCAGCCGTCGGCGCCTTCGAACTCGTCCTTCCCGCACCTCACGGGGGCGGTCCCGCGGACGCCCCGCGGGTCGAAGGAGACCAGGTCGTAGCGCTCGTTCAGCGCCTCGTAATCGTCCGCGAAAACGGGGAGCCCGATGATGCCGGACTGGCCGGGACCTCCGAAGTTGAGCAGGAGCGAACCGATCCGCTTCCGCTCCGGTCCCGTGGCCCTCTTCCGGATCATGGCGACGTCGATCGTGTCGCGGCCCGGCCGCCGGTAGTCCAGCGGCGCCTTCATCGTGGCGCATTCCCAGCCGTCGCCCCGGGCCCCGGACGACTCCGGGCAGTCCGACCAATCGAGCCGCTGGCCGGCGGTGAACGACGCGGGCAGGCCCGGCGGAGGGTTCGCCGCCTTCTTCTCGACCCGGCGCGGCGGCGCGGACGGCCCGGAGTCCCCGGGCAGGTCGCACCCGGCCCCGGCGGCCAGGACGGGCGAGAGGACGATGGCGAGCAGGCAGGTGGCATCCCGTCGGCGCGGGGCGGCGGAAAGCGACCGGTCACCGTGCGTGGTCGTCCTCCTGCGGAAGACCCGGGTCGGGGGCTGAAAAGCCCAGAACCGCGCACGCACTCGCGAGTCCCCCTGCCCTCGGGCACGCCGGAACGCCGTGCCGCTCGGATTCCGGTGCACGAACCTACTACCGATCGGTACTCCGCCCGCACCGGGACGTTCGTTCCCGCTGCCCGCACCGCGGGCGGACGTTGAATATCGTTGGCGTGACACGAACCCGCCGGGGCAGTCTGGTGGGTGCACGGAAGCAAGCCGGAGACGAGGGAGACCGTGACCGACATCCTGGATGATCTCGCGTGGCGCGGCCTGATCGCGCAGTCCACCGACCTGGACGAACTGCGGGCGCTGCTCGCCGCGGGACCGGTCACCCTCTATTGCGGGTTCGACCCGACGGCGCCGTCGCTGCACCTCGGCAACCTGATGCAGATCCTCACGCTGCGGCGCTTCCAGCAGGCCGGGCACCGGCCCATCGGCCTCGTCGGCGGCGCCACCGGCCTGATCGGCGACCCCAGCGGGAAGAGCGCCGAACGCGCCCTGAACTCCGAGGAGACCGTCGCGGGCTGGGTCGAGCGGATCCACGGCCAGGTGTCGAAGTTCCTCGACTTCAACGACGGGCCGACCGGCGCCACGATGGTCAGCAACCTCGACTGGACCGGCCCCATGACCGTCATCGAGTTCCTGCGCGACATCGGCAAGCACTTCCCGGTCAACCGGATGCTGGCCCGCGAGACCGTCAAGGCCCGGCTCGAATCGACGGGCATGAGCTACACCGAGTTCAGCTACGTCTTGCTCCAGTCGATGGACTTCCTGGAGCTGTACCGGCGCTACGGGTGCAGGCTCCAGACGGGCGGCAGCGACCAGTGGGGCAACCTCACCGCCGGGGTCGACCTGATCCGGCGCGCCGAGGGCGGCACCGCGCACGCGCTGACCACGCCGCTGCTCACGAAGGCGGACGGCTCGAAGTTCGGCAAGACCGCGGGCGGCGAGACCTACTGGCTCGACCCCGAGCTGACCTCGCCGTACGCGTTCTACCAGTTCTGGATCAACGCCGACGACCGGGACGTGGAGAACTTCCTCAAGGTCTTCAGCTTCCGTTCGCGGGAGGAGATCGAGGACCTGGTCAAGCAGGGCGCGGACCGTCCGGCCGCACGCGCCCCCCAGCGGGCGCTGGCGGAGGAGCTGACCACGCTCGTGCACGGCGCCGACGAGACCGCCCGCGTCGTGGCGGCCTCCCGCGCGCTGTTCGGGCAGGGCGCCCTGGAGGAGCTCGACGAGCGGACTCTGCGGGCCGCGCTGGCCGAGGTGCCCCGCGCGACGGTGCCGCCGGGGGACCTGCCGACCGTGGTCGACCTGCTGACGGCGTCCGGGCTGTGCAAGAGCAAGTCCGAGGCGCGGCGCGCCATCGCCCAGGGCGGCGCCTACCTCAACAACGCCAAGGTCGCGTCGGAAGACGCCGTGCCGGCCGCCGGCGACCTGCTCCACGGCCGCTTCCTCGTCCTGCGGCGGGGTAAGCGGAACGTGGGCGGCGTCGAGGTGACCGCGTCCTGAGCCGTCCTGCTACCGCCCGCCCGGGCCTGTGCCCGGCGGGCGGTAGCCATGAGGCGTGCAAGCTTCGGTAGATACACGTCACAGTGCGGTTACGAGGGCGCGTAGAGGGCACGCTCTGGGGTCCGAAAACATTATCTGACCTGCGGTTTGTTGTCCCGCGTGGTCGATTTGACGCCCCTGGCGAGTGGATCTACTGTTCTACTCGCCCCACGGGAGAGCGGGACGCCGATCAAGGCGGCCGGGCCCGGCGGGGATCCTCTAACAGACCACCTCGGTGGAGCACTGTCTCCATCGATTGGGATGTATGAGGCCGAAGCGCCCCAGAGTTGGACAAACGGGGCGATTCGGATAAAGTAGAAGGGTTGCCCCGGAGCCGGGGCCTGCGGGAGCGGGGTTCGGCGCGGTGGGTGTCCGTTTCTTGAGAACTCAACAGCGTGTTAAAAGCCAGT
>NZ_JBEORG010000068.1:0-22526 GCF_040302145.1 Spirillospora sp. NPDC127506 | reverse complement strand
ACTGGGGCGACCCGTGCAAGCACGCCGCCGCCGTCCTCTACCTGCTCGCCGAGGCGTTCGACGACGACCCGTTCCTGATCCTGGGGAGTCCGGCCGCGGGCCCTTCCACGGACGTCAGTCCTTGTTGAAGTTGACCGCGCCCTCGATGGGCGGCGGGCTGTCCGGGACGCCGGTCGGCTTCGGCACGCCCTTGAACGTGAACTTGGCGTTCTCCGCCGTGTCCTTGTTCTCGGGGTCGAAGCCCTCGGTGCCCACGATCACGATCTGGCCGGGCTTCAGCTCGTTGTAGAGGATCTTCTCGGACAGGCTGTCCTCGATCTCCCGCTGGATCGTGCGGCGCAGCGGCCGGGCGCCGAGAACCGGGTCGTAGCCCCGGATCGCGAGCAGGTCCTTGGCCTCCTGCCGCAGCTCGATGCCCATGTCGCGGTCGCGGAGCCGCTCGTCCACCTTGGCGATCATCAGGTCGACGATCTGGATGATCTCCTTCGGGGTGAGCTGGTGGAACACCACCGTGTCGTCGACGCGGTTCAGGAACTCGGGGCGGAAGTGCTGCTTGAGCTCCTCCGACACCTTCGCCTTCATCCGCTCGTACGAGCCCTGCTCGTCGTTCTGGCGGGCGAAGCCCATCGAGACGCCCTTGGAGATGTCCTTGGACCCCAGGTTCGTCGTCATGATGATGACGGTGTTCTTGAAGTCCACGACGCGGCCCTGCGCGTCGGTGAGGCGGCCGTCCTCCAGGATCTGCAGCAGCGAGTTGAAGATGTCCTGGTGGGCCTTTTCGATCTCGTCGAACAGGACGACCGAGAACGGCTTGCGGCGCACCTTCTCCGTCAGCTGGCCGCCCTCCTCGTACCCGACGTAGCCGGGCGGGGAGCCGAACAGCCGCGAGACGGTGTGCTTCTCCATGAACTCGGACATGTCGAGCTGGATCAGCGCGTCCTCGTCGCCGAACAGGAACTCGGCGAGCGTCTTGGACAGCTCCGTCTTACCGACGCCGGACGGGCCCGCGAAGATGAACGAGCCGCCGGGGCGCTTCGGGTCCTTCAGGCCGGCGCGGGTGCGCCGGATCGACTGCGAGAGCGCCTTTATGGCGTCCTCCTGGCCGATGACGCGCTTGTGGAGCTCGTCCTCCATGCGCAGCAGCCGGGTCGACTCCTCCTCGGTCAGCTTGAAGACCGGGATGCCGGTGGCGGTGGCGAGGACCTCGGCGATCAGCTCGTCGGTGACCTCGGCGACGACGTCCATGTCGCCGGCCTTCCACTCCTTCTCCCGCTGCGCCTTCTGGCCGAGCAGCTGCTTCTCCGAGTCGCGCAGCGCCGCGGCCTTCTCGAAGTCCTGCGCGTCGATCGCGGACTCCTTGTCGCGCCGGACGTCGGCGATCTTCTCGTCGTACTCGCGCAGGTCCGGCGGCGCGGTCATGCGGCGGATCCGCATCCGCGAGCCGGCCTCGTCGATCAGGTCGATCGCCTTGTCGGGCAGGAACCGGTCGCTGATGTAGCGGTCGGCGAGCTGCGCGGCGGCGACCAGCGCGCTGTCGGTGATCGACACGCGGTGGTGCGCCTCGTAGCGGTCCCGCAGACCCTTCAGGATCTCGATCGTGTGCGACAGGGACGGCTCGGCGACCTGGATCGGCTGGAAGCGGCGCTCCAGCGCGGCGTCCTTCTCCAGGTGCTTGCGGTACTCGTCCAGCGTGGTGGCGCCGATGGTCTGCAGCTCGCCCCGCGCCAGCATCGGCTTGAGGATGGACGCGGCGTCGATCGCGCCCTCGGCGGCGCCCGCGCCGACGAGCGTGTGCAGCTCGTCGATGAACAGGATGATGTCGCCGCGGGTGCGGATCTCCTTCAGCACCTTCTTCAGGCGCTCTTCGAAGTCGCCGCGGTACCGGGAGCCGGCGACGAGGGCGCCCAGGTCGAGGGTGTAGAGCTGCTTGTCCTTGAGCGTCTCGGGCACCTCGCCCTTGACGATCTTCTGCGCGAGCCCCTCGACGACGGCGGTCTTGCCGACGCCGGGTTCGCCCACGAGGACGGGGTTGTTCTTGGTACGGCGGGACAGCACCTGCATGACCCGCTCGATCTCCTTGTCCCGGCCGATGACCGGGTCGAGCTTGCTCTCCCGCGCGGCCTGCGTCAGGTTGCGGCCGAACTGGTCGAGCACGAGGGAGGTGGAGGGTGCCGACTCCGAGGGCCCGCCGGAGGCGGCCGGCTCCTTGCCCTGGTAGCCGTGCAGAAGCTGGATGACCTGCTGGCGGACCCGGTTGAGGTCGGCGCCGAGCTTCACCAGCACCTGGGCGGCGACGCCCTCGCCCTCGCGGATCAGGCCGAGCAGGATGTGCTCCGTGCCGATGTAGTTGTGGCCGAGCTGCAGCGCCTCGCGCAGCGACAGCTCAAGGACCTTCTTGGCGCGCGGAGTGAACGGGATGTGGCCCGACGGCGCCTGCTGGCCCTGGCCGATGATCTCTTCGACCTGCTGACGCACGGCCTCAAGACTGATCCCGAGGCTCTCCAGAGCCTTGGCAGCGACACCTTCGCCCTCGTGGATCAGGCCCAGGAGGATGTGCTCGGTGCCGATGTAGTTGTGGTTGAGCATCCTGGCCTCCTCCTGAGCCAGGACGACAACGCGCCGCGCGCGGTCGGTGAACCTCTCGAACATCTCGTCGCTCCTCACAGAGCGGTTGGGCAGAGTCCGGAACGTCCGGAACTGTCCTTCCGCATGCTAGCCCGCCCCGAGGAGGCCGCCCGGTGCACTCCCACCAGGAGACGTTCCCCAGCTAAGCGCTGTTCAGTCTCATCCAACTACCGCATCGGTGCGTCATGTTCCCGCTACGCCGCAAGCGAACGGGGGCTTTCCGCAGGTCGATCGGGGCGCGGGGCGGATGTGCCGAATGGGGGCCGGACATCCGCTCGCGCCGCCTCTGTACCTCGCTGCGTCCGCGGCCAACCCCATTACCGCTACGCCACAAGCGAACGGCCGATTTCACTTACCCGCCTCTCTCCGCACCCCGGACCCCGGTTCGCCGACCCGCCATGGAGGCCGGCGGCGAAGGCGGCCGGCGCGTCAGAGAACTCCGGGAGAAGTACGCGCGCCTCTGAGACGCATGAACGGAGCCGCGGGGCGGGGGGAGCCCGCCGCCCGGGAGAAGGACGGGACCGCCCGGGAGAACGACGTGAGCCTTCGGGAAGCACAGTGAACGGCCCGCCTCGTTTACGGGAGACGGGCCGCCAGGTGGAAGCGGGTCAGTTGGCCGCTTCGTACTGCTCGATCACGTGGGCCGGGATGCGTCCGCGCTCATTGACCTTGATGCCATTGTTCTTGGCCCAGGCACGGATCTCGGCGCTGCGTTCCCGGCTGGACGCGCCGCGCTGCCGGCGGCGGCGCGAGACCGTGCCCGCCTTGCGGGACTTCTCGACGAACGGCTGCAGCGATTCACGCAGCTTCTTAGCGTTGGCGCCACTGAGGTCGATCTCGTAGGAGGCGCCGTCGATCGAGAACGATACGGTCTCGTCCGCCTCGCCACCGTCGAGGTCGTCGACGAGAAGCACCTGAACCTTCTGTGCCATGGGGACAGACCTTTCGGCTGGAGCAAACTTCAATCGGTTCACAAAGATATACCGAGAACTCCGCGGATGACAATTCAGCGCCCGCGTTGAACCGGCACTGCGGCGGAAGTCGCCTTCCCGCCGGTGACCGCGCGTAATCGTCCTCGTCGTTTCCGGAGCAGCCGGGAGACGCCCGAGGGCGCGCCGCGGCCCGGCGTCCGTGAATTTCCGGCGCGCGGGCCGGGCCGGGGTTTTCAGGGCGTGACCGGTGTCACGGCACGCAGGCTGACCTGGGGCCGGTGCGGGCGCATTGGTCCCGGGTTTGCGGGCACCCGGCTTTCGGGCGGCGCCGCCCGCCCGGGTGGAAAAGCCGCTGCCCGGACCTTAACAGGCTGTGCGCGCCGGTACCGGCGCTCAACGATTAACCCGACGTAACGGCCCTAACCCGTCCGCGGCCGGGAATCCGCGCGGCCCGGCGCTCCGGCACGCCGCGCACCTGGGGAGACCCAGGACGACGCCTGGGCACGCATGGACGCGTGTATGCCCGAGGGGTCCCAAGGAACGGAAAGCGGAGATCATCGCGCTGACCGGCTGATGTTGCCCGATAACCGGAAGGAGGGCGGTGCCGAAAATCGGTTCCGCCCGCGCCCGGCGGGAAGTCGCGGCCCCGCGCCGCCTCTCGGCGATGCGGCCGATGCCGCCGCCGCGCCGGCCTCCGGAAAACGGCCGATTGGGGCACAATCCGACTGGCCGGTAACCCACTTCTCCCACATCCGGTCCAGAAGCGGCGGGGTGAACGTGGTCCACGAACCGGCACCGTGCGCGTGGGCGCGCGAAAGTCCGTTCCGCAGTGAGACCGCGTCCCGTCCAGAGTTAGTCCAGTACCGCCCGACAAGCGGCATCCCCGGCCCCATGGCAACGGCGCGCGAGGAGACTTTCAATCCGGAGGGGGTGTCCGGGAGGCGGCACATCCCGCCTTGATTCAGGGTCGTAACCGGAACGAGCTGGGATTCGCCTTGCGAACGCGGACGGCCCGAAACAGACCGGTCCATCCCAGTGGAAAGCATGTAGAAGACAGGCGAAAACCCTCGTCCCGCGATGGATCACGGGACGAGGGAACGGGATCGTCTACCGGAAGCGCGCCTGAACGCGCCTGAGAGGGCCGCAGAAGGCCGGAGAATCAGGGGCGCGAACGTTTTACCACGACCGTCCCCGCGAGCCTGTCGTGGACGGCTTGGCGCCGCGTCCCCTCGAACATGAGCCCGGCGTTCGCGACCCAGAAGACGCTCGCCAGGAGACCCGCCACGGGAATCGGGCGCGCGGCGATCGGCAGCGAATAGACCGCGGCGCGGAGAACGGACTGCAGAACGCCCGGATGAGCACCGGCCTCCGCCTCGCCGCCCGGAGGCCCGGCCGATCGCGCGGGCGCGCCCTCCTCGGATGCGGCGCCCTCAGGGGCCGGCTCAGGCGCGCCCTCGGGCGCGGGCCCCTCGGGAGCGGTCACCGGCACGAATCCCGGCACGGAAAGGGGCAGGATCCCGGCGCCGCCCGTGCCCGCCGGCTCCTCCGCGTCCGCCCCGCCGGACTGGACGGCCGGCAGGGCGGCGACGACTTCGATGCCCGCGAAGCGCTTGCCCAGCGTCCGGCCCCAGAGGGCCAGCTGGACCGCTTCGTAGAGCAGCATGCACCCGGCCACGGCCGGCGGGGCGACGACGTCCACCGCATGCCCGGAGAACAGTTCGCGGACGACGAGGACGACGGGCACGCCGACGATGAGCGTGTCGACGACGCGCGCCAGCAGGCGCTGGCCCGGTTCGGCGAGGTCAGCCGCCATCGCGGCCCTACTCCGCGTACTCGGTGTACTCGGTGTACTCGTCGTACGTGCCGCGCTCGTCGATGACGAGCGTGTCGGCAAAGCGGTCGTGCAGGGCCTGGTGCAGGGGCTGGTCCCAGATCGCCCACAGGTAGGCCATCAGGCCGCCCACCCAGACCAGTGCCATCCCGTAGGCGGCGTACTCCCACACCATCACCGCCAGAACGAGGAAGAAGAAGACACCGATCTGGTAGCCGATGTGGACGATCCCCGCCCGCCACACGGCCTGCGTGGTGGTCATCGGCCGCCCCACAGGACGCGCCTGCACGATGCCCAGCCCCATGACGCGTTTGCCCAGCGTCCGCCCCCACATGGAGAGCTGGACGGCCTCGTAGAGGAACGGCAGCACCGACATGACGCAGAACAGCGTGAAGATGATGGGCCAGTTCCAGATGCCGCCCTCGTCCTGGTCGCTGCCGCTCTTGTCGCCGAGCCCGAAGGCGGCGACCGTCACGGGCAGGATGAGCGCGAAACCGAAGACCGCGACGAGGGCGTTGTCGAGGAGCCGGGCGCCGGCCCGCCGGAGGATCGGGGCGAGCTGCGGCTCGTCGCCATGGGAGCCGCCGTACTCGCCGTAGGACGCCTCGTAGGTCTGCCCCCAGCCCTGTTGAGGCTCCTGCCACTGCTGCTGGGGCGAGGGCTGCTGCCACTGCTGCTGTGACGGCTGCCGGGGCTGCTGCCACTGGGGACCCTGGTACGGGGGCGGGGGGCCGTAGGAACCCTGCCCCTGCGGCGCTCGGTAACGCCGACCACGGTTGGGGGAATCGCTCATTGGGTCAGTCCTCCAGGCGAAGCAACATCCGGGTGTTGCCCAACGTATTCGGCTTGACCCGGTCGAGGTCCAAGAACTCCGCGACGCCTTCGTCGTAAGAGCGGAGAAGCTCCTCGTACACCTCTGGCGCCACCGGAGTCCCGAGGATCGGCTGGAAGCCGTGGCGGCCGAAGAACTCCACCTCGAAGGTAAGGCAGAACACCCTCCGCACGCCGAGTTCCCGCGCGGTGTCGAGCAGCCGGGCGACGATGCGGTGCCCGATGCCGCGTCCGCCGTACCCCTTGTCCACGGCGACGGAGCGGACCTCGGCGAGGTCCTCCCACATCACGTGGAGGGCGCCGCAGCCCACGACGCGACCCGGCTCCCCCTGCCGGACCTCCTCGGCGACCCAGAACTCCTGGACGTCCTCGTACAGCTTCACCGTCGACTTCTTCAGCAGGCGTCGCCCCGACCCGGCGTACAGATCGACCAGCCTGCGGATCTCCTGAACGTCGGCGGTGCGGGCACGCCGGATCACGACCTCCACAAACAGGCGAGATTATCGAACACCTGGTCTTATCGAACGCACGCGTAGGCAGACGTGCCGCGGGCGCCTTACAAGAAGAACTAGATAGAAACAACTAGGCACGGCTATCGGCGTTCGAAAAGTGACGCGCACCACAGTTCCCCGTTACTGAACGTGCTCGGCGCAACACGCGCCTCGCCGCACGACCTGCGATTTCACCTGTTCTGGTTGGCATCCCTTGCGCGTTCCGTTAGTGTCCATCGCTGACGTCGGCCACCCGCAGAACGGAGGCCGCACCGCCGAGTCCCGCGGGTCGCAACCAGCGCCCCGGGGAGCCGGGGACCCACTTTCGGAGCGTTCGGGGATGCGTCCCCCGGACCGGCGCCGTCAGGGGTGAATCCGCAACGCCGCGGCACTGCCCGCGCATGCTCGCGGACGGGCTGCTCCGGCCCCAACCCGTCAGCTAACCCGGTAGGCGGACGAGGAGAGGAGAATTCGTGCAGCAATCGCGGCCTGCATCTCTTTCACGTTTTCGCGGCCGCGCGGTCACCGTCGCCGGCGCGCTCATCGCCCTGACGGCCGCACCGCACGTCATCGCCCCGCAATCCACCGCCGTCGCGCACGCCGACCCGAAGCCGTCCACCAAGGAGCTCCGGTCCCAGGCGTTCAAGCTCGCCGACCAGCTGGAGCAGCTGACCGAGCAGTACAACGGCCTGAAGGTGAAGCTGGCGCAGTCGCAGCGCGCCGCCAAGGTCGCCGCCGAGAACGCCGAGCGGCAGGAGAAGGCGCTCCAGGCCATCCGCCAGAAGGTCGGCGCGCTGGCCGCGACCAGCTACATGCAGGGCGGCTCCGATCCCACGGTCTCCTTCGTCGCCTCCCAGGACCCGCAGGCCGTCCTCGACCAGGCCGCCACCCTCCACTACTTCGCCAAGCAGGACAGCACCAAGGTCCTCGGGCTCATGCAGGCCATGCAGGCCGCCCAGCGCGCCCGCAAGTCCGCCGAGGCGCGCGCCAAGCAGGTCAAGGACCTGCGCACCAAGCTGGAGTCGCAGCGCAAGAAGGTCACCGCGGCCTACGAGAAGGTGCGCGGCACGATCGTCAAGCGCGACCCGACCCAGCTCGCCAAGCTGCCCGTCATCGGCACCGGCAAGGCCGCGCAGGCGCTGCGGTACGCCATGACCAAGCTCGGCCGCCCGTACGTCTGGGGCGCCGCCGGCCCGAACAGCTTCGACTGCTCCGGCCTGACGATGTGGGCCTACAGGCAGGTGGGCATCAACCTGCCGCACTACACCGGCAGCCAGTGGAACGCGGGAACCCACGTGTCGCGCAGCCAGCTGCAGCCGGGCGACCTCGTGTTCTTCTACTCCGACCTGCACCACATGGGGATGTACGTCGGTGACGGCAAGATGATCCACGCGCCCCAGACGGGTGACGTCGTGAAGATCGTGCCTCTGGCCGGGCGTCCCTTCGCCGGCGCCGTCCGGGTCGCCTAGCGGCCCCTGCCCCGGAACGGCCTTGCCCGGTCACCCGTGCACATGGTGAAGAGACCCATCGGCGTGGGCTTCGAACACCGTCCGCGGCGACGCCTCCTGCAGGGACCTACCTGCCAGGGCGCCGGCGCCGCCGCTGCGGGGTCGGACGGGATTCGACCGTGTTCGCCGCCTGGATCTCTCGGTGACGCTCGCCCGTCCCCTGGCGAGCGTCGGGGGTGGAGCCGGCTAGATGAGCTGCCTCCGGGCCGCCCACACCACGGCCTCGATAGGGGTGTTGACCTCCAGCCGGTCGCAGATCGTCCGCAACCGGCGCCGCAGGGTCCGTGCGCTCAGCTCCAGCTTGCGCGCCGCCACATCGGCGGTGACACCGCTCGCGATCTGTGCGAGCAACCGGATCTCCTCCTCGCTCAGCCCGAAATCGTCGGTGCCACGACGTGCGAGTGTGGCTGTTTCCACTCCGTCCTCCCTCGTCCGTGGTGATGACCGCGGGGATGCAGCCGTCCGCTGCACAGGCACGGGTTGGGCCTCTGTACGCGTTGGGTTGCCGGGTCCGGAGCCTTCCGGACTTAGATCATCGGGTTCCTTTTCTGTCTCGCGCGCTTGGCCGGAGGTGGCCGCCTGGCCGATTGCGGGGTCGTTCGGGGGAACTCCGGGTGACGATTCACTCGTTGGTCGTCCGAGGGAGACGGGATGAGATCGCCAGCCATCCGCACCCGTCCCTTCTCGTCGAACTCGCCAGATCTCGCCGCGGACCAAGATCGTGAATCGTTTCAAGCTACGCTTCGGCTCGGAACGCTAGGCGGCCGGATCCGGCCCGTCAAGCGTTGTCCAAATGCGCTACGCGTCCGTTTAGTGACGCTGCGTAGTCGCGGCAGCGGGCATATGCCGTGCATAACGCCACTACCTGGGGAAACTCTCCCGGGTCGGGACGAGGAGCGAGTTGCCACAGACCAGTATTCGTGAGGTCGCGAGGCGTGCTGGAGTCTCAGTTGGGACCGTTTCGAATGTCCTAAACCGGCCAGACCTCGTGGCCGAAGCTACCCGTGACCGCGTGCGCGCGGCGATCGAGGAGCTCGGATTCGTGCGGAACGAGTCCGCGCGCCGGCTCCGCCGGGGCCCCGAGCGCACCGCGGGCGAGTTCGGCGACCAGCCGCGCCGGGCCTTCGGCATCGTCGTCGAGGACCTCGCCAACCCGTACGCGTCCGATGTCGCGCGCGGCGCCGAGGCGGCGCTGAACGCGGCCGGCCATGACGCCCTCTGGCTGTCCAGCGACCACTCCTCCGCCAAGGAGCGCCGCTCCCTGGAACTCCTGGAGGAGCAGCGCGCCGCCGGGGTCTTGATCATCCCGGTCGGGCTGGACCCGGGGGACATCTCCCGGTTCCGCGCCGCCGGCATGAGCGTGGTGCTGATCGACCGCGACTCCTCGCACGCCTGCTCGGCCCGCGTCGACCATGTCGCGGGCGGCGAGATCGCCGCCGCGCACCTGCTCGGCATCGGCCGGGCGCGGATCGTGTTCGTGACCGGCGTCCCGGAGCCGCAGCCCTGCGTGGAACGCCGCGACGGCGCCGCCCGGACGATCGTCGAGGCCGGGTTCGGCAAGCCCGCCACGCTCGTCCAGGACGCCCTGAGCCCCACCGAGGGGCAGGCCGCCGCCCACGCGGTGATGGCGATGTCGCCGCGCCCCGACGGCGTGTTCTGCGCCAACGACCTGCTGGCCATCGGGCTGATCAACGAGCTGACCCGGCTCGGCGTCCGCGTCCCGGCGGACATCGCCGTCATCGGCTACGACGACATCGAGCTGGCCGCGAGCGCCGCCGTCCCGCTGACCACGGTCCGGCAGCCGCGCCGGGAGCTGGGCTGGGAGGCCGCCGAGCTCGCGCTGGCCGAGATGGGCGAGGGCAAGTCCCACCAGCACCGCCAGGTCGTGCAGCGCCCCGAACTGGTCGTCCGCGAAAGCGCTTAACGCCCCGTCCCCGTCACCCTGTTGACATCTCGTCTGATTTCCGGGTGACTGGGGGGATGGAGGACAGGACGGGGCAGGTCGTCGAGGTCGAGGCCGCGGCGGTCCTCGGGTTCGATCCGGGGGATCCGGCCTTCCGGGCCGACCCCTACCCGCACTACCGCCGCCTCGCGCGCGCCGAGAGCCGCCTGCACCGGACGGACGTCGGCCTCCGCGTGACCACCTCCCACGAGCTGTGCGAGCGGGTGCTGCGCGACCCCCGGTTCGGGCATCGGCCCGAGAGCGGCGGGCTGTGGCGCGAGTCCCGCGCCCGGAACCGGTCGTTCCTGACCATGGACCCGCCCGACCACACCCGGCTCCGGCGGCTGGTCAGCAAGGCGTTCACCCCGAGGCTCGTCGAGCGGCTGCGGCCGCGGGTGGAGGCGCTGGTCGACGAGCTGCTGGACGGCGTGTCCGGCGAGGTCGACCTGATCGCCGCGCTGGCCTACCCGCTGCCCGTCATCGTGATCAGCGAGATGCTCGGCGTCCCCGCCAGGGACCGCGACCTGTTCAAAGGCTGGTCCGACAGCCTCGCACGCGGCCTCGACCCCGACTTCCTCCTGCCGGAGGCCGAGATCCGGCTGCGCGAGAAGGCCCGTGAGGAGTTCGCGGTCTACTTCCGGGAGCTGGCCGCCCAGCGGCGCCTCCGGCCTCAGGACGACCTCGTGAGCGCGCTCGTGGACGTCTCCGACGGCGGGGACGTCCTGTCGGAGGAGGAACTCCTCGCGACGTGCGTGCTGCTGCTCGTGGCAGGGCACGAGACGACCGTGAACCTCATCGGGAACGGCGCCCTGGCGCTGCTCCGCGACCCCGCGCAGCTGGAGCTGTTCCGGCGGCACCCTCAGAACGTCCCGGCCGCCGTTGAGGAGCTTCTGCGCTACGACCCGCCCGTCCAGCTCACCCTCAGGGCCGCTTTGGAGGACGTCGACCTCGACGGGACGCTCATCGAACGCGGGAAGCTCATCCTGCTGCTGACGGGTGCCGCCAACCGCGACCCGTCCGTGTTCGACGATCCGGACCGGCTGGACCTGACGCGCTACATCGAGGGACGCGACGCCCCGCGGCACCTTTCGTTCGGCCACGGCATCCACTTCTGCCTGGGGGCGCCGTTGGCCCGGCTGGAGGGCCAGGTCGCGCTCAGGAAACTGTTCGAACGCGACGTGGCCCTCGCCGGGCAGGACCTCGTCTACCGGGACAACCTCGTCCTGCGGGGCCTGCGCGACCTCCCGGTCGTCATTCGGGCTTGACCAGCGGGAAGAGGATCGTCTCGCGGATGCCCTTGCCGGTGAACGCCATGATCATGCGGTCGATGCCGACGCCCACGCCGCCCGTCGGGGGCATCGCGTACTCCAGCGCGCGCAGGAAGTCCTCGTCCAGCTGCATGGCCTCCGGGTCGCCGCCCGCGGCGAGCAGCGACTGCTCGGTGAGCCGGCGGCGCTGCTCGACGGGGTCGACCAGCTCGGAGTAGGCGGTGCCGAGTTCCGTCCCGAAGCCGATGAGGTCCCACTTCTCGGTGAGGAGGGGCTCGTCCCGGTGCTGGCGGGTCAGCGGCGACGTCTCGACCGGGTAGTCCATGACGAAGGTGGGCTGGATGAGGGTGTGCTCGATCAGCTCCTCGAAGAGCTCCTGGACGAGCTTGCCCTGCCCCCACTTGGGGTCCCACGAGATGCCGCGCGCGTCCGCGAGCTTGCGGACGGCCTCGATCGGCGTGTGCGGCGTGACCTCCTCGCCCAGGGCCTCCGACACCGAGCCGTAGAGCGTGACGCGCGGCCACTCGGTCAGCCCGAGGTCGATCTCCACGCCGTCATGGACGACCACGGTGGTGCCCAGGGCGGCGACGACCGCCTTCTGGTACATCCGCTGCGTCAGGTCGGCCATGTCGTTGTAGTCGAGATACGTGCCGTACGCCTCCAGCATCGTGAACTCGGGGTTGTGCGTGGAGTCGGCGCCCTCGTTGCGGAAGTTCCGGTTGATCTCGAAGACCTTCTCCATGCCGCCGACCACGAGCCGCTTCAGGTACAGCTCGATGGCGATGCGCAGGTAGAGGTCCATGTTGTAGGCGTTGATGTGCGTCTTGAACGGACGCGCCGCCGCACCGCCGTGGATGGGCTGGAGCATGGGCGTCTCGACCTCGAGGTAGCCCTCCTCGTGCCAGAAGTCCCGCACCGCGCGCACGGTGGCGCTGCGCAGCCGCGCCATCTTCCGCGCCTCGTCGTTCACGATGAGGTCGACGTACCGCTGCCGGACCCGCGCCTCCGGGTCGGTCAGGCCGGCATGCTTCTCCGGCAGGGGGCGCAGGCACTTGGACGTGATGGCGAAGCGGTCGGCCATGACCGACAGCTCGCCGCGGCGGGACGTGATGACCTCGCCCTCGACGCCGATGTGGTCGCCGAGGTCGACCTCGCGCTTCCAGAAGTCGAGCTGCTCCTGCCCGACCTTGGCCAGCGACAGCATGACCTGGAGGTCGCCGCCGGCGTCCCTGATGGTGGCGAAGCACAGCTTGCCGGTGTTGCGGATCAGCATGACGCGACCGGTGACGCCGACCTTGTCGCCCGTCTCGGTGCCCGGCTCCAGGTCGGGGTATTTCTCCCGGATCTCGGTGATGGTCGCCGTCCGGGGGAAGGTCACCGGGTAGGGGTCGATCCCGCTCTCGCGGAGCCGGTCGAGCTTCTCCCGGCGCACGCGCATCTGCTCCGGGAGCTCGTCGAAGGTCTCGTCACTCACCGCTCAAGGCTATCGACCCCGTCCCGTGCCCCGCGAACGAGTTGGGAGGCTACGGGGTGTTGCGCTCGTAGATGAGGCGGAGTCCGATGAGGGTGAGCCACGGCTCGAACACGTCGATGCTGCGGGACTCCTCCAGGACGAGCGGGGCGAGGCCGCCGGTGGCGATGACCGTGACCTCCTCGGGGTCGGCGGCGAGCTCGTCCGACATGCGCTCGACGATGCCGTCCACCTGCCCGGCGAACCCGAAGATGATGCCGGACTGCAGCGCCTCCACCGTGTTCTTCGCGATCACGCTGCGCGGCCGGACCAGCTCGATCTTGTGGAGCTGTGCGCCGCGCGACGACAGCGCGTCTATCGAGATCTCGATGCCCGGCGCGATGGCGCCGCCCACGTACTCGCCCTTGGCGGACACGGCGTCGAACGTCGTCGCGGTGCCGAAGTCGACGACGAGCGCGGGCCCGCCGTGGGTGTGGACGGCGGCGAGCGCGTTCACGATGCGGTCGGCGCCGACCTCCTTGGGGTTGTCCATGCGGACCGGGACGCCCGTCTTGACGCCCGGCTCCACGATGACCGCGGGCACGTCGCCGTAGTAGCGGCGGCACATCTCCCGCATCTCGTGCAGGACGGACGGGACCGTGGAGCACAGCGCGATGCCGCTGATGTCGGTCTCCGCCAGCAGGGGGCTCTGCTGGACGAGCCCCTGCAGGACCACCGCGATCTCGTCGGCGGTGCGCCGCGGATCGGTGTTGATCCTCCAGTGCTCGATCACCTCGTCGCCCTCGAACAGGCCGAGGACGGTCTGGGTGTTACCGACGTCGATGGTGAGCAGCATCAGGTCCCCGCTGGTCAGGTGAAGTCAAGGCCGATGTCGAACACGTGCGCCGAATGCGTCAGCGCGCCGACGGCAAGGTAGTCCACCCCGGTCACGGCGACGTCTCGGGCCCGGTCCAGGGTAAGGCCACCGCTGGCCTCGAGCTCCGCCCGCCCAGCCACCAGGCGTACTGCCTCGGCCATCTCGGCATCGGACATGTTATCGAGCAGGATGCTCGTCGCGCCCACCCGCAGTGCCTCTTCCACCTGCGCGAGGGTGTCGCACTCCACCTGGATGTGCAGCGACGGGTACACGGCCCGGATCGCCTCGTACGCCTTGGCGACGCTCCCGGCCGCCGCGATGTGGTTATCCTTGATGAGCGCGGCGTCGTGCAGGCCCATCCTGTGGTTGACCCCGCCGCCGCAGTGGACGGCGTACTTCTGGAGCGCGCGCAGGCCGGGGAGCGTCTTGCGGGTGTCGCGCACGCGCGCCCTGGTGCCCTCCAGGGCGTCCGCCCACCGCCGCGTGGCGGTCGCGATCCCGGACAGGTGGGTGAGCAGGTTGAGGGCCGTCCTCTCGGCCCTCAGCACGGCCCTGGTCTGCCCGCTGACCGAGATGAGGACCTGCCCCGGAACCACCCGGTCGCCGTCCTCCGCCCGCGCCTCGTAGGCGATGTCGAGCAGCTCGAAGACGACGCAGGCCACCGGGATGCCCGCGACGACCCCTTCGTCCCGGGCGCGGAGCTCGCCCGCGGCGGTGTCGTCCGGTGCGAAGATCGGCGTGCTCGTGACGTCGACCTCGCCGTCCTCGGCGAGCGCCGTCCGGGCGAGGTTTTCCACAGTCTGTGGATCCAGCCCGGCGCCGCTGAGCCTCTGCGAGAGTTCCGGTGTCATGAGCGCATCCCTTCCAGAGGTTCATAGGTTGTCGTCAGGGCGTTGCCCGTCAGCCGCGTCACCAGGTGGCCGCGCCACGCCGCGTCCGCCCGCTCCGGGAAGTCCTCCCGCCAGTGGCTCCCGCGCGTCTCCTCGCGCCGCCGCGCCGCCGCGACGATCGCGGACGCGACGGTGTGCAGGTTGGTGGCCTCCCATGCCGCCACCCCCGGCTCGGCGTTCCCGCCTGCGAGCTGCTCCAGCTCGCGCCCGGCCCGCTCCAGCCCCTCGGCCCCCCGCAGGACCCCCACGTAGGAGGACATGACCTGCTGAATCCGCCCGCGCCTGCTGCCGTCGACCAATCCCCCGCCCGCGACCGCGTCCGCCGGCCCGTCCGGCACGGCCCCGGCGCCGGCCCCCGTGCCGCCGCGCACCACGCCGCCGGGCAGGGCGGCGAGTGGCGCGCTCGCCGCGTCCGCGGGCGGGGCGGGGGCGGCGGCGAGGTCGGTGTGCAGGGCACCGGCTATGCGGGCGGCGAAGACGAGCCCCTCCAGCAGGGAGTTGGAGGCCAGCCGGTTCGCGCCGTGGACGCCGGTGCAGGCGGCCTCGCCGCAGGCGTAGAGGCCGGGGACGGACGTGCGGCCGTGCAGGTCGGTGCGGACGCCTCCGCTGGCGTAGTGCGCGGCGGGGACGACGGGGATCGGCTCGGTCACCGGGTCGATGCCGTGGTGCCGGCACGCGGCCAGGATGGTCGGGAAGCGGCTCTCCCACATCGCGGCGCCGAAGTGGCGGGCGTCCAGGAGCATGCAGGGCGCGCCGGTCTCCCGCATCCGGTTCATGATCCCCTTGGCGACGATGTCGCGCGGCGCCAGTTCGCCGAGCTCGTGCCGCCCGGTCATGAAGCGGACGCCGTCGTGGTCGATGAGGTGGGCCCCCTCGCCGCGGACGGCCTCGGAGATCAGCGGCTGCTGCCCGGTCGCGCCCTCGCCCAGCCACAGCACGGTCGGGTGGAACTGGACGAACTCCAGGTCGGTGACCTCGGCCCCGGCGCGCAGCGCGAGCGCGACGCCGTCGCCGGTCGACACCTCGGGGTTGGTCGTGGCGGAGAACACCTGGCCGAGCCCGCCGGTGGCCAGCACGACGGCGCGGGCGCGGACGGCGCCGACGCCGCCCGGCTGCCCCTCGCCCATCACATGGAGGGTGATCCCGGCGGCGCGCCCGGCGGCGTCCTTCAGCAGGTCCAGGACGAGCGCGTGCTCGATGACCTCGACGCCGGAGTCCTTGAGCGCGGCGCGGAGGGCGCGGCTGATCTCGGCGCCGGTGGCGTCCCCGCCCGCGTGCGCGATGCGCCGGCGGTGGTGGCCGCCCTCGCGGGTCAGCGCGATGCCGCCGTCCCCGCCGCGGTCGAACGCGGCGCCCAGCTCGATGAGCCCGCGCACGGCGTCCGGCCCCTCGGTGACGAGCGCCCGGACGGCGTCCTCGTCGCACAGCCCGACGCCCGCGACGAGGGTGTCGGCGAGGTGCTCCTCGGGGGTGTCGTCGGGGGCGAGCGCGGCGGCGATCCCGCCCTGCGCCCAGCGGGTCGACCCGGCGTCCAGGAGGGCCTTGGTGACGAGCAGCACCCGGCCGTGCGGGCGGCAGTTCAGCGCGGCGACCAGGCCGGCGATGCCGGACCCGATGACGACGACGTCGGCGTCCGCGGTCCAGCCGGGCTCGGGGGCGCGGAGAACGGAAGGGATCATGGGCCCTCCTCCGGAATCGGTTCTCGTCATTATGACCCTAACTCCGGAGAACCCGGCGCCCGCCCCCCGCATTCCCGGCACCGCGGGAGCGCGGCGGGTCAGCCGTGGACGAGGTCGCCGCGGGCGGTGCCGGCGCCCGGGACGGGCTCGGCCGGGTCCGACCCCAGGGAGATGATCTTGTTGGAGCGGTCGACGTGCACGACGGTCGGCACGAACTCGCGCGCCTCCTCGTCGGCGAGCTGGGCGTAGCTGATGATGATCACCAGGTCGCCGGGCTGGACGAGGCGGGCCGCGGCGCCGTTGATGCCGATGACGCCGGAGCCGCGCTCGCCGGCGATCAGGTAGGTCTCCAGGCGCGCGCCGTTGTCGATGTCCACGACCGAGACCTGCTCGCCCGGGAGGAGGTCCGCGGCGTCCATCAGGTCCTGGTCGATGGTGAGCGAGCCGACGTAGTGCAGGTCCGCCTGCGTCACCGTGGCGCGGTGGATCTTGGACTTGAACATCGTCCGGAACATCAGTGCTCCTTGCCGAGCTGGAGGTGAACGTTGTCGATGAGGTGCGTGGCGCCGACGCGGCCGGCGACGGCGAGGACGGCGGGGCCGCCGGCGGCGGCCGGCGTGAAGGTCGCCGGGTCGACGAGGACGAGGTAGTCGAGCGCGAGCGGCGGGTCGGCGGCCGCGGCCTCCTCCAGGACGGCGCGGGCCGCGCCGAGCACCGCCTCGGGCCCCTCGGCGGCGGCGTCCGCGCCGGCCCGCAGGGCGCGCGACAGGGCCAGCGCGGTCCGCCGCTCGGCGGCGGACAGGTACCGGTTGCGGCTGGAGAGGGCCAGCCCGTCCGGTTCGCGGACGGTCGGGCCGCCCACCACCCGCACCGGCACGTTCAGGTCGGCGACCATGCGGCGGATCATCGCGAGCTGCTGCGCGTCCTTCTCCCCGAAGATCGCCACGTCGGGGCGGACGAGGTTGAGCAGCTTCAGCACGACCGTGAGCATCCCGTCGAAATGGCCGGGCCGGGCCGCGCCCTCGACGACCTCTCCCATCGGGCCCGACTTGAGCGTGACCTGCGGCTCGTCGGGATACATGACCTCGCGGTCCGGCGCGAACACCAGGTCGACGCCCTCGCGGGCGCACGCCTCGACGTCGGCGTCGAACGTCCGCGGGTAGCGGTCGAAGTCCTCGCCGGGCCCGAACTGCAGCGGGTTGACGAAGATGCTCACGGCGACGCTGCCGGCGCTGCGCCGCGCCAGGCGGATGAGCGACAGGTGCCCCTCGTGGAGCGCCCCCATGGTCGGGACGAACGCCAGCGTGCCCTCGATCCGCGCCCGCGCCGCGGCGAGCTCCTCCCGCGTCCGCGCGATGACGGGTTTCACTCGACCTCCCTAATCACCCGGTGGCCTCCCGCACCGGGACCGTCCGATCGCGGTCCCGGAGCGGACGCGACCATGTGGAACACCCGGCTCCGGGCCGGACGCCCCGCGGTGTCCCGCGGTCCGCCGGCGGAAGCCGGTTCTTCAACGCATCGGGTGCGGCGCCCGCTTCCCGGGTGGCCGGGAGCGCGAGCGCTCGGCGAGGCGGCGGCGGGCGGGGTCAATCGGCCAGGGCTTCCAGGAGGCGTTCGGCGGCCTCGGGCTTGAGCAGCCCGGCGCCGAGGGCGCGGTCGGCGGTGAGGCGGGCCAGCGCGATGTAGGCGCGGCGGCTCTCCGGGGAGACCTTGCCGAGCTCGGCGACGTGGTCGGCGACCGTGCGCGCGTCGCCGCGGGCGACCGGCCCGGTGAGGCCGTCGATGCCGAGGCGGAGGCCGTTGTCGAGGGCGGCGCCGAGGAGCGGGCCGAGCATGCGGCCGGGTTCGGCCACACCGGCGCGCCCCAGCAGGTCCATCGCCTCCACGACGAGGGTGACCAGGTGGTTCGCGCCGCCGGCGAGGGCCGCGTGGTAGAGCGGCCGGGCCTCCTCGGTGATCCAGACGGGTTCGCCGCCCATTTCGAGGACGAGCGCCTCGGCGACCGGGCGCAGCGGCTCGGGCGAGGTGGCGCCGAACGAGATGCCGGTGAGCCGGTTCACGTCGTCCGGGCGCCCGGTGAAGGTCATCACCGGGTGCAGGGCCAGGGGCAGCGCGCCGGCGCGGGTCAGCGGGTCGAGGACGGCGGTCCCGTAGCGTCCGCTGGTGTGCACGGCCAGCTTGCCGGCGACCGGGACGCCCGCGGCGACCAGGCCGGACGCCAGTTCGGGCAGCTCGTCGTCCGGGACGGTCAGCAGCACCAGGTCGGCGGCCGCCACCACGTCCTGCGGGGCGGCGACGGCGGCGCCGGGGAGGCGTTCCGCGACGCGGGCCCGGGAGCGGTCGGAGACGGCGGTCGCGGCGACCACGCGGTGGCCCGCGCGGGACAGCGCGGCGCCGAGCGCCGTGCCGACGCGGCCGGCGCCGACGACGCCGACCGCGAGCCGCGCGGGCCTGTCCTCCGGGGTCTCCTGGCCGTTCCGGGGGGTCGTCCCCCCACCGGGAACCGGCCCGTTTCCGGGCACGCCGGGGGCATGTGGGTCCATCGGGTTCGTTCCAGTCCTCACAGGTAGGTACCGGACGGGCGCGAACCAGAGTACCCATGGCCCCGGCTCACGCGGTCCGGCGGGTGGCGGACGCCACCCCGGCCTCCCATTCAGTCATGGGCGAGGGACTCCACGATGGACGTCCTCGCGGCGCGCCGCGCCGGCATGACGGCGGCGAGCGTCCCGGCCGCCCCGGCGAGCAGGACGAACCCGGCGATCTGGAGATACGGCAGCGAGAACACCGACTCCTCGGTCATCGCGCTGGTCGCGGCCCAGCCGAAGACGACGCCGAGGGCGACCCCGGTCAGCGCGCCGATCACCGCCATGACCACCGCCTCGACCGACAGCATCCGGCGGAGCTGGCGCCTGGTCAGGCCGAGGGCGCGCAGCAGCGCCGACTCGCGGGTCCGCTCCACGACCGAGAGGGTCAGCGTGTTCGCGATGCCGAACAGCGCGATGACGATCGCGAGGCCGAGCAGCCCGCCGAAGATCATCAGCAGCATGTCGATCGCGTCCTCCAGCCGCTCCTCGAAGTCGGCGGTGGACTCGACCTTCGCGGCCGGGTACGGCAGCGCGGCCTGGTCGACGGCCTTGCGCGCCCGGTCGGCGGAGACCGCGTCGCCGGTCTTGACGAAGATCTCGGCCGGGTCCACGGCGCCGAAGTACCGGGCGAAGTCGGCCTCCGGCACGATGATCCCGTGGAACTGGCCGCCCAGCTCGTACACCCCGGTGATCTTGACGGGGGTCACCCCCCGCCGGGTCTTGACCTGCAGGGTCTTGCCGACCTGCCAGCCGGGGAGGTGCAGCGTGCCCTCGTCCACCAGCGCGGTGCCCGGCTTGAGGTCGGAGACCGCGCCGGCCTTCATCTCCGGCTTCGCGACCGTCCCCCAGGCCGACGCGGTCACCGTGGTGACCGACGCGTCCTCGCCGTTGACCTTCGTCTCCTTGTCGCGGACCTCGACGACCTGCTCCACCTCGGGCCGCTCGCGCAGATCGTCGCCCAGCGCGGGCGGGAGGTCCTCGCCGTTCTGGGTCGCGACCCTGAACTGGACGGGGAACTGCTCGTCCAGCTCCTTGGTCGCGGTCGCCTTGCCGCTGGCCGCGACCACCGCGAACAGGCTCATCAGGCCGACGCCGACGGTCAGCGCGATCGTGGTCGTGGCGGTGCGGCGCGGGGCGCGCTGGGCGTTCGCGACCGCGAGCCGCCCCGGGACGCCGCCGAGCCGCGCCGGGACCGCGCCCGCGAACCGGCTCAGCGGCCGGACGAGCGCCGGCATCCCCGCGATCACCGCGAGGAAGAAGACGCAGCCGGAGAACGCGACCACGAACATCGCGCTCTCGCCCTTGTCCATCCCCAGCGCGCCGAACAGGCCGATGGCGACGCCGGCGGCGGCGAACAGCACGGCGAGGACGGTGCGCCGCACGCCGAGCCGGAAGCGCCCGCCGGCCGGCTCGGTCTCCGCGCGCAGCGCCGCGACGGGCGCGACGCCGGTGGCCGCGCGGGCGGGCAGCAGCGCGGACAGCACGGTCACGGCGACGCCGACCGCGAGGCCGATCAGGACCGTCCGCGGCGCGAGGGACGGCGCGGTGAGCGCCACCCGGTCGTTCAGCCTGTTGATCAGGACGAGCGCGCCCTGCCCCAGGCCGACGCCCGCGGCGATGCCCAGCAGCGACCCGGTCAGCCCCACCGCCGCCGACTCGGTGAGGACGCCGCCGAAGATCTGCCGGCGGGTCGCGCCGACGCAGCGCAGCAGCGCCATCTCCCGCATCCGCTGCGCGACGAGGATCGCGAACGTGTTGTAGATGACCAGGGCGGACACCAGCATCGCGACCAGCGCGAAGATCAGCAGACCGGCGCGGATGATCTTCGTGTCGGCGCCCGCGTCCTTCGCAAGCTTCGCGCCCAGCTCCTCGCCCGTGTAGACGGCGGCGGAGCCGGCGGCGGCCTTCACGGCGGCCTTGGAGACCGCGCCCGCGATGTCGATCTCCTGGTAGGTCTTCTGCCCGGTGATCCGCGCCGCGGTGGCGGGGTCGAACCCGACCGCGCCGAAGATGCTCGCCTCCTGGTCGATGCCGAAGTCGACCAGCCCGACGACCTGGAACCGGTGCGGCCGGTTCTTGCCGTCCAGGACTGTCACCGTGTCGCCGACGGTGAATCCCTCCCGCTTGGCGAGTTTGGTGTCGAGGACGGTCTCGCCACCGTTGGACGGGGGCCGCCCCTTGTCGACGTCGTAGCGGAGCAGGCGCCCGGACGGCACGGACATGCCCATCGTGGGGAAGTCGCCGACAGTCTTGCCGTTCTTGCCCACCAACGCGGCCTCGCCCTTCACCGCGCCTTGGGCCTCGGTCACTCCGGGCAGGGAGCGCACCTTCTGCAGCAGCGAGGCCGATAGCCCTTCGGTCGCGCGCTCATCGGGGACGACCGCGATGTCGACCTTGTCGGCCGACCGCGCGAACGTCTTGGCGACGCCCTTGTCCATCGTGTCCGTCAGCACGAACGTGCCGGAGATGAAGCCGACGCCGAGGGTGATGGCGACCCCGGTCAGGAGCAGGCGGAGCTTGTGGGCGCGCAGGCCGGCCAGTGCCGTTCTCAGCATCACGCCCCCAGGGCCTTGAGCCGGTCCAGGACGGCCGCCGGGGACGGCTGGAGGATCTCGGAGACGATCTCGCCGTCCCGCAGGAACACCACCCGGTCGGCGTAGGAGGCGGCCACCGGGTCGTGGGTGACCATCACGACCGTCTGCCCCATCTCCCGGACGGACGAGCGCAGGAACCCGAGGACCTCCGCGCCCGCCCTCGAGTCGAGGTTGCCGGTCGGCTCGTCCGCGAAGACGACCTCGGGGCGGGAGACGATGGCCCGCGCGCACGCCACCCTCTGCTGCTGGCCGCCCGACAGTTCGGACGGACGGTGCCCGAGCCGGTCCCGCAGCCCGAGGACGTCCACGACCTGCTGGAACCACGCGCGGTCGGGCTTGCGCCCGGCCAGCTGCATCGGCAGCAGGATGTTCTGCTCGGCGGTGAGCGTCGGCAGCAGGTTGAACGCCTGGAACACGAACCCGACCCGGTCGCGGCGCAGCAGCGTCAGGTGCCGGTCGCCCATCCGGGTGATCTCCGCGTCGCCGAGCATGATGCGTCCGCCGGTGACGGTGTCGAGGCCAGCCAGGCAGTGCATCAGCGTCGACTTCCCGGACCCGGACGGCCCCATGATCGCGGTGAACGCGCCCCGGGCGAACCCGACGCCGACCCCGCGCAGCGCGTGCACGGCGGCGTCACCGGACCCGTACACCTTGGACACGCCCTCGGCCATGACGGCCGGCGGCGCTGCGGCTGCGGGTGCTCCCCCGGGCGGATCGGCGAACGTGCTGGTCACGGTGGCTCCTCGTGGTCTCGTCCCGATTCGGATGATCGGGAACCACGCTAGGAATCCGCGCCGCCGCCGCCATCGCCCCGGCGGCCACGGTCCGCGTCACTCTCACGGCTATCCGCGCCGCCCGGGTACGACCTGAGTCGTACGGGCCCGTCACCCGATCCGCTGACCCGGGACGGCGCGGGCGCCCGCATGGGCGGGATCGAGTAGGAGGGCCGGGTCGCCCGGCCCTCCTCTCACACCACCGGACATGCGGGCCCGCATCCGGCGGTTCGTCAAGCCGTTGATCTGA
>NZ_JBEORG010000067.1:0-22929 GCF_040302145.1 Spirillospora sp. NPDC127506 | reverse complement strand
CTTGAGCAGCACCCGGGCGCCGCCCGCGTGCTCGGCGAAGCGCTTCGCCTCGGTCAGCAGGCTGGGGCGGCCGGCGTAGTTCGCCGCCCGCGCTTGCGGCGGCCCGGCCGGCGACGCGGATTCCAGCGTCGGCCTCCCCGCGTCCCGGACGCATGAGGCGGCCGTCACCAGGGAATCGGGACTCCGCGCAGGTCAGTAAGTCGACACTTATTAGACTCGCCGTCGATAAAGCCGGGGGGTCGGCGTGTACGGGCCGGGCTCCGGCGGCTAGATTGGCCAGGTGACCGGTGAGTAAGTTGGACATTCGGCCGCTGAGACAGGAGACCCGCCATGCCCGAAGCAGTCATCGTCGCCACCGCGCGCTCGCCGATCGGCCGCGCCTTCAAGGGTTCGCTCAAGGACATGCGGCCCGACGACCTCACCGTCCAGATGGTCACCGCCGCGATGGCGAAGGTCCCGCAGCTCGGCCCCGACCAGATCGACGACCTGCTGCTCGGCTGCGGCCTGCCCGGCGGCGAGCAGGGCTACAACATGGCGCGGGTCGTGTCCGTCCTGCTCGGCTGGGACAACGTGCCGGGCGCCACGATCACCCGGTACTGCTCGTCGTCGCTGCAGACGACCCGCATGGCGTTCCACGCGATCAAGGCGGGCGAGGCCGACGTGATCATCTCGGCCGGCGTCGAGACGGTCAGCCGGTTCGCCAAGGGCAGCAGCGACGGGCTGCCCGACACGCAGAACCCGCTGTTCGCCGACGCGCAGGCCCGCACCGCGAAGGCGGGCGAGGGCGGCGCGCCGGTGTGGCACGACCCGCGCGAGGACGGCAAGCTCCCCGACATCTACATCGCGATGGGGCAGACCGCGGAGAACGTCGCCGGCATGCGCGGCGTGTCCCGCCAGGCGCAGGACGAGTTCGGCGTCCGCTCGCAGAACCTCGCCGAGAAGGCCCTCGCCAACGGGTTCTGGGAGAAGGACATCACCCCGGTGACGCTGCCGGACGGCAGCGTCCTGGCCAAGGACGACGGCCCCCGGCCCGGCACCACCTACGAGAAGGTGTCGCAGCTCCAGCCGGTGTTCCGGCCGGACGGGACGGTCACCGCGGGCAACTGCTGCCCGCTGAACGACGGCGCCGCCGCGGTCATCGTCATGAGCGACACCAAGGCCGCCGAGCTGGGCATCACCCCGCTGGCCCGCATCGTGTCGACCGGCGTGACCGGCCTGTCCCCCGAGATCATGGGGCTGGGCCCGGTGGAGGCGTCCCGCAAGGCCCTCGCCAAGGCCGGCATGACCATCGACGACATCGACCTCGTCGAGATCAACGAGGCGTTCGCGGCGCAGGTGCTCCCGTCCGCCGAGGACCTCGGCATCGACCACGACAAGCTGAACGTGAACGGCGGCGCGATCGCGGTCGGCCACCCGTTCGGCATGACCGGCGCCCGCATCACCTCCACGCTCATCAACGGGCTGAAGTTCCACGACAAGCAGTTCGGCCTGGAGACGATGTGCGTGGGCGGCGGCCAGGGCATGGCGATGGTGCTGGAGCGCCTCTCCTGACGGTCCGCGGTGGCCCGCACGGAACCGCCCTCGGGCGGCGCCGGGCGGGCCACCTGCACGTTTCCGGGGAATATCCCCGTTATTAATGATCTACGTAACGCAAAAGATAGGTCCCCGTTAGGGTCTTGTCACATGCGAGGAGGTGTTGCAGAGTCAGCAGGAAGAGCCCTGCGACCTGGAGGTGCCAATTGTCACTGAACCACTCGCCGGAGACGCACAGCAAGCTGATCGCCCGCATTCCGCAAGTCACAGGACGTGACATCCCCGAGTGGTTCACCGCCATCGAGAACGGCCCTTCGTTCACCCGCTGCGAGGAACGCAGCTCCTGGCTGGCCGAGGAGCACAACCTCTCGCACGGCTACGCCGCGGCGCTGGTGCGCGAGCACGAGCGGACGCGCCGCGCGCGCCACTACTGAGCGCGCGCCTCCGAACTTCATACAGACCCGGTGGGATCCCGCCAACGGATGCCCCCGCCGTCGTGCCGCCATGCCGCCACGACTCTGGCGCAGAGATCCCACATGGATCAGCCCCGCACCCCCGAGGGCGCGGGGCTGATCTTCGTCTGGGCTAGTCTCGTCCGCTGAAGTAGCTGAGCAGCCGCAGGATCTCCAGGTAGATCCACACCAGGCTCAGCACCAGCCCGAACGCGCAGTACCAGGCGAACTGCTCCGGCGCGCCGTGGCGGACGCCCTGCTCGACGGCGTCGAAGTCCAGCAGCAGGAAGAAGCAGCCGACGAGGATCGCGACGACGCTGAAGATGTAGGCGAGCGGGCTGCCCGGGTCGCGGATGCCGATGCCCTCGTCGCCGCCGAACACCTGCACCAGCAGGTTGATGATCATCAGCCCGATGAGCGCGAAGCCCGCGGCGATGACGAACTTGGCGAACTTCGGCGTCACCCGCACGATGCGCAGCGCGTAGACGGCGAGCGTGGCGCCGAACGCGAGCGCGGTCCCGATGACGGCCTGGAAGACGACGCCGTGGTAGATGTCGTTGTAGGCGTGGCTGACGATGCCGACGACGATCCCGTAGACGGCCGCGAACGCCAGCACCATCGGCGCGTTCGCCTTGCGCCCGAACGTGATGAACGCCCAGATCCCGATCTCCGCGATCAGCGCGACGACGAGGACCGGGGCCGCGAGCTCGACGGGCACCAGCGCCCACGCGAGCGCCGCGGTGAGCACCAGGACGGCGAGGGTCATGAACCCGCGGACGACGACGTCGTCCATGGTCATCGGTCGAGTGGCCGGCGGCGCGTACCCGTACCCGGGCGCCGCGTACCCGGGCCCCCCGTAGGGCTGTGCACCGTAGCCGGGTGCGCCGTAAGCCGCACCTCCGGCCCGCTGGTCGAAGGCGTTCCCCCGGAACGCGGGGTTTCTACTCTCCATCAGAGTCTCCACTTTCGGCCGACGTGGCCCTCCAGTCTAAACGCGAAACCCCCGCATGATCAGCCCGAATCCCACCCACCCCGTGCGACCGAGCCCCCACCGACGACCCCCGGACCGACCCCACACGCCAAACCCCCACAAACAGCCCACCACTCACCAACGCACAACGGGACCGAACTGCGGTCCACCGGCGAAGCCGATTGGAGATCAACAAGCAACGGCGCCCGCGAGGCACCCGCCCTTGCGCCGAAGGTTCCAGGGGGTCGCCCCCTGAGCGAGCACAGCAGAATCCGGCGAAGCCGATCGAACATCAGCGAACAACGGCGCCCGCCGCGCGCCCGCAAGGGCGGAGCCCTTGCACCGGGGGTTCCAGGGGGTCGCCCCCCTGGGCGAACACTGCGGGCCTCCGGCGAAGTTGATCGAAGATCAACGAGCATGGAGACCCGGCGCGTGCCCCTGGTCGGACTCGAACCGACACAATGGCTCTTTTAGGGAGCCTGCCTCTGCCATTGGGCTACAGGGGCGGCGTCATCATATCGAGTCAGGGGCCGCCGGCGGCGCGTCCTTTCACGGGGGTGCGGGAGTCGGCCGGGTCCGGCCAGTTCGACAGGAGCGAGTCAAGACGCGCCCGGGGTCCCGCCGGGCGGGTCCCCGTTGCCCGGCCACCCCCGTTCACCTCGGCGGACGGGTTCAGGTGGTGACGTTCTCCTTCATCCGGCCGGCGGCGAGTTCGAATTCCTGGCGCGGCCGTTCCAGTTCGGCCAGGGAGACGATTTCGCGGCGGAAGAAGAAGGCGAGCGTCCAGTCCATGGTGATCCGGAACTTGCGGTTGACGGTGGGCATCCGCGACAGGTGGTACGTGCGGTGCATGAACCACGCGGGGAACCCGCGCAGCTGGATGCCGTAGGCGTTCGCGACGCCCTTGTGCAGGCCGAGGCTGGCGACGGAGCCGACGTAGGCGTGCTTGTACGGCTTTCGCGGTCTGCCGCGCAGGTCGGCCGCGATGTTGTCGCCGAGCCGTTTGGCCTGGCGGACGGCGTGCTGGGCGTTGGGCGCGGTGAACTCGCCTTTGCCGCTGAGGTCGGGGACGGCGGCGTTGTCGCCGGCGGCGTAGACGTCCTGGAGCCCTTCGATGGTCAGTTCGGCGGTCGCCTTGAGGCGTCCCTTGTCGTCCACGGGCAGGTCGCTGTCCTTGACGAGGGGATGGGGTTTCACGCCGGCGGTCCAGACGAGGGTGCCGGCGTCGAACTCCTCGCCGTCGCTGAGCACGATGTGCCGTTTCACCGCGGATTTCAGCAGCGTGTTCATCTTGACTTCGATGCCGCGGCGGCGCAGCGCGTCGGCGGTCCAGCGGCCCATCTCGGGTCCCACTTCGGGCAGGATCCGGTCGGTGGCCTCGACCATCATCCAGCGCATTTCGCTCTCGTCGATGGTGGGGTACCACTTGCACGCGTCGCGCGCCATGTCCTCCAGTTCGGCCATGGCCTCGACGCCCGCGAACCCGGCGCCGACGAACACGAACGTCAGCGCCCGTTTCCTGACCTGCTCGTCGTCGGGGTTGGCGGCGGCGATGTCGAGCTGGTGCAGGACGTGGTTGCGGAGGAATATCGCCTCTTCAATGGTCTTGAAGCCGATTCCGCATTCGGCGAGCCCCGGGATCGGCAGCGTCCGGGAGATGGAGCCGACCGCGACGACGAGGATGTCGTATTCGATGTCGCGCGGCGCGACCTGGTCGGTTCTGGTCCCGGCGGGGCATATGGTGACGCGTTTGGCCGCGTGGTCGATCCGCGTCACGAAACCGTTCACGATCTGGCAGCGGTTCAGGACCGTGCGCAGCGGCGCGACCACGTGCCGCGGCTCGAGGTTTCCCGCGGCCGCCTCGGGAAGGAACGGCTGGTAGGTCATGTAGGACTGGGGATCGATGACGGTGACGGCGACCTCGCCGCTGCGCAGCTCACGGCGGAGTCTGCGCTGGAGGCGCAGGGCCGTGTACATGCCGACGTATCCCCCGCCGACGATCAGGATCCGCTTCGCCGGTCCCCCGCCGCGTCCCGAAGCGACCGGAGGGTCGCCGGTCCGAACTGATGTAGATCGCATGTCTGAGCCGATACCCGCATGCCGGGGCCGCGAACTTCATGGCCCCATCCGGCATCTCACCGGATGTACCACCAGAAAACGGATGGCGGGGTCAGGGCCGGACGGGGGCGCCAAGCGGCCGCGGGCGGCGGACCGGGACAGGGGCCGGTCTCCACGCTCCGGCCGCTTGGCCAAGGCCCTGCCCCGCCATCGCCGTTCACCGGGGGAGGCACCATGCCGCGACTGATCTGGGGGACGCTCACCGCCGCCGCCATCACCGCAGCGCTCGCCGGCTGCTCATCCAGCTCCCACGCCGGCACATCGTCCAACGCGAACACGGCGCCGTCGGCGCCGGGCGCGTCCGCCGCTTCACCGGCCCCGAGCCGCGGAGCCGGTTCGCCGGGCGGCGGGACGGGCGGCGGCACCTCAGGCAACGCCGGCTCCGGCGGCACCGGCCATGCGGCGCCGCAACGCCCGCACTGCACCAGCGGGATGCTCACCGCGCGGCTCACCGACCTCGGCGCCGCGGCGGGGAACCGCTACGCGACGCTCGTGCTCACGAACAAGTCGGGGAAGCACTGCACGACCGGCGGCTGGTCGGGGCTCCAGCTGGCCGACGCGGAGGGGGCCGTCCCGACGAAGGTGATCCGCGAGGGCACCGCGCACACGATCACGGTCTACAACGGCGGCCACGCCTACGAGCGGCTGCACTGGGCGGTCGTCCCCGCCGGAGACGAGACGGACGGCGCCGACTGCGAGCCCGAGCCGACCGTGCTGAAGGTGATCCCGCCCAACGACACGGAGCAGATCGCCGCCACCTGGACGTTCGGCGCGGTCTGCCAGCACGGCCAGATCCGCCTCACGCCCGTCACCACGAACCCGGTGCCCCGCTAGCGGTGGTCGCGGGCGCGGGCGAGGACCGTGTCCAGCATCTCTTCGGTGACCCGGCCGGTGAAGGTGTTCTGCTGGCTCGGGTGGTAGCAGCCCAGCAGCAGGACCGGCTCGGGCCGGGCCGCCGTGGGCGGCGGCGTCAGCCACGCCTCGGCGCCGTGGCCGAACTTCGGCCGCGGCCGCGGCACCCCGTATCCGGCCTGCTTCAGCGCCGGCCACACGCCCTGCCAGGCGAACCCGCCGAGGCACACGATGCAGCGGACGCTCGGCGCGACCAGCTCGATCTCGCGGGCCAGCCACGGCAGGCAGGTCGTCCGCTCCAGCGGCGTCGGCTTGTTGTCGGGCGGCGCGCAGCGGACCGTCGCCGCCATCCGCGCGCCGATGAGCCGCTGCCCGTCGCCCGCGCGGACGCTGGTCGGCTTCGCCGCGAGCCCCACCCGGTGCAGGGACGCGAACAGCCAGTCACCCGACCGGTCGCCGGTGAAGATGCGGCCGGTGCGGTTGCCGCCGTGCGCGGCCGGGGCCAGCCCGACGATCAGGACGCGCGGCTCCGGGTCGCCCCAGCCGGCGACGGGCCGGCCCCAGTACTCCTCGTCCGCGAACGCGCGGCGCCGCTGCACGGCGACCTTCTCGCGCCACGCCACGAGCCGGTCGCACGCGCGGCACACCGACTGGCGGGCGCACAGCTCGGCGAGGTCGGGCGCCTTCGCGGCCAGCTCGACGACCTCGCCGGTGCCGTGCGCGACGGGCGTGTCCGGCGCCGCGGGGTCCTCCGGCCATCCGGAACCGGGAGGGACGAACGGGGCGTTGGCGGTCGGCATACCATCGATCGTCCCACGCCGCGCCAGCCGGCAGGGCAGTGGCCGGGTTCCGCCCATGGCGGGTGCGGAGCGTGCCCGGTCGGTACGATGCGTTCGCCGGTCGGGGAGGCGGGTGTCCGGCACTGCCATTGGGCGAAGCGGGAGGCAGGAGTGTCGCAACCGGGCTGGTACCCCGATCCGTACGGCACCGGGAGCCTGCGCTGGTGGGACGGTCGGAACTGGACCGAGCGCCTCAACCCCGAGCCGGACCGTCCGCCGCGGCTGCAGCCGCCGCAGCGGCTCCGGGAGCCCGCCCGCGAGGAGGCGGGGGCCACGTACGCGGCCCCCGTGCAGCGGCCGACATGGGACCGCACCCCGTCCGTCCCGGCGCTGGAGGCGAACGTGCGGCGCCTCCCCCTGTACGCCGACGACCAGCTCGTCGCCTACGGCAGCGCCTCGCTCACCTGGCCGCGGGTGGAGTGGGTCGCGTACTGGGCGGCGGAACGCCCGGCCGGTTCCGGCCACCGCCCCGGCACGCAGTGGATCTTCCAGGCGGGACGGTTCCCGTTCCGCGGCGGCCCGCGCGTCGAGGTGGTGATCGAGCCGGACGCGGTGCCCGCGCGGGACGGGGAGCCCGAGCACATCTGGGGGCGGCTGATCCAGCTCTGCCAGGAGCACGCCGAGCAGCGGCTGGTCGCGGAGCTGGCGCGGCGCGTCCGGGCCGGCGAGTCGGTCGACGTGGCGCAGGGCCTCACCGTCCATCCGGGCGGCGTGCGCGGCAACCGGGTGTCGCTGAGCTGGTCGTCGATCTCCGGCGCGACCGTCGACCGGGGCCGGGTCTGGATCCAGCAGGCCAGCAGCAGCTCGCCGATCCTCTACGTCCCGCAGCAGAACCCGAACGCGGTGCTGATCCCCGCCCTGCTCGCGCAGCTCAAGAAGTGACCTGCCCCGCCGGGCCGCTCAGAGCAGCGACCAGGCGATGCCGTCCAGGATGTCGTGCTCGCTGACGACGACGGCGCCGAACCCGTACTCCCGCATGATCCGGTCCAGGATCAGCGCGCCCGCGCCGATCACGTCGACGCGCCCCGGGTGCATGACGCCGATCCCGGCGCGCTCGGCGCGGGTCGCGTGCAGCAGCCGCCGCGTCACGTCGTGCACCTGGGTGGCGGTGATCCGGGACAGGTGGATGCGGGACGGGTCGTACTCCGGCAGGTCGAGCGCGATCCCGGCGACGGTGGTGACCGAGCCCGCGAGGCCGACGAGGGTGCGCGCCTCGTCCACCGGGACCCGCTCCCGGACGGCGGCGAGCGCCGCGTCGATGTCGGCGGCGGCATTGGAGATCTGCTGCGGCGACGGCGGGTCGTCCTTCAGGTGCCGCTCGGTCATCCGCACGCAGCCGATGTCGATGGACCGGGACGCGTCGGCCGACGAGCTGCCGAGCACGAACTCGGTGGAGCCGCCGCCGATGTCGACCACCAGGTAGGGGCGGGCGGGGCGCAGTTCGGCCAGCTCGCGGGTGGCGCCCGTGAACGACAGCTCCGCCTCCTCGTCCCCGCTGATCACCTCGGGGACGACGCCGAAGATGTCGACGACGCCGCGGACGAAGTCGTTGCGGTTCGCGGCGTCGCGGGTGGCGCTGGTCGCCACCACCCGGGTCTTGATCGGGCCGTGCCCGGCGCCGCTGCCGTGCCGCTCGATCAGCTCGGCGTAGCCGCGCATCGCGGTGAAGGTGCGCTCCAGCGCGGCGGGCGCGAGCCGCCCGGTCTCGTCGACGCCCTCGCCCAGCCGGACGATCTCCATCCGGCGCTCGACGTCGGTGAGCCGGCCGCCGCCGGCGCCGGGCTCGATGTCGGCGATCAGCAGGCGGACCGAGTTCGTTCCGCAGTCGATGGCGGCGACCCGTGTCACTCGTCCTCCCCTGGTTCGAGATCGGCGCCCCGCGCCCCGGCGTCCCGCCCCTGGACGTCCCGCGCCTGGACGTCCCGCACCTGGACGTCCCGCACCTCGACGCACGGGCCGGACCGCCACCATTCCGGCAGTGCCTCCAGCGCCTCGCGGCCGAACGGGTTCACGCCGGGCACCGCCAGCTCGTGCGCGACGAGGGCGTGCAGGCACTTGACGCGCTCGGGCATGCCGCCGGCGCTCTGCGTGCCGGCGGGCAGCGGCTCGACGCCCTCGTCGCGGGCGGCCTCGTCCCGGCGGCGCAGGTAGTCCTCGTGGGCGGCGGTGTACTCCTCCTTGAGGGACGGGTCGGCGGCGAGCCTGGCCTGCATATCGCGCATGGCGCCGCTGCCCTCCAGCGTGCCGATGGCGGAGGCGGCCTTCGGGCACGTCAGGTAGAACAGCGTGGGGAACGGCGTCCCGTCCGGCAGCCGCGGCGCGGTCTCGATCACCGCGGGCAGCCCGCACGGGCAGCGGCTCGCCACCGCGCGGACGCCGCGCGGCTCCCGCCCGAGCTGGGCCGCGACGGCGGCCGTGTCACCTGCTTCGATCATCTGTCCCCACCCGCGATTCAGCGCGGCCGGTCGGCGGCCTCCACCGATCGCCACAGCGTCTCGTACCAGGGCGGCCTGCTGGGCGGCCCGCCCCGCTGCGTCTGCCGGCCCTCTCCCCCACTGCCGTCGAGCACGATGTAGCACTTTACGTCAGGACGACAATAATGAAGCCTGCGTGTGGCCTCCCGCTCAATGTACGACTTGTCACCAAGTTGCTGCTTGCGCTGGAGGAGTTCGTCGACCTGCCGGCGGGCCACCGCCTCCTTGTGCCGCAGGTCGGCGATCTCCTTGCGCTGGGCGATGTACTCGCGGACGGGGTAGGCGAGGCTCAGCGCGATCGCGCACACCACGACCGCGAGGATGGCGGCCCGGCTGGTCAGCGCCGGGTTGCCGCGGCGGGCCCCGTGGCCGCCGGTCCCGTGCTCGCCGGCGCGGTCGTCGGCGGCGTGGTCGTCGTCCTGCGGCATCGTGCCCCCTGCCTCCGGCTCGGCCGCCCGGACCCGGCGGCGGGACGCGGCCCCGCCCGCCGGGTCGCGGGCCCTGCTCAGCCCCGCGCGTCGAAGCGCGGGAACGCGGCGGCGCCGGCGTAGCGCGCGGCGTCGTCCAGCAGCTCCTCGATGCGCAGCAGCTGGTTGTACTTGGCGACGCGGTCGCTGCGGGCCGGCGCGCCGGTCTTGATCTGGCCGCAGTTGGTGGCGACGGCCAGGTCGGCGATCGTGGTGTCCTCGGTCTCGCCGGACCGGTGGCTCATCATGCACCTGTAGCCGCTGGTCTGCGCGAGCGAGACGGCGTCGAGGGTCTCGCTGAGCGTGCCGATCTGGTTGACCTTGACCAGCAGCGCGTTCGCGGCGCCGGCCTTGATGCCGCGGGCGAGCCGCTCGGGGTTGGTGACGAACAGGTCGTCGCCGACGAGCTGGACGCGGTCGCCGACGGCGGCGGTGAGGCCCTCCCAGCCGGCCCAGTCCTCCTCGTCGAGCGGGTCCTCGATGGAGACGAGCGGGTAGCTGCCGAGCAGCTCGCCGTAGTAGGCGGCCATGTCGTCGGCGGACCGCTTGGTGCCCTCGAACGCGTACTGCCCGTCGGCGTGGAACTCGGTGGCGGCGACGTCCAGGGCGAGCGCGATGTCGCGGCCGGGGGTGAAGCCGGCCTTGCGGATCGCCTCCATGATCAGGTCGAGCGCGTCCCGGTTGCTCGGCAGGTCGGGCGCGAAGCCGCCCTCGTCGCCGAGGCCGGTGTTCAGGCCGCGCGACTTCAGCACCGACTTCAGCGCGTGGTAGGTCTCGGCCCCCCAGCGCAGCGCCTCGGCGAAGGTGGCCGCGCCGATCGGCGCGATCATGAACTCCTGGACGTCGACGTTGGTGTCGGCGTGCGCGCCGCCGTTCAGGATGTTCATCATCGGGACGGGCAGCAGGTGCGCGTTCGGGCCGCCCACGTACCGGAACAGCGGGAGCCCGGCGGAGTCGGCGGCGGCCTTGGCGACGGCGAGGCTGACGCCGAGGATCGCGTTGGCGCCGAGCGCGGACTTGGCCGGGGTGCCGTCCAGGTCGACCAGGAGCTGGTCGATCAGCCGCTGGTCGGACGCCGGGTAGCCGACGAGCTTCTCGTCGATCGTCTCGTTGACGGCCTTGACCGCGTTGCGGACGCCCTTGCCGCCGTAGCGCTCCCCGCCGTCGCGCAGTTCGACGGCCTCGAACTGGCCGGTGGACGCGCCGCTCGGCACGGCGGCGTGCGCCTCGGTCCCATCGGCGAGCAGGACCTCGACCTCGACGGTCGGATTGCCGCGGGAGTCAAGGATCTCCCGGGCGAGTACGGCCTCGATCGACGACACGGGGAACCCCCTGAGGATGCTGATGGTCTGGTGCGATCACCGAGCCTATCCGCGCGCCCCCCGCGCGGACCAACGGGCTCGCCGTTCTCATATCGGACCGGCCACGACGAAGTCCCCCCGGCATGACCGGGTTTTACCCGTCCGCCACGGTGGCGTTTGCCCCGTTCAGGCAAGGAATCACGGGTACTGGCAGATACATACCCGGGAGGTCGCCATACGTGTCCGGCTCCACCGGCCGTCCAGAGGGCCGAGCCATTGGATCTGGCGGGCCGTCCTGCGTCACCCGCAAATCAGGACCCGGGTCACGCTGGCGTCGGTCCTGCTGGCCCTGCTGCTGTCGACCGGGCTGTGGGCTGCCCTGCTCGTGCTGATCAGGCAGGACGAGGTCGACACGACCAAGGAGACGCTGGGCCGCCAGGCGAACCGGATCGTGTTCGTCATCCAGACCGGCCGGCTGAGGAACCCCCTGCCGGCGGCCCCGGAAGATCTGATCCAGGTCATCGACCGCCGGAGGCGCGTGATCGCGGCCACCCCGGCGCTGCAGGGGCGCCCCGCCGCGGACTTCCCCCCGCCGCCCAAGAACGAGACCCGCCGCAGCGGCACCGCCTGCGGCGTCGGTCCGTCGAAGGACGGCTGCTTCATGGCGGTCGAGTACCAGGTGGGCTTCGGCTCGAACGCGCTCTTCATCATCGCGCTGGCCCCGGAGCCGGGGCCGGTGCCGCGCCCGACGACTGCGGCGCTGCTCGCGCTGACCATCCCGTTCATCACCGGCCTGGTCGGCTACGGGACGTGGCTTTCGGCGAACCGGACGATGCGGCCGGTCGACGAGATCCGCCGGGAGCTGGACGAGATCACCGCCACCGACCTGGAGCGCCGGGTGCCGGTGCCGTCCCACCGCGACGAGGTGGGGCTGCTCGCCGAGAGCGTGAACGCGACCCTCGACCGGCTGGAGGAGGCGGTCGCGCGGCAGCGCGCGTTCGTCACCGACGTGGGGCACGAGCTGCGCAGCCCGCTCACCGCGCTGCGGATGGAGGTGGAGCTGGCGCTGGCGGCGCCCGAGGACGCCGACGTGGCGGAGACGCTGCGGGCCGTCATGGAGAACACCGAGCGCCTGGCGGCGGTGGTGGACGACCTGCTGGCGCTGGCGCGGCTGGAGGCCGACCGCAACTTCGAGCGCGAGGCGGTGGACCTGACCGAGCTGGCGGACGCGGAGGTGCTGCGCCGCCCGCGGCGCACCCAGGTGACGGTCCTGTCGGAGGGGTCGGTGACGGTGCCGGGGAGCCGCAGCGAGCTGGCCCGGCTGCTCACCAACCTGCTCGACAACGCCGACCGGCACGCGTCCGCCGAGGTCACCATGATCCTGCGCACGGAGGCGCCCGCGACCGCCGTCGTCGAGGTGATCGACGACGGACCGGGCATCGCGCCGGAGGACCGCGAGCGGGTGTTCGAGCGGTTCACCCGGCTGGCCGAGGGCCGGCACCGCGACGCGGGCGGCACCGGCCTCGGTCTCGCGATCTCCCGGGACATCGCCATCGCGCACGGCGGCTCGCTGGTCCTCACCGACCGCGCCGACGGCCGCCCCGGCGCCCGCTTCGTCCTCCGCCTCCCCCGCTCCTGACCCGTGCACGGCGCGGGTGACCGGCGTCAGTGCAGGTCGGCGGCGGTGACGGAGACCTCGGCGCCGGGCGCGGGGTCGACGCCCATCGCGCGGGCGAGCTTGCGGAACGCGCCCGCCTCGTCCGCCCGGCCCCGGCGCTCCAGGGTGCGGGCCAGGGCCTCGTGCGCCCAGCCGTTGCAGGGGTCCAGGTCGACGAGGCGGCGGAAGGCCGCCTCGGCGCGGCCCAGCTGGGCGCTGTGGAAGTAGGCGCGGGCCAGCAGCTCCGCGGCGGCGCGGTTGCCCGGGTCGGCCTCGGCGATCGGGGCCAGCAGGCGGGCCGCGCCCGCGTAGTCCTTGGCGTCGAAGAACAGCGTCGCGCGCTCGAACTCCTCGTAGGTGGTCATCCCCGCCTCCCCTCGGTCCCATGGCGATGACACACCCGCAACCGGGGAGCGGCGGGGTTTGTTCCCCCGGGTCAGGTGAGGCCGAGGGACTCGCGGAGGCGTTCGCGCTCGGCCTCCAGCAGCTCGATCTGGCCCGCCAGCTCCTCCCGCTGGGCCAGGTACTGCCCGGAGTCGACCATGTCGCCGGCATCGGAGGGCGGGTCGGGAAGGTCGGCGCGGAGCCGTTCGAGGGACTCGTCGATCTCGCGGAGCCTGGCGCGCCGCTCCTCTTCGGGCTGGTTCATCTCGTCCTCCCCGTCGGGTACGGCTTCTGCATGCCCACGGTGGGCGCGTCCTCACGTCCCCGCGGTCAGATGCGGATCACGGTCTTGCCGCGGGCGCCGCCCGCGCGGTTGGCGGCGAGGGCGTCGGCGGCCTCGGCGAGCGGCACCTCGCGTTCGAGGTGGACGCGGAGCGCGCCCGCGTCGATGAGGTCCGACAGCCGCTCCAGCAGGGCCGCGGTGGGCTCGCCCTCGTAGTTGACGCCGCGCAGCTCCCTGGCCTCCATCGCGTCGGGGTTCACCGAATGCACGGTGCTGATGTAGGTCCCGCCGGGACGCAGCAGTTGCGCGATGTGCTCGGCCGCGGTGGCGTCGCTGACCATGTCGAGGACGGCGTCGATCCCCTCGGAGTGGACGGCGAGCACCTGCCCGTTCAGGTCGCCCCTGGAGTGGTCGACGGTCTCGTCCGCGCCGAGGAGCCGCATGGTGCCGGCCATGTCGTCGCGGGCCGTCGCGATGACCTTGGCGCCGGCGCGGGACGCGAGCTGCACCGCGCTCTGCCCGACGCCGCCGGTCGCGCCCACGACGAGGACGGTCTGCCCGGTGTCGACGCGGGCCTCGTCCACCAGGGCGAGCGCGGTCGCGCTCGCGGTCGGCACGGCCGCCGCCTGCGTGTAGATCATGCCGTCGGGCATCTTCGCGACCGGCCCGTCGTCGCGGGCGATCGCGTACTCGGCGTAGCTGCCGAGGCCGCGCTCGGGGTGCGAGAAGACCCCGTAGACCTGCTCGCCGTGCCGCAGCCGGGTCACGCCCTCGCCGACCTCGTCGACGACGCCGGCGCCGTCCCGGCCCAGGATCAGCGGGAACGGGACGTCGACGGAGTCCTTGAGCATGCCGTCGGCGATCTTCCAGTCGAGCGGGTTGAGGCCCGCCGCGACCATTCTCACCAGGATCTCCCCGGGCCCGGGCTCCGGGCGCGGCAGGTTCGTCAGCGCCGGTGTGGCGCCGTACTCGGACACGGCGATGGCTCGCATGAAGGACCGTCCCCCCGATCGGATCGCATGCGGGGGTGACCTACCCGGTCGCGGCGCGATCACACGGACCCGCAGGCCGGACGGGTCATCTCGCCCGCCGCCCTCAGGCGGGCGCCTCCTGGCCGGGGCCGCCGGGCGGCGGGATCGTCGCCGGCGGCGGTGTCCGCGGCCCGCCCGGCCCCGGGCGGCCGCCGCCGTCGCGCTTCTTCGGGCCCTTGCTGACCCGCAGCGTGATGGTCGAGCCGGGCTCGGCCGAGCCCGGCCCGGGGGACATCTCGGCGACCGTGCCCTTCCGGTACCGGTCGGACGCGACCTGCGCGCCGACGTTGGTCGTGAATCCCGCGTCGCGCAGCTTGTCGACGGCGTCGCCGAGCTTCATGCCCCGCACGTCGGGCACCTTCGCCCGGTCCTCGCCGGACCCCTTGCTGAAGTAGAACGACGGCGGCCGGTGGAACGACGACGCCCGCGTGCCGCGCAGCGCCCCGCTCATGCTCTGCTGCCAGATCGGCGCGGGGATCGTCGCGCCGAACACGGCCCCGTAGCAGGTGCCGTCCATGCAGAGGTTGCGCATCGGGTGCCGGTAGCCGCCGCGCGGGTCGCCGACCCAGACGGCCGCCGCCAGGTCCGGGGTGTACCCGGCGAACCAGGCGGCGGAGAAGTTGTCGACGGTGCCGGTCTTGCCGGCGGCGGGGCGGCCGATGCCCATGCCGCGCGCCGTGCCCTTGGTGAGGACGCCCCGCAGCACGTAGTTGACGGCGTCCGCGACGCCCTCGTCGATCGCCTGCTCGCAGTCGCGCCCCGGCACCTTCAGCCGGTGCCCGGACGCGTCCTTGATCGAGGTGATCGCGATCGGCTTGCAGTACTCGCCGCGGGCGCCGAACGCGGCGTAGGCGGCGGCGAGCCGGAGCGGGGACACCGGGTTGAAGCCGAGCGTGAAGGACGGGTACTCCTCCAGCGGCTTGCCGCTGGCCTGCTTCATCCCGAGCCGCTCGGCCATCCTGACGGTGTCGCAGAGGCCGACCTCCTTCTCCAGCGCGAGGAAGAAGGTGTTGACCGAGTGGTGCGTGCCGGTGACGAGGCTGAACTCCTTGCCGCCCTCGCCGTCGGCGGCGTTGCGCAGGGACGCGGTGGGGTCCCCGACCTTGTCGCCGTCGCAGTTGCGGAAGCCGACGGGGGTGAACTCCCGCGGCGCCATCAGCCGGGTGCCGAACGGCATGCCCTCGTCGAGCGCGGCGGCCAGCGTGAACGCCTTGAACGTCGACCCGGCCTGCATGCCGATGCTCGACCCGTGGCTGGCGTCCGCGGCGAAGTTGATCCAGGTCTTGCCGCGCTCCTTGTCGGGGCCGAGCTCGCGGTCCACGACCATCGCCTTGATCTCGCCGGTGCCGGGCTCGACCATCGCCTCGGCGGCGGCCTTGTGCGCGGAGTTCTTCGGCGGGACGTGCCGGTTCACGGCCTTCTGCGCGGCCTTCTGCGCGCGCGGGTCCATGGTGGTGCGGATCGTGAGGCCGCCGCGCTTGAGCAGCTTCTCGCGGTCCTTCGCCGTCTTGCCGAACACCGGGTTGGTGAGGATCTCGCGCTGCACGTAGTCGCAGAAGAACGGCGCCTTGCTGGACACGCACCCGCTGCGGATGTTGTCGATCTTCAGGTCGATGGGCTTGCGCTTGGCCTCCGCCGCCTCGGCCGGGTCGACCCAGCCGAGCTCGGCCATCCGGTCGAGGACGGTGTCGCGGCGCTTGCGCGCCTCGCCGGGATGCCGCGTCGGATCGTAGGCGTAGGGGTAGCGGATGACGCCGGCGAGCAGCGCCGCCTCGGGGAGGGTCAGCTCGGACGCGTGCTTGGAGAAGTAGTGCCGGGACGCGGCCTCGATGCCGTAGGCGCCGTCGCCGTAGTAGGCGATGTTGAGGTAGCGGCGCAGGATCTCGTCCTTGCTGTACTTCTCCTCGACCGCGACCGCGTACCGCAGCTCGCGCACCTTCCGGGCGGTGGTGACCGCGGTGGCCGCCTGCCGCTCCTCGTCGCTGTCGGCCTGGGTGAGCAGCAGGTTCTTCACGTACTGCTGGGTGATGCCCGAGCCGCCCTGGGTGACCTCGCCGCTGCTGAGGTTGCTGGCGAGGGCGCGCAGCGTGCCCTGCAGGTCGATGGCGCCGTGCTCGTAGAACCGGCTGTCCTCGATCGCGAGCACCGCCTGCCGCGCGACCGGCGCGATCTTGTCGAGCGGGACGTCCACCCGGTTCTGGTAGAAGAACGTCGCGATCTTCGACCCGTCCGCGGCGAGGATCGTGGAGCGCTGCGGGACGCCGGAGGTCGTCAGGTTCACCGGCTCGCTGTCGAACCAGCGGGCCGTGTCGCGGGCGCCGACGCCGGCCGTGCAGGCGACCGGCAGCAGCATCAGCGCGACGAGGACGCCGGCGAGGCCGCCGAGCGCGCCCAGCCCGCGCAGCGCGCGGGCCTTCTCGCCGCGGGTCGTGGCGGTGGTGAAGATCCGGCGGGGACGACGCGGCGGGCCGGAGGCACCGCCCCGTACGTCGCGGTTCACTGGGTCACCATCAGCCCCGGCTGGCACGCGCTTAGAGTAAACGCGCCTTCGCGGCCGGACCACCCTATCGATGATGTTCCGGTAGATTCCCCGCGATTCAGGCGTGCTGCCGCCGCCGTTCCCACGCTCGGACACGATCGCGGAATACCCGGGAAACGGCGCGCAACTCGGCCTCCGGGTCGACTCCCCGCTCCACGGCCTCCCGGACGAGCGCGAACAGCCGCTCCCCGAGGTCGTCCCCGCCGCCCGCGAGACCGTCCGCCAGGCCGGCCGGGGCCTCCATCCGCCGGGCGCGGCGCTGGAGCTGCGCGGCCAGCGACAGCGCCGGCTGCCCCATCGGGACGCCGTCGAGAGCGGACGCCTCGGCGCCGCTCTTCGCCGCCCGCTCCGCCGCCTTGATCTGCTCCCAGTTGGCGTTGACCTCGTCGGCGCCGGAGACGGTCACGTCGCCGAACACGTGCGGGTGGCGGCGGACGAGCTTCTCCACGATCGCGCCCGCCACGTCGTCGATGGTGAACGCCGTCTCGTCGTCGCGCTCGGCGGCCACCGCCGAGTGGAACGCCACCTGCATCAGCACGTCGCCGAGCTCCTCGCGGAGCGCGCCGTAGTCGCCCGACTCGATCGTGTCGAGGACCTCGTACGCCTCCTCCAGCAGGTACGGGACGAGCGTGACGTGCGTCTGCTTGCGGTCCCAGGGGCATTCGCGCCGCAGCGTGTCCATGACCGACACGAGGTCGAGCAGCCGCGCGCCCGGCAGGTCATAGGAGCCGTGCAGCACCTCGACGTCCAGCGGGTCGTCGACGACCAGCGCGCCGATCTCGCGCATCAGCTCCTCGTCGCCCTCGGGCGCGGCCACCCACACGACGGCGGCGTCCGGGGCCGCGGCCCGGGCGTCGGCCACCAGCCGGGCGGCGTCGGGCTCCCCGACCGTCTCCGCGGCGATCCCGGCGTCGCGGAGCGAGGGCAGCAGCGGGTGGCCGTCGCGGAGCCGGACGGAGGCGGCCGACCGGAGCGCGTCCCACGCCCGCCACGTCAGCAGCCCCGGCGCGACCCGGTGCGTGGTCGCGAGCAGTGTCAGGGCCATGCGCCTCAGATACCCGAGTCGGGGCTGGACAGCCGGTAGGTGATCGGGCCGACCTCGACCTTGCCCGGGTCGTAGGTCCCGTAGCGCGGGTTGACCTCGATGTCCATGTCCTCGGCGGTGTGCCTGAGCAGCTCGGTCCACCTCTGGCCGGCCTGCTGCGTCGCCGGGCTCAGCGGGTTCTCCAGATCCGCGCCGAGCCGCTGCATGACGGCGGGCTGGGTGATGAGGAAGCGCGCGAAGTCGCGGGTGCGCTCGCGGGGCAGCGCGTTCAGCAGCGTGATCGACCCGGCGCCGCCACCGCGGTTCAGGGCCTCCACCATCGAGTCCACCTGACCGCCGGTGACGTCGACGCCGGCCTGCTTCGCCGCTTCGTCGACGACACGCAGGTTGATCAGCATCATCAGGGAGCCCCGCACGCCGTACTCGTCGTCGGGCACGAAGCGCGGCACCCGGATCTGCTGGTTGCCGAGCAGGTTCTTGGCCACCGGGTCCGCCTTGAACTGGGCCTCCTGGTCGCGGACGGTCCGGGTGAGCTCGTTGGTGGTGATGCGGTCGTCGCCGACGAGGGCGGCGGTGCCGACCTTCGGGGAGCCGCCGCAGCCGGCCAGCGCGCCGGCCGCCAGCACGACCGCCACCGCCGCCTTCACGGACTTACCAGGCACGGAATCCTCGTCTCGTCATGGATCTCTGGGGTCGGCTCAGGCTACCGCCTGCCGGACGCGGTCGCCGTTTCCAGGAACAGCGCCTCGACCAGCCCGGTCGCCCACTTCAGCAGCTCCTGGTCGCGCAGCGGCCGGCCGCCGATCGGCGCGGTCTTCGGCGTGGGGACGAGCAGGGTGTCGGTGGCCGGCTTCAGGATGCTCTTCGGATACAGCCGCTGCAGCCTCACCTGCTTGGAGTCCGGCAGCCGCACAGGCGTGAACTTGACGAAGTTGCCCTGGAGGGTGACGTCGGTGAGCCCGGCCATGCGCGCCTTCGCCCGGAACCGGGCCACTTCGAGGAGGTTCAGCACCGGGACGGGCAGCGGGCCGAACCGGTCCTTCAGCTCGTCGTGCACGGCGGCGATCTCGTCGTCGGACGTGATCGCGGCGATGCGGCGGTAGGCGTCCAGCCGGAGCCGCTCGCCCGGCACGTACTCGTGCGGCAGGTGCGCGTCGACGGGCAGCTCGACCTTCGTCTCCACGGCCTCGGCCTCGGCGGCGCCGCCGTCCTTCAGCTCCCGGACCGCCTCGCCGACCATCCGCACGTACAGGTCGAACCCGACGCCCGCGACGTGCCCGGACTGCTCCGCGCCGAGGATGTTGCCCGCGCCGCGGATCTCCAGGTCCTTCATCGCCACGTACATGCCGGCGCCGACCTCGGTGTGCTGGGCGAGGGTCGCGAGCCGCTCGTGCGCGGTCTCGGTCAGCGGCTGCTCCGGCTGGTACAGGAAGTAGGCGTAGGCGCGCTCCCGGCCGCGCCCGACGCGCCCGCGCAGCTGGTGGAGCTGCGACAGCCCGTACATATCGGCCCGGTCGACGATCAGGGTGTTGGCGTTCGGGACGTCCAGGCCGGACTCGACGATCGTGGTCGCGACGAGGACGTCGTAGTTCTTCTCCCAGAAGTCGACCATGACCTTTTCGAGCTCGTTCTCGTTCATCTGCCCGTGCGCGACCGCGATCCGCGCCTCCGGGACGAGCCGCGCCAGGTTCGCCGCGACCTTGTTGATCGAGCGGACCCGGTTGTGCACGAAGAACACCTGGCCCTCGCGCAGCAGCTCGCGGCGGATGGCGGCGGCGATCTGCTTCTCCTCGTACGGCCCGACGAACGTCAGGACGGGGTGCCGCTCCTCCGGCGGCGTGAGGATCGTCGACATCTCCCGGATGCCGGTGAGGCCCATCTCCAGCGTGCGCGGGATCGGCGTCGCGGACATGGCGAGCACGTCCACCTGAGTCCGGAGCCGCTTCAGCTCCTCCTTGTGCTCGACGCCGAACCGCTGCTCCTCGTCGATGACGACGAGGCCGAGGTCCTTGAACCGGGTCTGCGCCGACAGGATCCGGTGGGTGCCGACGACGACGTCCACGCTGCCCTCGGACAGGCCGCGCAGCGTCTCCTCGATCTCCCGGTCGGTCTGGAACCGGCTGATCGGCTTCACCACGACGGGGAACGCCGCGAACCGCTCGCTGAACGTCGACATGTGCTGCTGGACGAGCAGCGTCGTCGGCACCAGCACCGCGACCTGCCGCCCGTCCTGGACGGCCTTGAACGCCGCCCGCACCGCGATCTCGGTCTTGCCGTAGCCGACGTCGCCGCAGATCAGCCGGTCCATCGGGACGGGCTTCTCCATGTCGGCCTTGACCTCGTCGATCGCGGCGAGCTGGTCGGGCGTCTCGGTGTAGGGGAACGCGTCCTCCAGCTCCCGCTGCCACGGGGTGTCGGGCGCGAACGCGTGCCCGGGGCTCGCCATCCGCGCCGAGTACAGCCGGATCAGCTCCCCCGCGATCTGCTTGACCGCCTTGCGGGCCCGCGACTTGGCCTTCTGCCAGTCGGCGCCGCCGAGCCGGTGCAGGCTGGGCGCCTCCCCGCCGACGTACCGGGTCAGCTCCTCCAGCTGGTCGGTCGGGACGAACAGCCGGTCGCCCCTCGCATACTCCAGGATCAGGTACTCGCGGGTGGCGCCCTGCACCGTCCGGCTGACCATCTCCACGTACCGGCCGACGCCGTGCTGCTCGTGCACCACGTAGTCGCCGGCCCTGAGCTGCAGCGGGTCGATCCCGCCGCGCCGCCGCGACGGCATCCGGCGGGCGTCCCTGGTGGACGACCGCTGCCCGGACAGGTCGGTCTCGGTCAGCACCGCGAGCTTGATCGACTCCCAGGTGAACCCGTTCTCCAGCAGCCCGGTCGCCACCGTCACCACCGACGGGGCGGGCGGCCCGGCGAGGTCGGCGCGCCGCGCGCCGATCCCCTGCTCCCCGACGAGCTGGACGAGCCGCTCGGCGGGGCCGTGCCCGGCGGTGACCATCACGACGCGCCAGCCGCCGTCGATCCAGCCCTTCAGATCGCCGACGACCCGGGACGTGTCGCCCCGGTACGCCTCCGCCGGCGCGGCCCCGAGGTTCAGCGCCTCCACCCCGTCGTCCAGCGCCCCGCCGTCCAGCGGGGACGGCCCCTCCGCGGCCTCCGCGCCCGCCGCCATGGGGGTGAGCGCGGTCACGCTCCAGCGCGGCAGGCCCAGCTCGGTGCTGTGCGCGCGGACCTCCTCCAGCGAGCGGAACGCGGCGGCGCCGAGGTCGATCGGCGCCTCGCCCCCGGCGGCGGCGTTGACCCAGCTCGCCTCCAGGAACTCCTGGCTCGTCCGGACCAGCTCCGCCGACCGGGTGCGGATCCGCTCCGGCTCGCACACGAGCAGCGCCGAACCGTCCGGCAGCAGATCGGTCAGCAGCTCCATCCGGTCGGCGAGGACCGGCGAGAACGCCTCCATGCCCTCGACCGTGTCGCCGTCGGCGATGCGGCCGAGGATCTCCTCCAGCGCCGGGTGCTCCCCGGCGAGCAGCTTCGCGCGCTCGCGCACCTTCTCCGTGAGCGGCAGCTCCCGGCACGGAGGCGCCCACAGCCCGTCCCGGGCCACCTCCAGCGAGCGCTGGTCGGCGGCCTTGAAGTAGCGGATCTCCTCGACGGTGTCGCCCCAGAACTCCACCCGCAGCGGGTGCTCCTCGGTGGGCGGGAACACGTCCAGGATCCCGCCGCGCACCGCGATCTCGCCGCGCTTCTCCACCAGGTCGACGCGGTGGTACCCGGCGTCCACCAGGCTGCGGACGGCGTCGTCCATGTCGGCGTCCTCGCCGGAGACCAGCCGCACCGGCTCCAGGTCGGCGAGCCCGGCGACGATCGGCTGCAGGACGGCCCGGACCGGCGTCACCACGACGTCCAGCTCGCCCCCCTTGCCGTCGCCCTCCGGGCCGGCCGCGTCCGGGTGGACGAGGCGGCGCAGCACCGCGAGCCGCTGCCCGACGGTGTCCGAACGCGGCGACAGCTTCTCGTGCGGCAGCGTCTCCCAGGCCGGGAAGTGCGCGACGCGGGCCGGGTCGAGCAGGCTCGACAGGGCGGCGGTGAGGTCCTCTGCCTCCCGGCCGGTCGCGGTCACCGCGAGCACCGCGCCCCCGCCGTCCGCGCGCAGGCGGCGGCTCAGGGCGGCGGCGAGCACCGGCCACAGCGCGGCCGGCGCGACCACCTCCCGGTCCGCGCGCGCCCGCGAGAGGGCGCGCTCCAGGCCCGGATCGGTGCACGCAAGGTCAACAAGTCCAGAAAGCGTCATATTCGCCCGCACAATCGCCGAATAACCCCGTGGCAGGGCAGCCCGAAAGGCCGGAATCCCCTGCGGGACCCCGGTGCCGCGTACCAGGGTACGCGACACGGCCGCGCCGAGAATGCGCAAATAGCGGACGGAGCGCAGTCGGGCGATTACGCTGCGAGACTGTGACCGATCTGCGTACGCCGCCGGTCAGCGACGGCGATCTCTTCTCAGAACGCGCCCGACAGTACGCCCTAGAGAAGCCCCTGCAGCGGATCCACATCCTGGAGGCGGGCTGCGGCTGGGGCACGGGCCTGGACCTCGGCGACCACGACCGCCACGTCACGGGCGTCGACGCGGAGTCCCCGGAGCTGCGCGCCTACACCTGCGAGCGGCCCGACCTCGACACCTGGCACCTCGGCGACCTGCGGACGGTGCCGCTGCCGCCGCGCGCCTTCGACATCGTGCACGCCTCGTACCTGATCGAGCGGGTGCCGCACGCCGAGCTGGTGCTCGACCGGTTCGTCGCCGCGCTGAAACCCGGCGGGCTGCTGCTGGTGCACCTGCGCGACCGCAACACCGCGTTCGGGTTCCTCGACCGCACGCTGCCCCGGTGGCTGCGGACGTCCGGGCGGCGCCGGCGGCCGCGCCCGGGCCGGGGCGTCCGCGGCGGCCCGCGGGCGGCGCGGGGCGCGCACGCCCGCGGGCCGTACC
>NZ_JBEORG010000066.1:0-23952 GCF_040302145.1 Spirillospora sp. NPDC127506 | reverse complement strand
CGCGGCGGGTGCGCCGCCGCTCCCGGCGGCTCGGCGGCCGGGCGCGCTCGCGCGCGGACGGCTCGGTGAACACGGCGCTCTTGACGAATTCTTCGTCGAACACGGGCTCGTCGAAATCTGCGGCCATGGGGTTCTCCGGCGCGGGGGTGTCGAGTGCCCAGGCTAGTCGACGCCTCCGGCGATCCCTCACCCCGAAGCCGGCCCGCCGGAGACCGGCCCGCCCGGCGGGCGCCCGCCCCCGTGTGGCGCCCGCCACTCCTGCTCATCGGGACGCGGCCGTTCCGCGCGAAGGTAGAACACGTTACATTCAAAAGGCGAATCGCGTTCTAGAAGGAGACCGCATGGGTACCCCGGTGATCGTCGAGGCGGTGCGCACGCCGCTCGGTAAGCGCAACGGATGGCTCGCGGGCATGAAGCCGATGGCCGTCCTCGCGCACGCGCTGAACGCGCTGGTCGAGCGGTCCGGCATCGACGCCGCCGAGGTCGAGCAGGTCTTCGCGGGCTGCGTCACCCAGGCGGGCGAGCAGGGCGGGCACATCGGCCGCTACTCCTGGCTGTACGCGGGGCTGCCCTGGCAGACCGGCGTCACCACGATCGACGCGCAGTGCGGATCGTCCCAGCAGGGCGTCCACCTCGCCGCGGCGCAGATCGCCGCCGGCGCGGTGGACGTCGCGATCGGCTGCGGCGTCGAGGTGATGAGCCGCGCGCCGCTCGGCAGCAACGTCCTGCCGGCGAACCCGCGCCCGGACGACTGGTCGCTCGACATGCCGAACCAGTTCGAGGCCGCCGAGCGGATCGCCGCCCGGCGCGGCATCACCCGCGCCGACCTGGACGCGTTCGGCGCCCGCTCGCAGCAGCTCGCCGCCAAGGCGTGGGCGGACGGCCGCTTCGACCGCGAGGTCGCGCCCGTCACCGCGCCCGTCCTGGACGCCGACGGCGCCCCGACCGGCGAGACCCGCGAGGTCACCCGCGACCAGGGCCTGCGCGAGACGACCGCCGACGGCCTCGCCAAGCTCAAGCCGGTCATGCCGGACGCGCTGCACACCGCGGGCACCTCGTCCCAGATCTCCGACGGCGCCGCCGCCGTCCTGCTGATGTCGGAGGAGAAGGCCGAGGCGCTCGGCCTGCGGCCGCGCGCCCGGATCAGGACGCAGGCCCTCGTCGGCGGCGAGCCGTACTACCACCTGGACGGCCCGGTGCAGGCGACCGAGCGCGTCCTCCGGCGCTCCGGGCTGACGATGAACGACATCGACATCACCGAGATCAACGAGGCGTTCGCGTCGATCGTGCTGTCCTGGGCGTCGGTCCACAAGCCCGACATGGACAAGGTCAACGTCAACGGCGGCGCCATCGCCATCGGCCACCCGGTCGGCGCCACCGGCGCCCGCCTGATCACGACCGCGCTGCACGAGCTGGAGCGCCGCGACGCCGGGACCGCCCTCATCACGATGTGCGCGGGCGGCGCCCTGTCCACGGCGTCCATCCTCGAACGGATCTGACCGGTCATCCGCCCCGGCCGCCACCCGCCGGGGCGTTCCCATGCCCTGGCGGGCGCGAAAGGCGGTCTCGGTGCAGCCGGAACCTGAGGACCTCGGCGGCGGGCTGTGGAGCGTTCCCGTCCCCATCCCGGACAACCCGCTCGCGTACACGCTGGTGTACGCGGTGGAGAGCCCGAAGGGGCCCGTCCTGATCGACGCGGGCTGGCAGCACGAGGACGCCTGGGCGGCGCTGCGCGACGGGCTCGGCTCGTTCGGGATCGACGTCGCGGACGTGCACGGCGTGGTCGTCACGCACTTCCACCCCGACCACTCGGGGCTCGCCGGCCGCGTCCGCGAGGAGTCCGGCGCGTGGATCGCCATGCACCACGCGGACGCCGGCATCGTCCGCCTCTTCCACGCCGCCGGCATGGGGGGCAGGCGCCGGTTCGAGCTGACCGCCCTGCGCCGCGCGGGCGCCGCCGAGTCCGATCTGGCCGGCCCCGCCCGGCAGATCCCGGTCTCCCCGCCGGCGATCCCGGACCGGGAGCTGTCGGACGGCGACCTGGTCGACGTCCCGGGCCGCCGCCTGCGCGCCGTCTGGACGCCCGGCCACTCCCCCGGCCACATCTGCCTCCACCTGGAGGACGGCGACCGCATCTTCACCGGCGACCACGTCCTGCCGCGCATCACCCCGCACATCGGCCTGTACCCGTACGACACCCCGGACGTCGACCCGCTGAGCGACTTCCTCGGCTCCCTCGACAAGGTCTCGGCCATGGGCGTGGACGAGGTCCTCCCCGCCCACCAGTTCCGCTTCACCGGCCTCTCCGGCCGCGCCCGCGAGATCATCGCCCACCACGAGGACCGCCTCGCCGAGGTCGCGGCGCTGCTCTCCCCGTCCGCGACCACCCTGTGGGACCTCACGGCGGGCCTGACCTGGCGCCACCCGTGGGCGGAGATGTCGCAGCAGGCCCGCCGCATGGCGGCGGCCGAGGCGGCCGCCCACGTCCGCACCCTCGAAACCCGCGGCGTCGCCCGCCGCGAGGGCACCGACGACCCGCTCCGCTACGTCCTGCGCTGACGGGCCGGGACCGCTCCGGAGCCGCGTCTCGCAGGCGGGCCGGCCGGTGCCCGGCCGGACGCGGGGTGCGGTGTGGGTCACTCCACGGCTCCAGGGCCTTGATGAGACTGGAGTCTCATGTTAGAACCTGTTCTAGATCTGTCCCCAAGCAAGCGCTCAGTCTAGAGGCCGGCTCCGGGCCGGCGCGAAGGGTCATCCATGGCACTTGCGGCAACCACCATCGCCTCCACCGAGCGGGTGTTCCGCGCTCCCGAGATCGACATCATCGATCCGGGCGTCTACGAGCGCGGAGGGATCCCGCACCGGCAGTTCCAGTGGCTGCGCGACAACGATCCCGTGCACTGGCACCCGGACCCGAACGAGGGGGTCCCGGGGTTCTGGGCCGTGACGCGGCACGCGGACGTGGTGTCGGTGTCGCGGCGCGCCAACCCCTACTCGTCGCATGAGCGGACGGCGATGTTCGAGGAGTTCTCCGACGAGGACATCGCCATGTACGGCCAGATGATGCTGTTCCAGGACCCGCCGGACCACACGCGGCTGCGCTCCATGGTCAACAAGGGCTTCACGCCGCGGATGATCGGCCGGCTGGAGGACCACATCCGGAAGATCTGCAACGAGCTGATCGACGAGGCCGCGCCGCTCGGCGAGTGCGACTTCGTGGAGAAGTTCGCCGCGCCGCTGCCGCTGTACACGATCTGCGAGCTGCTGGGCGCGCCGCTGGAGGACCGGGAGAAGATCTTCCACTGGTCGAACAAGCTGGTGGCGTTCAACGACCCCGAGTTCATCGGGGGCCGCGAGGAGTCCACGATGTGCGCGGCCGAGTTCGCCGAGTGGGCCGGGCAGCTGGCGGCGGCGCGCGCGACCACGCCGCGCGACGACATCGTGACCAAGCTGCTGTCGCCCGACCCGGACGGCAACACGCTCACGCTGGAGGAGTTCCAGCTGTTCGTGATCATGCTGTCGATCGCCGGGAACGAGACGACCCGGACCGCCACGGCGGGCGGCATGCTCGCCTTCTTCGAGCGGCCCGACCAGTGGGAGCGGCTGCGCGCCGACCGGAGCCTGCTGCCGAAGGCGGTCGAGGAGATCGTCCGCTGGGTCAGCCCGATCAACCAGTTCCGCCGGACCGCGCTCGTCGACACGGAGCTGGGCGGCAAGGAGATCAAGGCCGGGGACAAGGTCGTGGTGTTCTACGGCTCGGCCAACCGGGACGAGCGGGTGTTCGAGGACCCCTACACCTTCGACGTGGGGCGCGACCCGAACCCGCACATCGGGTTCGGCGGCGGCGGCCCGCACTTCTGCCTGGGCTCGCACCTCGCCCGGATGAACCTGCGGATCATCTTTGAGACGATCCTGGAGCGGATGCCCGACATCCGGCTCGCCGGCGAGCCCCGCCGGCTCCGGTCCAACTTCGTCAACGGCTACAAGGAGATCCCGGTGAGCTTCACACCGTCCGCCCCGCTGGGGGGCTGACGGCGTCTCCGGACGAGGAGGTTCGAGGCGATGACCACCACTCCCGACATCGACCTGGTCGACCCCGGCGCGTACGAGCGCGGCGGCATCCCGCACGAGCAGCTGGCGTGGCTGCGCGAGCACGACCCCGTCCACCGGCACCACGGCGACCCCGAGCGGGACTACCCGCCGTTCTGGGCGGTCACCAGGCACGAGGACGTCGTCCACGTGTCGCGGCATCCGGAGCTGTTCTCGTCATGGCGGCGGCTCGCGCTGTTCGACGAGCAGCCCGAGGAGCAGCTCGTCCTGCAGCGGATGATGATGCTCAACCAGGACCCGCCGGAGCACTCGCGCAAGCGGAGCATCGTCAACCGGGGGTTCACCCCGCGCGCGATCGCCGCGCTGGAAGAGCACATCCGGGACATCTGCCGCGGGCTCGTCGCGGAGACGGTGGAGCGGGGCGAGGAGGCCGACTTCGTCCGGGACCTGGCGGCGCCGCTGCCGCTGTACGTGATCTGCGAGCTGCTGGGCGCCCCGCCGGAGGACCGGGAGAAGATCTTCACCTGGTCGAACACGCTGATCGGCGGGGACGACCCGGAGTTCCAGCGCACGCCGGAGGAGGGCCAGGCGGCGGCGACGGAGCTGTACGCGTACGCCAACGTCCTGGCCGCCGACCGGCGGGAGAACCCGCGCGAGGACATCGTCACGAAGCTGCTCCAGCCGGACGCCGACGGCGAGGTCCTCACCGGCGACGAGTTCGAGCTGTTCGTCATGCTGTTGTCGGTCGCCGGGAACGAGACGACCCGCAACGCGGCGACCGGCGGCATGCTCGCGCTGCTCGAGCACCCGGAGCAGTGGGAGCGGCTGAAGGCCGACCGGTCGCTGGTGCGGACGGCGGCGGACGAGATCGTCCGCTGGGTCACCCCGGTGAACATGTTCCGGCGGACCGCCGTCCGGGACGTCGAGCTCCGCGGCAAGAAGATCGCGGAGGGCGACAAGGTCGTCGTCTTCTACTCCTCCGCGAACCGCGACGAGGCGGTCTTCGACGACCCCTGGGCCTTCGACGTGGGCCGGGACCCGAACCCCCACATCGGGTTCGGCGGCGGCGGGCCCCACTTCTGCCTGGGTTCCCATCTCGCCCGACTCGAGCTGAGTGTGCTCTTCGAAACACTTTTGGACACGGTGCCCAATATTGAACTCAGCGGTAACGTTCGCAGGCTAAGGTCTAGTTTCATCAACGGCATTAAGGAGATGCCGGTGCGTGTGCGTCCGGCGTCCCTCGACTGACGGGAGTGGTGCGTGGGCAGGGGCTGGCGTGGGTGAGACAGGCGAAGCGGGCGGTCCGTCCCCGGGCGACCCGCTGCGGGTGGCCCTGCTCTCGTACCGGAGCAAGCCGCACTGCGGCGGCCAGGGCGTCTACCTCCGGCATCTGAGCCGGGAGCTGGCCGACCTCGGGCACTCGGTCGAGGTGATCTCCGGCCAGCCGTATCCCGAGCTGGACCGGGACGAGATCGTCCTCACCAAGCTGCCGAGCCTGGACCTGTACCGGGACGAGGACCCGTTCCGCACCCCGGCCCTCGGCGAGTTCCGCGACTGGGTGGACGTCCTGGAGTTCGCGCACATGAAGACCGGCGGCTTCCCCGAGCCGCTGACGTTCTCGCTGCGCGCGCTGCGGCTGCTGAAGCGCCGCCGCCGCGACTTCGACGTCGTGCACGACAACCAGGTCCTCGGGCTCGGCAACCTCGGCATCGCCCGGCTCGGGCTGCCGCTGGTGACGAGCATCCACCACCCGATCAGCGTCGACCGGCGCATCGAGATCGAGGCCGCGCGCGGCATCAAGGAGAAGCTCGGCAAGTTCCGCTGGTACGGGTTCGTCGGGATGCAGGCGCAGGTGTCGCGGCGCATCGGCCCGGTGCTGACGGTGTCGGAGTCGTCCAAGGTCGACATCGTCAAGGACTTCAAGGTCGACCCGCGCGACATCGAGATCCTGCCGCTCGGCGTCGACACCCGCATCTTCCACCCGCGCGGCGAGCGCGTCCCGGGGCGGATCGTGGCGATGGCCAGCGCCGACGCGCCGATCAAGGGCGTGGACGTGCTGCTGCGCGCGGTCGCCAAGGTCGCCACCGAGCGCGACGTGCACGTGGTCGTGGTGAGCAGGCCGCAGAAGGACGGCCCGACCGAGAAGCTCGTCCGGGAGCTGGCGCTCGGCGACCGGGTGCGGTTCGTCAGCGGGATCAGCGACGGCGAGCTGGGCGAGTTGCTCGCCTCCGCGGAGATCGCCGTCGTCCCGTCCCGCTACGAGGGCTTCTCGCTGCCCGCCGTGGAGCACATGGCCTCCGGGACGCCGCTGGTCGCCAGCCGCGCCGGCGCGCTGCCCGAGGTCGTCGGCGACGCCGGCGTCCTCGTCCAGCCCGGCGACGTGGAGGAGCTGGCCGCGACCCTGCACCGCCTGCACGACTCCGCCGAGGAGCGGGCGAGGGTCGGTGCCGCGGGGCTCGCGCGCGTCCAGCGGCGGTTCGCCTGGCCGGCGGTGGCGCAGGCCACCGTCGAGCACTACCGGGCGGCGATCGCCCAGCAGAACTACCGGCGGCTCGCCGCCGGAGTCAAGTGAGGGAACGTCCGCCGGACGTCCACATGGAAGGAGCACGACCCTGCTGACCGTGGATTTCCAGCGGTTCCGCGTCACTCCCGGAGACCGCGTCCTCGACATGGGATGCGGCGCCGGACGGCACGCTTTCGAGCTGTACCGCCGGGGTGCGCACGTCGTCGCCTTCGACCAGGACGCCGAAGAGCTGGCGGGGGTCGAGAAGATGTTCGGTGCGATGCGCCTCGCCGGCGAGGCGCCCGCGGACGCGACCGCCGAGACCGTGCAGGGTGACGCGCTCGACCTGCCGTTCCCCGACGACCACTTCGACGCGATCATCGCCTCCGAGGTGCTGGAGCACATCCCCGACGACATGCGGGCGATGCGCGAGCTGCTGCGCGTCCTCAGGCCGGGCGGCAGGCTCGCGGTGACGGTGCCGAGCTGGCTGCCCGAGCGGGTGTGCTGGGCGCTGTCGGAGGACTACCACACCGCCCCCGGCGGGCACGTGCGCATCTACACGCGCGCCGAGCTGGAGGCCAAGCTGAAGTCGGTGGGCTTCAAGGTCGGCGGCCACCACCACGCGCACGGCCTGCACTCCCCGTACTGGTGGATCAAGTGCGCGGTGGGGGTGAACAACGACGGCAACCCGCTCGCCAGGGCGTACCACCAGATCCTCGTCTGGGACATCATGAAGCGGCCGCTGGCGACCCGGCTCGCCGAGCGGGTGATGAACCCGCTGATCGGCAAGAGCGTCGTCGTGTACTTCGCCAAGCCCGCGACGCCGGGCACCCCCGCGGCCCCGGCCAAGGAGACGGCGGATGCGGTCTGAGACCGCACCGCCCTCGGTCCCCGGGGTCCTGACGCCGGACGACGTCGTCGCGACGGCGCGCAGCATCGTCGCGCAGCAGGAGGAGTCCGGCGCGATCCCGTGGTTCTCGCCGGTCGGCGGCGTGCCCGGCCACGTGGACGCCTGGAACCACGTCGAGGCGGCGATGGCGCTGACCGTCGCCGGGTTCGGCGCGGAGGCCAGGCGCGCCTACGAGTGGCTGCGCGGCGTCCAGCGGCCGGACGGGTCGTGGCCCGCGAAGTGGGTGCTCGGCGAGGTCACCGAGCCGGGCGGCGAGTCCAACCACGCCGCCTACCTCGCGGTCGGCGTCTGGCACGAGCTGCTGGCGACCGGGGACGAGGGCTTCGCGCGGCACATGTGGCCGGCGGTGCGGCGGGCGATCGACTTCACGCTCGGGCTGCAGACCCGGCGCGGGGAGATCATCTGGATCCGGCACGAGAGCGGCGAGCCGTCCGACCACGCGCTGCTCACCGGCTGCTCGTCGATCTACCAGTCGCTGCGCTGCGCGGTCGCGCTGGCCGAGCACCTCGGCGCGCCGCAGCCGGAGTGGGAGCTCGCCGCCGACCAGCTCGGGCACGTGGTGGCCGCGCACCCGGAGGCGTTCGCCGACAAGTCCCGCTGGTCGATGGACTGGTACTACCCGGTGCTCGGCGGCCCGGTCCGCGGCGCGGACGCCGCGCGGCGGTTCGACGAGCACTGGGACACGTTCGTGGTGCCGGGCCTCGGCTGCCGCTGCGTGTCCGACCAGCCGTGGGTGACGGCGGCGGAGAGCTGCGAGCTGGTGATGGCGCTGGACGCGGCCGGCGACCGGGACCGGGCGCTGGAGCTGTTCACGACCGTCCAGCACCTCCGGCACGAGGACGGCTCGTACTGGACGGGCTGGCAGTTCGAGAACGAGCGGCACTTCCCCGGGGACCGGTCCACCTACACGGCGGCCGCGGTGATCCTCGCGGCGGACGCGCTGGCGGACGCCTCCCCCGCCTCCCGGATCTTCAAGGAGATCGCGGGGCGGCCGCTCGGGCCTTCGGAGGCGTCCGACCCGCTGGCGTGCGGGTGCGCGCTCGTGCCGGCGGCCAACCGGGTCTAGGCCGGGCTCAGCGGATCGGCGTCGCCGACGCGCTCCAGAACGCGCAGCGACCCCGCGACCCGCCGCTCCTCGAACGCGCCGCTCTCAAGGGCGCGCAGGTAGACGTGGTAGGGCGCCTGGCCGCCGTCCGCGGGGTCGGGGAACACGTCGTGGATGACGAGGGCTCCTCCGGCGGCGACGTGCGGGGCCCAGCCCTCGTAGTCGCCCTGCGCGTGCTCCTCGGCGTGCCCGCCGTCGATGAACAGCAGCGCCAGGGGCGTCCGCCAGAAGGCCGACACGGTGCGGGACTGGCCGACGATGGCGACGACCTCGTCCTCAAGGCCGGCGTACCCGATCGTCCTGCGGAACGTGGGCAGCGTGTCCATCCGGCCCGTGCTCGGGTCGACCAGGGACGGGTCGTGGTACTCCCAGCCGGCCTGGTTCTCCTCCGAGCCGTGGTGGTGGTCGACGGTGACCAGGACGGTCCCGGACGCCCTGGCCGCGGCCCCCAGGTAGACGGCGGACTTGCCGCAGTAGGTGCCCACCTCCAGCATGGGGCCGGTCCCCGCGAGGCGGGCCCCGTACTCCAGGGCCGTCTCGTACAGCGCGAGGCCCTCGTCGTCCGGCATGAAGCCCTTGGCGGCGCGCGCGGCGCGCAGCAGGCCGGCGGGCATCGGGGGGGCGGTCCGGCCGGTCGTCCCCGGCCCGGTGGACGCCTTGGTATGGGTCATCGATCTCCTCCGTCCGGGCACCCTACTATCCGGGCTCCGCGGCGTGAGACCCGAGTCTTGCTCCGGCAGACTGAAACGTGTTCTACTTTCGGGGGTGAGCACCCTCTCCCGAACCCGGTTCGGTAAGTTGGCGAGCACGATCGACCCTGGAACGGAGAAGCGATGAGAGTACGAGTCGACCCGCTGGTGTGCGAGGCGAACGCCGTGTGCGTCGGGCTCGCACCGGAGGTCTTCAACCTCAACGACGAAGACGAGCTCACGATCCTCCTGCCGGACGTCCCGCCGGAGCACCAGGACCGCGTCCGGCACGCGGTGCGGTCGTGCCCCAAGGCCGCGCTCACGCTGGAGGAGTAGCCGGCCCCCGCCTCTGTCCCCCGTCCCCTCTCACCCAACTTCCCTCTCCTCGATGTGGAGGCAGCCATGGCACGCGCCGCGGTCCTGCATGCGGTCGGCGACAAGGAACTCGACCTGCGCGACGACGTCACGACGATCGATCCGGGCCCCGACCAGGTCAAGGTCACGATCAAGGCGACGGGGGTCTGCCACTCCGACCTGTCCACCATGACGGGCGTCCTGCCGTCCGCGCTGCCCACGGTCATCGGCCACGAGGGCGCCGGCGTCGTCGCGGAGGTCGGCGAGCGGGTGACCGGCGTGCAGCCCGGCGACCACGTCGTCATCAACTGGACGCCCGACTGCGGCGAGTGCGCCGAGTGCCTGCGCGGCGAGCCGTACCTGTGCATGACCTACCTCGCGCAGTCGTTCAGCCGGCCCGGATTCGAGCTGGGCGACGGCAGCCCGGCGTTCGGCATGGCGGGCTGCGGCACGTGGGCCGAGGAGGTCGTGCTCCCCCGGCGCGGCGTCGTCAAGGTCGCCGAGGACATCCCGTTCGAGTACGCGGCCCTGCTCGGCTGCGGCATCCCGACCGGGCTCGGCGCCGTCATCAACACCGCGAAGGTGAAGCCGGGCTCCAAGGTCGCGGTGGTCGGCACGGGCGGCATCGGGCTCTCGGTGATCCAGGGCGCCCGGATCGCCGGGGCGTCCACCATCCTGGCGATCGACCCGAACGAGGCCAAGCACCCGGTCGCCGAGCGGCTCGGCGCCACGCACACCGCGACGCTGGACGACCTGGAGGAGACCAAGGGCCTGCTCACCGGCGGCGCGGGCTTCGACTACGTCTTCGAGGCCGTCGGGAAGTCCGCCGCGATCACCACGGCGTGGAACGCGGCCCGGCGCGGCGGCGACGTCATCGTGGTCGGCGCGGGCTCCTACGACGACAACTGGAGCCAGACCGCGTTCGCCCTGCTGTTCGACGGCAAGAGCCTCAAGGCGTCCCTGTACGGCGGCTGCGACCTCAAGCGCGACATCCCGCTGTTCGTCGACCTGTGGCGCGCCGGGAAGCTCGACATCGACGGCCTCATCAGCCGCCGGATCGGCTTCGCCGACCTCAACGACGCCGTCCGCGCGCTGAACGACGGCGAAGTGATCCGCCAGGTCGTCCTGTTCGACTAGCCCGGGCGCCCGGACAGTCGGCGACTCCCGCACGGCCGGGGCCGCCCCGCCCGTATCATCCTTCGCGTGATCAACGGTCTGGGGACGGTCCTGGCCGCGGCGTCCCTCGCCGCGCCCCTGCTCGCCGCGCCGGCCCAGGCGGCGGGGCGGCCCGTCCGCATCCACGACGTCCAGGGAGCGGCGCACGTCTCGCCGCTGAACGGCGCGCGGGTGTCCCGGGTGCCCGGCGTCGTGACGGCGCTCGCCGTCAACGGGTTCTGGATGCAGGATCCGCATCCGGACAGGAGCGCCGCGACGTCCGAGGGCGTCTTCGTCTACACCGGGCGGCGGCCGGGCACCGCGGTCGGCGACGCGGTCCGGGTGACCGGCCGGGTCGGCGAGTTCCGGCCGGGCGGCGCGGCGGCCGGCGGGCTGACCCGCACCGAGATCGACGCCACCGCGGTCTCCGTCGCCGCGCACGGCGCCGCCCCGCCCCCGGCGACCGTCCTCGGCGGGCGGCGCGGGCGCCGCCCGCCCGGAAGCGTGGTCGACCGCGGGCACGGGAACGTCGAGCGCGGCGGCGCGTTCGACCCCCGCCGCGACGCCATCGACTTCTACGAGTCGCTCGAAGGCATGCTGATCGAGATCGACGACGCGGTCGCGGTCGGCCCGACCCGCTACGGCGAGCTGCCCGTGCTGCCGGCGAACGGCGCCGGAGCCGGGGTGCGCACCGGGCGCGGCGGCATCCTGCTCCGCGACCGCGACGCCAACCCCGAGCGGGTCATCCTCGACGACGCGCTCGCGCCGCTGCCCGGGATGAACGTCGGCGACGGGCTGCCCGGCGCGAACCGCGGCGTCCTCGACTACACCTACGGCGACTACAAGCTGCTGCTCACCGCGACCCCGCGGCGCGCCGCCGGCGCGCTGGCCCGGGAGTCGACCCGGCCGCAGCGGCCCGGCGAGATGGCCGTCGCCACCGCCGCGCTGGACGGGCTGAACCCCGACGCGCCGCCCGCCCGCTTCACCGCGCTCGCCGACGACATCGTGCACGGGCTGCGCTCCCCCGACCTCATCGCGGTCACCGGCGTCGGCGACAACAGCGGCCCGGGCGACGACGGCACCGTCGCCACCGACCAGACCGTCGCGCAGCTCATCACCGCGATCAGCGCGGCGGGCGGCCCCGCCTACGACTGGCGGTCGGTCGACCCGCGCGACAACGCCGACGGCGGCGAGGACGGCGCCAACGAGCGGGCCGGTTTCCTGTTCCGCACCGACCGGGGGCTCGCGTTCGTCGACCGCCCCGCCCCGGGCGAGCCGGTCCCGGACGAGCCGCCCGACCGGCCCGACCCGGCGGTCACCCCGGTGCGGGCCGTGCGGCGCGGCGGCACCGCCGGGCTGACGCTGAGCCCCGGCCGGATCGCGCCCCGCGCCGCGGCCTGGGCGGGCGCGCACAAGCCGCTCGCCGGGGAGCTGACGTGGAAGGGCCGCCGCGTCATCGTCATCGCGAACCGGTGGTACCCGCGCACCGGGGACGACCAGCCGCTGTTCGGCCGGCACCAGCCGCCGTCCCGGCCCACCGAGTGGCGCCGCGACGCGCAGGCCCGCGTGGTCGCGGGCTTCGTGAACTCGGTGCGGCGGGTGGACGCGAACGCCCGGGTGATCGTCGCGGGCGAGCTGAACACCGGCGGGACGTCCGTGCCCGTCCGGACCCTGACCGCCGGCGCGGGGCTCACCGACCTCCCCGCGTCGCTGCCGGCGCGCGACCGCTACACCGCGGTGACCGCGGGCAACAGCGAGGACCTCGACCACATCCTGCTCAGCCGGTCGCTGCGCAGGCACCGGCACGAGTTCGACATCGTGCACCGCAACGCGGAGTTCGCCGCGCGGGCCGGGGAGCACGACCCGACCGTGGTGCGCATCGACATGTCCGGCGGGTAGGCGGTCCGGCAGGTACGGCTCCCCGGTTTTGGGAGATACCAAAAAGATCGGCGCGGCACGTCCCCGAACGCCGCCGGTGTTTTCTCCCGGCGGGCCCGGGCAGCGACGGATCGTCAGACCCCCCAGCCGGAGGAGACGCCTTCCATGGCGAGACGATATCGGCCGCACATCAGCCTTCTCACCCTCATCTACCTCATCATCGGCGTGTTCATCGCCTGGGACCGCGGCTACATCGACGAGGGACTCGTCGAGCGCATCATCAGCGCGCTGCTGGCCATATTCCTGTGGGTTCTCGTCCTGCTCGGCGTCGACTTCCACATCGAGTTCTGACCCCCGACCGGGCACGGGCCGTCGCGCGTCCCCGCCACGGGGCGGCCCGTGTCCTTCACGACAGGGGCACGTCGCGCCCCGGTCATAGACCGCACAGTGCCGCAGAAGTTACGTTCCGCTCATGACGAAAAAAGACTGCAGTTGCGGACATGGCGGCGGATGCTCGTGCCCGAAGGGCTGCTCCTGCGGCTGCAACGGCTGACCTCTAGGCCGCGGGGCCCAGCCCGGCCCAGAGCGCCCGGAGGTCGGCATCGAGCCTCCGCAGGACGCGCACCGCCTCGCCGGCGCCGTCGGCGAGGAGCCCCCACAGCAGATCGTCGACGCCCGCCCGCGCCCGGCGCGCGCGGCGGGCGGCCCAGAGCGCGACCTCGACGGCCTTGCGGCCGCCCTCGTCCAGCACGACCGCCGTGCCCGGCCCGGACAGCACGACCCGGAGCGGGCGCAGCGGCGCGCGCCGCAGCGTCCACAGCGCCGGGTCGCCGGCGTCGAGCGCGGTCGACCGCCGGACGCGGCGCCGCACCTCGTCGAGGTCGATGCCGAGCGCGGCGAGCAGCTCCCGGTCGCGGCCGGGCGCCGCGCCGACCGCCGCCGCGATGTCGGCGGGCGCGGCCCCGACCGGGCGGCGTTCGGCGAGCGCCAGCAGCAGGAACGCGTCGCTCAGCGTGCCGCGCCCCGCCTCCGCGGCGAGGACGCCCGCGCGGACGATCGTGCGCCGCGCGTCCGGGGTGAACCTGTCGAGCATCGTCATCGCCTCTCCCCGCCCAGCCGTGCGGCGTGCTTCTTGTGGACGGACTGGCGCCGCACGCCGAGCGCGTCGGCGACGGCCTGCCAGGACCAGCCCTGCGCCCGCGCGTTGCGGACGTGCAGGGCCTCCAGCTCGTCGGTGAGCCTGCGCAGCGCCGCCACGGCGGCGAGGCCCGCCGCGGGGTCCGCGCTGTCGGCGGCCTCCGCCAGCTCCCTCATGGACGTCATGGTGTCAGCCTAAGCTGACAACGCCGATTTGTCAGCCCAGGCTGACAACACGCCGGCGGCGGAGCGGCGGGCCGGGCCGTCTACTCCGGGGCGGGCGCGCGCCAGAGGATCGGCGCCCCGTTGTCGGTGCCCGTGGCCAGGACGGTGCCGCCCATGGCGGTCAGCGCGGTGAGGCGCTGGTCGCCGGGGCCGTCGAGCCCGCCGACGTCGAGGCGGCGCCAGGTCGTCCCGTCGGCGGACGCCAGGACGGCGCCGTCCTCGCCCGAACTCGCGGTCAGGACGAAGCCCCGCGGGGTCGGCGCGACGGCCGCGGCGGTCAGGCCGGGGCCGATGTTGCGCTGCGCCCACGTCTTCCCGCCGTCGGCGGACACCAGCGCGACCGCGGTGGCGGAGACCGCCACCAGGGTGTCGCCGTTCGCGGCGACGTGGGTGAGCGGCGCGGTGAGGCCGGGCGGCAGCTCGGCGGCCGTCCACTTCTCGCCGTCGGGCGACGTCCAGACGGCGGGCGCCTTGCCGCGGGCGCCGACCGCCGCGTACCCGCCGGACGTCGCGGCCACGTCGGCGGGGGCGCCGTCGAGACCGGCGCTCTTCCAGGTCCGGAGGTCGGTGGAGCGCCAGGCCGTGCGGGGCCCGACCGCGACGTAGCCGGCCGGTCCCGCGGCGGCGGCCGCCGGCGCCGGCCCGGCCGGGAATGCGGTCTTCTGCCAGGCGAGGCCGTCCTGCGAGGTCACCGCCAGCGGCGCGGGCGAGGCGCCGGACGCCCGGCCCACCGCCAGCCAGCCGCTGCCGCCGTGCACCACGTCGGACAGCCGCCCGCCGGTGCCGGGGACCTGGGCCCGCGTCCACCGCAGGCCGTCGGGGGCGGTCCAGATCGCGACGCGGCCGTTGGTGCTTCCCGCCGCGACGGAGATGCCCGGGCCGGCGGCGAGCGCCGCGATCGAGCGCTCGGCGTGGACGGCGCCGGGCACGGCGCGCAGGTCGACGCCGTGCAGGTAGGCGTCGTCGCCCTGGTGCCCGGCGATCGCGACGCCGCCCGCGGCGGTGACCGCCAGGCCGGTGGACCGGACGGGCGCGGGGATGCCGCCCTCCTGCTTCCAGGTGCGGCCGTCGGTGCTGCGCAGGACGGCGTGGGCGCCCTTCGCGCCGCCCACGACGACGGCGTACCCGGACGCCGCCGCGCCGAAGCTCTCGATGCCGGACCCGCCGAACCGGCTCGCGACCTGCCACTTCCGGCCGTCCGGGGAGGTGAGCAGGACCCCGAACCGCTTGGTCCTGCGGTGCTTCTTGCGCCCGGTGGTCTGCTTGCCCTCGCGGACGGCCGCGAACCCGGCCGGACCGGCCGACAGCCCCTTCATGGGGCCGTAGGAGCCCTGCGACTGGGCCGGCACCTTCACCCCGGTCCATGTGCGGCCGCCGTCGGCCGAGTACCAGAGGCCCTCGCTCCGCACGGTCCGCGTGACCTTCTTGCGGCCCTTCTTCTGCGTGACCTTCCTGGGGTACGTGCCGTGGGTCATGAGGACGTTCCCGGAGGCCGCCACGCCGTCGAACCCGATGATCCTCGTGATGGCGCCGCCGCGCCGCCACTCCCGGCCGTCCGCGGACGTCCAGGTGAGGGCGCGGCCCTTCGAGGCGCCGACGGCGAGGAAGCCCTGGCCGGTGCGGGTCAGGCCGGTGACCTCGTCGGCCGGCGTGACGGCGTTCCCGAGCGGGTGGCGCGTCCAGGTCGCGGCGTCCTTGCTCGTCCACGCGACGGCGGAGCCCCCGGGCGCCCGGCCGAGCGCGACCCAGTGGCCGGGCGAGCCGGAGACGAACTGCGGCGTCTCGCCGGGCGGGGGCGTCGAGCCGTCCGGTGTGCGGACCACCGCGAGCTTCCAGGTGCTCCCCGAATCGGCGGACACGAGGAAGCGCGCCCGCCGCCGTCCCGGCGCGCCGTCGCCCTCGGTGCCCGCCGCGACGACCGCGGCGCCGGCGGAGGCGATCGCGGTGAGGTCCTGGACGAGGCCGTCGGTCGCGGCGGCCGGGTCGAGGGCGAACAGCTCGTCCGCCGCGATCGGGCCGCGGACGGCCGGCTCGGCCGGCGCGTCCGCGCGCTGCGCCACGACGACGATCGTCCCGGCGGCGACCACGGCGAGCCCGGCGCCGACGGCCGCGCGCGTGCGGAGCCGCCGCCACAGCGGCGGCCGCCGCGCGGGCTCCGGCGCCGGCCGCGGCGGGCCGGCGACCAGGACGTCGCCGGGGTCGGGCTTCACGGGCGCCGACTTCTTGGGCGCCGGCTTCTTGGCTCCGGCCTTCTTGGCTGCGGCCTTCTCGGAGCTGGGCTTCTCAGCGGTGGGCTTCTCAGCGGCGGGCTTCTCGGACGCGGGCTCCGGCGCCGGCTCGGCCGCCTCCGGCTCCGCCTCGCCGGCCGGGCTCTCGGCCGCCACCGCGTCGCGGTCGTCCGCGCGTTCGCGGGGCGGCGCGCCGTGCCCCCAGCTCAGCCCGGCCGAGCGCCAGGCCTCGTAGGCCCGCTGCCAGGGCGACAGGGCGGCGCGGAGGTCGGCGATGTCGCCGGCGACGCCGAACGTCAGCCGCCGCCGGACCTCGCGGGAGCCCGCCGACCCGTCCTCGGCCGTCCGCGGGGCCTCGTCCTGCTCCGGGGTCCTCGCCGTCACACGCGCTCCTTCACGGTCCTGTAGGACCACCATCAAATCGCGCCATGGGACGCCGTGTACCGACATCCGCATGAACGGCGGCCAATGGGGGCCGCTGGAGCGTTCTATCACTTCAGGGCCGAAGTATCAGACCTTTCGCCCGGATCGTTCCCTTGTACGCGAAACCCCTGACGTGGACGACCGGCGCGCCGGGCGGCGGGTCACCGTGCACCTCCGCGGAGACCCCCACACCGTCCGCTTCCACGCGGACACCCGGCGGCACGATGATCTCCACTCCCGACTTGTAGGCGAGCACCCGGAGGGTCGTGACCGGGCCCTCCAGCTCGGCGGAGCGGAGGTCGAGCGTGCCGGACCCCTTGTAGACGACCGCCGTGTAGCGCTCGGGCAGCCGCCAGCTCCCGGCGCGCGTGACCGAGCTCTTGTAGGCGACCTGGAAGCGCCCCACCGGGCCGCCCCCGCGGCCCCCGGGAACCCGCCGGCCGGACGGGAGGTCGGCGGCCACGGCGCCCAGCTCGTCGTGGGTGCGCGCGGCGAGGACGCGGTCGATGCGCTCGTCCAGCTCCGGCTCGTCCAGGCGCCCTTCGGCGAAGGCGGTGTGCAGCCGGACGAGCATCTCGTCGCGGTCGCGGTCCGAGGCGCGCAGTGCGGGCGCGGGATGCTGCTCGACGCTCATCGCTTCTCCCCTTCGAGGCGGGCCGGCCTCCGCAGCCTGCACCCTCCAGCCGATGGAGGGTCAAGACGCGATACATCGTAACTCGCCGCCGCTCGGTTTTCGAGACATTCGGCCGCATCCCGACGCGCGATCATGCCTACCCGCCGTTCGGACGCTCGTCCGCTAGGTTCGAAGCAGCCCGTAGATCGAGCGGCGAGGGGGGGACGATCCATGGGCGGGACGCTCGGCCGGGCGCACGGCCCGTACACGCTGTACGACCTGGACGCGCTGCCCGAGGAGGGCCGCCGCTACGAGCTCGCGGACGGCTGGCTGCACGAGCTCCCGGGCGACCTGTGGCACGACCACGCCGCCGAGCGGCTGAAGGCGATCCTCAAGGACGCGGCCCGCCAGGCCGACGCCGACGTCCACATCGCCGGCGCCCCGCAGGACGTGACGACCCCGTCCGGCGTCCGCAAGCCCGACGTCTTCGCCGTGGCGCGCGACGTCGCCCGCGCGGCCCTGGAGCGCCGGACCCGCACCTACTACGGCCCCGACCTCATCCTGGTCGCGGAGGTCGTCACGCCGCGCACCGTCAACGAGCAGATCGACCGCGTGCGCAAGGTCGACGAGTACGCGGCGACCGGCATCCCCCACTACTGGCTGGTCGACCTGGAGCCGCGCCCCACGATCACCATGCTCGAACTGAGGGGCGACCGCTACGAGGTGGCCGGCAAGGCCCGCTCCGGCGAGACCGTCGCCCTCGACCGCCCCTACCCCATCGCGTTCGACCCGGCCCGCCTCTCCGAGATGGACTAGCCGCGATCTTCGCGCCGGGCGGGCGGGCCGTCAGAGGTCCTGCGCGTGGTCCGGCAGCGCGTCGAGGACGGCGCGGGCGGCGGCGGCCGACTCGGCGCGGCCGGTGACGAGCGCGTTGATGCGGCGGGAGACGCGGGGCCGGGTCGGCAGCAGGGCGACGGGAGGCGCGCCCAGCCGGTCAGGGCGAGTTCGGGGATGAGGGACACTCCCGTCCCGGCGCCGACGAGGGCCAGGATCGAGCGGTAGTCGGCGCACGTGGCGGCGACGTCGGGCGCGAAGCCGGCTGCGGCGCAGGCGTGCTGGATCAGCTCCTGGCTGGGCGACCCGCCCTCGCTCCTGGCGGTCGCCGGCGGTCTGCTCGCCGTCGGCGGCGTCGTCCTCGTCCGCCGCCCCCGCCCCGTCGACTTGCGGCGTGTTGCCCCTATGAGCGCGCCTATGGGGGCGACACGCCGCAAGTGAACGCTCGGAAATGTAACCGGCCGTCCCGGACTTGGTGGCTATAGGCCGTGGAAAGGGGATGACGATGGCGGAACTCATGCGGGCGGTCCGGCAGGACGTTCTCGGCGGACCCGAGGTGCTCAAGGTGGTCGAGGTCGAGCGGCCGGAGCCGGGGCCCACGGAGGTGCTCGTGCGGGTGCGGGCGGCCGGGGTGAACCCGACCGACTGGAAGCACCGGGCGCGCGGCGGATTCCTCGGGAAGCCGCCGTTCGTCCTCGGGTGGGACGTCTCCGGGGTGGTGGAGAAGGTCGGGATCGGCGTGACGCTGCACAAGCCCGGCGACGAGGTCTTCGGGATGCTGCGGTATCCGTTCGGGGCCGGCTCGCACGCCGAGTACGTGGCGGCGCCGTCCCGGACGTTCGCGGCCAAACCGTCCGGTATCGACCACGTGCAGGCGGGTGCCCTGCCGTTGGCGGCGCTCACGGCGTGGCAGGCCCTGGTCGATACCGCGGGCGTGCGCGAAGGGCAGCGGGTGCTGATCCACGCGGCGGCGGGCGGCGTCGGGCATCTGGCCGTGCAGATCGCCAAGGCGCGCGGCGCGTACGTGCTCGGCACGGCCAGCGCGGGCAAGCACGGCTTCCTGCGCGGCATCGGCGTGGACGAGCCGATCGACTACCGCGCCGTCGACTTCGCCGAGGCCGTGCGGGACGCCGACATCGTGATCGACACGATCGGCGGCGACTACGGCCCGCGCTCCCTGCGCGTGCTGCGGCCCGGCGGCGTGCTCGTGTCGCTCGTGCTGAGCGACCTCGCCGACCTGGACGCGGACGGGGTCCGGACGGAGACCCTGCTGGTCGAGCCGGACCACCACGCGATGACACAGATCGCCGCGCTCGCCGAGGCCGGCGCGCTGCGCGCCGAGATCGACTCCGTCTTCCCCCTGGAGGACGCCGCGAAGGCGCACGAACGCGGCGCCACCGGCCGGGTCACCGGGAAGATCGTCCTGACCGTCTAGGCTCGGTGCGTGCTGCTGCTCACGACGCTCGACGCCTGGGAGGCCGAGCCCGGCCCGCGCTTCGTCCTGCCCGAGTCCGGGGCCGCCTGGACGCCCGAGGAGGGCGCGCTCGCGGTCGCCGACGACGTGTTCGAGGAGGGGCAGGTCGTCGCGGTCGCGCTGGACCCCGAGCCGGGCGCGGTGCCGGCCCGCGGGGTGATCGACAAGACGGCGGCGGCCCGCGTCCGCTACCTGCGGCGCGGGCCGGACGGGCGGCACGTCGCGCTGCTCGACCGGCCCGCGACGGCGGCGGCGCTCGGCCTGCTGCCGCATCCCGAGGGCGGCTGGTACCGCGAGACGTGGCGGTCGGACGTCTCCTTCGCACCGGACGGCTATCCCGGTGAGCGGGCGAGCGCCACCGCCATCTACTTCCTGCTGCCGCCGGGCGAGGAGTCGATGTGGCACGCCGTCCGGTCCGCCGAGGTGTGGCTGTGGCACAGGGGCGGGCCGCTGGCGCTGCTGATGGACGGCGCCGGCGAACGGCCGTCGGGGAACCCGGAGACGGTGATGCTCGGCGACCGCCTGGCGGACGGGCAGGTCCCGCAGGCCGTCGTGCCGCCCGGTGTCTGGCAGGCGGCGCGTCCGGCCGGGAGCGAGGAGGTCCTGGTCAGCTGCGTCGTCTCCCCCGGCTTCGACTTCACCGACTTCCGCGCCCTGTCTTAGCGCCTACGGCGTCTCAGCGCTTACGGCGCGGGCGCACCCGCTGCTCGGCCCAGAACGGCTCCATGACGCGGCCGATCGCCTTCACCACCGTGCGCAGTTCGTCGTCCGTCAGGGGGCCGAAGACGTCCGCGCCCACCTCGTCGGCGAGCGCGCGGGCCCGGTGGTGCAGGGCCAGGCCGTCCTCGGTGATGCGGACGGAGTAGCGCCGCCGGTCGCGCGGGTCGCGGGTGCGCTCGCAGAGGCCGCGCGCCTCCAGCTCGTCGACGAGGCCGACCATCAGCGTGGGGTCGAGCAGCAGGTAGCCGGCCATCTCCTGCTGCGACAGCGCGCCGGACGTGCTGAGCATCGCCAGCACCAGGAAGTGCCGCACCCGGATGCCGAGCGGCTGCAGTTCCTCTTCGAGCCGCTGCTCCAGCCACCACCCGCACTTGGACAGCTGGAAGCCCGCCACGGACGCGAGGCCCTCCGGCAGACCGCCCCGCATCGACTCCTCCGCCATGGCGGCAGGCTATAGCAGCTCGATCATCGCTTGACTTAATAATAGAAAAGTTCGACTATCCAGAGATGCAACCAACTCTGGGGCTGTTCGCCCTGAACGTGCACGCCTGTGCCGAGCCGGGCGTCGCCGCGCGGCTCGCCGGACTCGCCGAGGACCTCGGATACGACTCGGTATGGGCGGGCGACCATGTTGTCCTGCCGAGCCCGCGCGTCGCGCCGTCCCCGATGGAGCCGGACGCGCCGTTCCTCGACCCGCTGGTCGCCCTGGCGCACCTCGCCGGACGCACCGGGCGCATCGCACTCGGCACCGGGGTCGTCGTCCTGCCGCAGCGGAATCCGCTGGTGCTCGCCAAGCAGCTCGCCAGCCTGGACGTGCTCAGCGAGGGGCGGCTCATCTTCGGCGCGGCGGCGGGGTACCTGGAGCCGGAGCTGCGCGCCGTCGGCGTCCCGCCGGAGGGGCGCGGGGCGCGGACGGACGAGTACCTGGCGGCGATGCGGTCGCTCTGGTACGACGAAGCGCCCGCCTTCCACGGCCGCCACGCCGACTTCGCGGGCGTGGACGCGCACCCGCGCCCCGTGCAGCGGCCGATCCCCGTCGTGACCGGCGGGCACAGCCCCGCCGCACTGCGCCGGGCGGCCCGGCATGCGGACGGCTGGTACGGGTGGATGCTCGGGCGCCGCGCCGCCGCCGATCTGCTCGCCCGGTTGCGTGCCGCCGAGCAGGAGGCCGGCCGGGCCGCGCCGCTGCACATCTCGGTGAGCCCGCCGAAGCTCCCGGACGCCGGGTACGTCCGGGAGTACGGCGAGCTGGGCGTCGACAGGCTCATCGTCGTCCCGCCGATGGGCGTCCCGGCCTCCGACCTGGAGCAGTTCGTCAGGGACCACGCCCCCCGGAGGCTGGGCGCCCGGCCGGCGGCCTGAGGGAACGGCGCGCCGCCCCCCGTGCGCATGGCCTCACGGACGGCGGCGCGCCGCGCGTCAGTCGGAGGAGAAGGCGGCGTCGAAAGCGCCCTCCGGCGGCTGCATGGCGTTGAGGGCGCGGACGAACTCCAGGGCCTCCGGGGCGCCTTGGAGGCGGTCCATCCCGGCGTCCTCCCATTCGACGGAGATGGGGCCGTCGTAGCCGATCGCGTTGAGGGCGCGGAACACGTCCTCCCAGGGCACGTCGCCGCGGCCGGTGGAGATGAAGTCCCAGCCGCGCCGCATGTCCGCCCAGGGCAGGTGGGACGAGAGGCGGCCGCGGCGGCCGTCGCCCGTCCGGACCTTGGTGTCCTTGCAGTCGACGTGGTAGATCCGGTCGCGGAAGTCGAACAGGAAGCCGACGGGGTCGAGCTCCTGCCACACGAAGTGGGACGGGTCGAAGTTCAGCCCGAACGCGGGGCGGTGCCCGATGGCTTCGAGGGTGCGGACGGTCGTCCAGTAGTCGTAGGCGATCTCGCTCGGGTGGACCTCGTGCGCGAACCGCACGCCGACCTCGTCGAACACGTCCAGGATCGGGTTCCAGCGCTCGGCGAAGTCGGCGTAGCCGCGTTCCACCATCGCGTCGGGGGTGGGCGGGAACATCGCGACCGTGTGCCAGATCGAGGAGCCGGTGAAGCCGATGACGGTGTCGACGCCGAGCTTCGCGGCGGCGCGGGCGGTGTCCTCGATCTCGGCGGCGGCGCGCCGCCGGACGCCCTCGGGCTCCCCGTCGCCCCAGATGCGCTCCGGCAGGATCGCCTTGTGCCGCTCGTCCGGGTTGTCGCAGACGGCCTGGCCGACGAGGTGGTTGGAGATCGCCCAGACCTTCAGGTCGTGCTTGGCGAGCGTCTCCAGCTTCCGCGGGACGTAGTCGTCGTCGGCGAGGGCCTTGTCGACCTCGAAGTGGTCGCCCCAGCAGGCGATCTCCAGGCCCTCGTAGCCCCAGCCGGACGCGAGCCGGCAGACCTCCTCGAACGGCAGGTCCGCCCACTGGCCGGTGAACAGGGTGATCGGTCGTGCCATGGCTAGTTGCTCCCTTCGACGTCGACCCAGCAGCGGGCCTCCGCGCTGTCCGCGACCGCGGCGAGGACGCGCTGGACCTGCAGGCCGTCGGCGAACGACGGGCGCGGGTCGGTGCCGTCCGCGATGGCGGTGAGCAGGTCGGCCATCTGGTGGGTGAAGGTGTGCTCGTACCCGAGGATGTGGCCGGGCGGCCACCAGTGCCCCGCGTACGGATGGACGGGCTCGGTCACGACGATGCGGCGGAACCCGGCGGTCGCGTCGCCGTCGGCCCGGTCGTAGAACCAGAGCTCGTTGAGCGATTCGAGATCGAAGTACAGGGCGCCGGACGAGCCGCTGACCTCGATGCGCAGCGAGTTCTTGCGCCCCGTCGCGAACCGGGTGGCCTCGAAGGAGGCGAGCGCGCCGCCGTCGGTGCGGCCGATGAACAGGGCCGCGTCGTCCACGGTGACCCGCGCCGTGCCGCCGTCCGGCAGGGGGCGCTCCGGGACGAACGTGTCCAGCAGCGCCGACACCCCGACGAGCGACTGCCCGGTGATGAACTGCGCGGTGTCGATGATGTGCGCGCCGATGTCGCCGAGCGACCCCGACCCGGCCCGCTCGCGGTCCAGCCGCCAGGTGAACGGGGCCCGCGGGTCGGCCAGCCAGTCCTGGAGGTACTGGGTCCGGATGTGCCGGACGGTGCCGATGCGCCCCTCCTCCACCAGCCGGCGGGCCAGCGTGACCGCCGGGACGCGCCGGTAGTTGAACCCCACCATCGACCGGACGCCGCGCTCGCGCGCCCGGTCGGCGGCCGCGGCCATCGCCTCCGCCTCCGCGACGGAGTTGGCGAGCGGCTTCTCGCACAGCACGTGCTTGCCCGCGTCCAGCGCGGCGACCGCGATCTCGGCGTGGCTGTCGCCCGGCGTGCAGATGTCGACGAGCTGGACGTCGTCGCGGCGGAGCAGCTCCTTCCAGTCGGTCTCCACGGCCGCCCAGCCGAGCGCCTCGGCGGCGGCGCGGGCGCGGTCGGCGGAACGTCCCGCCAGGGCGGCCATGACGGGCGTCAGGGGCGGCCCGAAGAACGGCCCGACACTGCGCCACGCCTGGGAGTGGGCGCGCCCCATGAACGCGTGCCCGACCATCCCGACTCCGACGGTCGTCATGTTCAGCTCACCTCTCTCTGTCGTTTCCCGGGGGACGGCCCCCGGTCCCCCGGGCGGCGCCGGGCGGCCGTCGCTCCGCCGCGGCCGC
>NZ_JBEORG010000065.1:0-24313 GCF_040302145.1 Spirillospora sp. NPDC127506 | reverse complement strand
GCCGATCACCCCTGCCCGCGGGCGGCCGACAACTCAACCGTCCTCCCGAAAAGACCGAGAGATCGACCTCGATACACCATCGGTGGATCGAGGCTTAGACTCCCGCCGATCACCGATGGAAGAGAGGCGGCTCGGCCTTGCCTGCTGGCTTTGTCTACGCGTTGGAATTGAGCACGGGGATTATCAAGGTCGGCAGAACCGACGACTGGGAGCGCCGGCTCGGCGAGCACACCCGGGACTGCCTCAAACGGGGTGTCACCATCACCCGTCACGCACATGTCCTGGTCGCGGACGCCGAAGGCGCGGAAGAAGATCTGATCCGCGCGATCGGCCGGCAGCTCTCACGCACGGGCGCGGGGCGCGAGTACTTTCAAGGCGACTTCGCCGTCGCGCGGCGCGCGCTGAGCACGTTCGGGCAGGTTCGAGGGGACGAGGCGACCGTTGTCATCGGAGTGACTTTCAACGAGGTGTCCTCCGCCAGGTACATCAACCGTCTGGACGTAGCGTGGATTGTTGATCGGGTCTCCGATATATCGGAGGACGTCGACGAGTTCGAGGTGTTCTGCGACGGCCCTGACGTCGATACGGTGATGGGCGCGATAGAAGTCGCCAAAGGCTGGGAACTCGCCGAGTCACGATCTTTCGATGAGTGGCTCAGCCGGAAACTGGAAGACGAGAACGCCTTCGAGGAGGAGTTCGACGAAGAACGGGCGGCCGGTGACACCGTTCTCCGCTACCGCCGGGATGGCTCCCCGCGACCCGTCTCTCCCTTCAACGTGAGGTGGGTCCGCTGACCCATATCGCCTGATTTGACCGGATTTTGGGGGTTCTTGGGGCAACGGGTTCCTTGAGCCTGGGTACGGCGCTGCATATCGCCGAAGCGTCCAGTGGGGGAGGAGACGCCGAACATGACTGTGACTGCGCCGACCAAGGCCGTGTCGCCCCGGGAGTGGGCCGACGCCTTCGCCGCGGCCAGCAACGACGATCCCGAGATCCAGGCCCACGGGAAGTACTTCACCTGCACCTACCTGCTAGACGCCACCGACCACACCTACGCGATCAAGGTCGAGTCGGGGCGCGTGACCGATGTCGTGGTGGATCCGGGTCCGCTCGACGTCCCCTACCAGTTCGCGATCCGCGCGAGCGCCGAGACCTGGCGAGGGTTCGGTCAGCCGGTGCCGCCCCCGATGCACCACGGGATCTGGGCGGCCACCTTCCAGCGCGACATGCGGCTGGACGGAGACATCCTGGTCCTCATGCAGAACCTTCGCTGCATCACCCGGCAGATCGAGCTGCTCCGCGTCGTCGGATCGCCCGCCTGAGGAAGGAGATCACAGTGAGCAAGGTATCCCCCGTCACCGGGCACTACGTGACCGTCGAAGCCGACGGCGTCGAATACAAGGTCTTCTACCTCGAGAACGGCACCGGGCGGCCGCTGGTCTGCCAGCACACCGCCGGCTGCCACAACCACCAGTGGCGCGGCCTGCTGGAGGACGAGGAGATCACGGCGAACCACCGCGTCATCGCCTACGACCTGCCCCGCCACGGCAAGTCCGACCCGCCGGAGAACCGCGAATGGTGGAAGGAGGAGTACACCCTCACCGCGGACCACTACGTCAACTTCATCGTCGCGCTGTGCGACGCCCTCGAACTCGAAGACCCCATCTTCATGGGCTCCTCCTTCGGCGGGAACGTCGCGCTGCAACTCGCGCTGCGGCGGCCCGACCGGTTCGCCGGCGTCCTGTCGGTCGAGGGCGCGGACTACTCGCCCGGGTTCTACCTCGACTGGTGGCAGCACCCGCACGCCAACGCCGCGCAGGTCTGCGCGAGCGGAGTGTGGGACCTGATGGCGCCGCAGTCGCCGGAGGCCGACCGCTGGAAGACGTGGTTCTACTACTCCCAGGGCTCCGAGGCCTTCAAGGGCGACCTGTACTTCTACAGCGTCGACCACGACCTGCGGGACCGCCTGCACGAGATCGACGGGAACCGGTGCCCCGTCGTGATGCTCACCGGCGAGTACGACTACCTGACGACTCCGGAGGACAGCGCCCGCACCGCGGACGCGATCCAGAACGCCACCTTCATCAAGATGGACGAGATCGGGCATTTCCCGATGAGCGAGAACTACCCCGTGTTCCGCAACTACCTCCGGGAGGCCCTCAACATCGTCGAAAGGGAGAAGGTGCCCGCCTGACCCCGACGGAGTCCGAGTCGCGGTCAGAGCGACGGCCCGCACGCCCGGCGGAGTGCGGGCCGCCGCTCTGCCGGGCCGTGATGAGCATGGCCCGGTGGCTTGAGTTCGAGTCCTTTCCGGGCGATCCTGGGCGGGTCCCCGCAGCGACGGCGATAACACTGTGGTGGGTCATGGACGTGATCAACACCGCCGAGGTCCCGGCGGGGGAGCGGTTCGCGCTTTGGCATGAGGTGCACTCGAAGCTCTGGGTGCCTTTTGATCTGCGCTGCGAGCCGGCACTGGAGAGAGAGTTCCGGGGGCGGATCGACGTTTGCGCCTTCGGCGACGTGCAGGCGACGCTGATCACCACGATGCCGCACTCGATCCACCGCACGCCTGAACTCATTCGCCGATCAGATCCCGGCATATTCGCGCTGGGCTGCATCGTGCGCGGCGGCGTCATCGCAACGCAGGACGGCCATTGCGCCGATTTACGGGTCGGGGACCTGAAGCTGTGGGACCCTTCACAGCCGTATGTGGGCGAGTTCGCCCCGGACATACCGATGAGCCAGGTGCTGCTCCTGCGGTTCCCGCGCTCCTTGCTGCCACTGCCCTCCCGGGACCTGCGGCGGCTGAGCGCGGTCGGCATCCCCGGCGCCAAAGGCGTCGGTGCGCTGACGTCGCAGTTCATGCTCCAGCTCGCTCGGCACATGCACGAGCTCAGCCCGGCCGGCGCCACCCGGTTGTCCACCCTGACCGTGGATGTGCTGACCGCGGCGCTGGCCGGGGCGCTGGACGCTCAGGCCGTCGTGCCGGCCCACACCGGGCGGCGAGCGCTGATGGCCCAGATCCACGCCTTCATCCGCGCGAACCTGGGCGACCCTGATCTGACTCCGGGCGCGATCGCCGCGGCGCACCATATCTCCCTGCGCTATCTGAACAAGCTGTTCCAGGCCGAAGGGCGCACCGTCGCCGGCTGGATCCGCGAGCGCCGCCTGGAACGATGCCGCCGTGACCTTGCCGAGCCCCGGCTGGACGACCGCACGATCAAAGCGATCGCGGCCCGGTGGGGGTTCACCAACTCCGCGCACTTCAGCCAGGCGTTCCGCAGCGCCTATGGCCTGTCGCCACGCGAGTTCCGTCAGCAGCGCGCGACAGTGCCCGCGGACTGAAAGTACCTGCGCAGTCATCACCTGGACCTGGTTACGCGGCGGCGGAGCGCCGCGTAGGCCCGAAGGATGGCCGGGACGACGACGTACACGACCGCGGGAACGACGATGCCCGTGACTACCAGGGTGCGCGCGGGAAGAGAGAGGGATCCGAGGGCGAATCCCAGCAGCGCCTGCGTGACCATGAGCATGCCGTAGACGGCCAGCCACGTGAACAGGGCTCGCAGATGAATCGAGGGGGCCGCGGGGGCGTCCAGCCGTGGGCGGACCGGGGGCATGACATCTCCTTGTGTTCCGGTACGGGGAATTCCAACTACCGAGTTGGAGTTTGCCACACGCGCCGGCCGAAATCCAACCAGCGAGTTGGATTTTGGCGTATCCTCAGGTCATGGCATGGGACACACAGAGGACCAGGCGGCTGATCCTGGACGCCGCGGTCGCCGAGTTCGCCGCTCAGGGCCCGGAGGCGGCCCGGATGGACCGCATCGCCGCCGAGGCGGGGGTGAACAAGGAGCGGATCTACTCCTACTTCGGCAACAAGCGGCAGCTGTTCGCGATCGTGCTCACCAAGGAGCTGGAACGCCTGGCCGAAGCCGTGCCGTTGGACGAGGAGACCGCGTCCGACCTGGGGGAATATGCCGGGCGAGTGTTCGACTACCACCGTGCGCACCCGCACTTCATCCGGCTGCTGCACTGGGAAGGACTCCACACCCCGGCGGGTGAGCCGGTGGCGGCCCAGGCCGAACGGACCGCCCACTACGCCGACAAGATCGCCGCGTTGGCGGCGGCGCAGCGATCACGACGCCTCAACCCCGGGATACCGCCCCAGGACCTGCTCTACGCGGTCATCGCCCTGGCCGGATGGTGGTTCGCGACCCCCCAGATGCAGCGGATGCTGATGCCCGGCCTCAACGACGATCCAGACGGCCGGCGCGCCGCTCTCGTCCGTCTCGTCCGCATCCTCAGCCGAACCGATCCGTGATCTGCCGCATCTCGGCGAAGCCTGATCTGGGCACCCGAGGCCAGGCCGCCGCGTCCGGGCGGTCGCCGGCCCCACCCCCGCCCGCACCCGGCGACGAGCCGCCGCGCGCGGGCGGGGCGCTGGACGACCGCACCGCCTCCGCCGGCGGTGCCGCCGGTGGACGCGGGGCTTCGCGGATCAGGAGGGTTCGGTGGCCGCGGTCCGGCCGTGCGGGCGGGTGAACGCCCGTGCCGGTCCGCGCACTTGGAGCCCGACGAGCTGCCCGAGCGCCGGCGACTCGTCCCCCAGCACCCGGGCCAGCACGGGCGTGCCGCCTTGCCGCAGGACGAGCCGGACCAGGGCGTCGTGGCCGAAGTAGTCCACGGTGTCGACCACGGCCTCGGCGGCCCCGGGTCGCGGTGCGCCTATCAGGATCTGCTCGGGGCGCAGGGCGACGTCCACCGGTCCGGTCGCGCCGCCGTCCGCCAGCGGCAGGCTGCCGAGCGGGGTCGCGACATGATCCTCCTGGGCCTCGCCCGGGATGACGGTCATGTCTCCGAGCACGCCGGCCGTGGTCCGGTCCGCCGGTGTCGAGTAGACCTGCTTCGGCGGCCCGACCTGGACGAACCGTCCGTCCCGCATGATCGCCACCTGGTCGGCGAAGGAGAGGGCCTCGCCTTGGTCGTGCGTCACCAGCAGCACCGTCGCGCCGGTGGCGGCCAGAGCGTCGGCCACGGCCCGCCGGGTCGAGACGCGCAGCCCGGCGTCGAGGGAGCTGAACGGCTCGTCGAGCAGCACCAGGCCGGGGCGGCGGGCGAGCGCGCGGGCGAGCGCGACGCGCTGCTGCTGCCCGCCGGACAGCTGTTCCGGACGGCGGTCGGCGAGGCCGGCGGGGAGGCCGACCAGGTCGAGCAGCTCCGCGACCCGTGCGGTGTCCCGGCGCTTGCGGCGGGGCAGGCCGAACGTGATGTTTCCGGCCACGGTCAGATGAGGGAACAGGTTGCCTTCCTGCGAGAGGTAGCCGATCCCCCGGCCCTCGGGCGGTATCGCGTACCCGGGGCGCAGGACGACCCGCTCGCCGATGCGGACCTCGCCGGCGTCCACCGTGTGGAAGCCGGCGATCACCCGCAGCAGGGTCGTCTTGCCGCAGCCGGAGGCTCCGAGGATGGCCGTGGCCGATCCGCTCTCGACCACCAGGTCGACTCCGTGCAGGACCTCGGTGTCGCCGTAGGAGGCGCTGACACCGGTGACGGCCAGGCGCGTCATGGCGTCACCGCCCGCTTGCGCAGGACGAGCCAGGTCATGGGCGCGGAGAGGATCACCATCGTGACGGCGTAGGGCGCGGCGGCGCCGTAGTCGAGGGTGCTGCTCGCCTCCCAGAAACCGGTGGCCAGGGTGCTGGTTCCGGTCGGTGCGAGCAGGAGGGTCGCGGTCAGTTCGGTAGTGGTGGCGATGAAGACCAGGGCGAAGCCCGCCAGGATCCCGGGCAGGGCCAGCGGGACGACGACGCGGCGCACGGCCCGCCACGGGCTGTCGCCGAGCGCGCGTGCCGCCTCCAGCAGCGGGGTCGGCGCCTGCGCGAGCGCGGCCCGGATGGAGATCAGCGCACGGGGCAGGAAGAGGACCGTGTAGGCCACCACGAGCAGAGTCGCGCTCTGGTACAGCCCGGTGAGCCACCGGATGGCGAGCGTCACCAGGGCCAGGCCGACGACGACACCTGGCAGTGAGCTGGTCAGGTAGCAGAGCCGCTCGATGGCCGTGGTGACGGGCGTCTGCCGTTGCCGGAGCAGCAGGGCCACGGGGAACGCGGCCACGCACGAGGCGGCCGCGGCGGCCACCGCCAGGGCGATCGTCGAGCCCAGCGCGGTGGCCAGGCCGGCGCCGTCGAGGGCGGCGGTCGGCGCGGCGAGCCAGCGGCCGAGACTGTACGCGGGCACGCCGAGCGCGAGGGCCACCAGCAGGGTGAGGGCCGCCAGGCTGGGCGTGAACCACCAGCCGAGGGGCCGGGGCTCGGGGCGTCGGATGACCCCGGAGCCGATCCGTGCGTGGCCCCGGCGCCCACGCCAGAGGTGTTCGACGGCCAGCACCGCCGCGCACAAGCCGATCAGCACCACGGCCAGCATGCTGCCGGTGCCGGTGTCGAACGCGGCCTCGTACTGGTCGAGGATGGCCGTGGTGAACGTCGGGAAGCGCAGCATGGCGAGCACGCCGAACTCGGCGAGCAGATGGAGCGCCACGAGCAGGCACCCGCCCAGGAGGGCCGGGCGCAACTGCGGCAGGACGATGCGGGCGAACGCGCGCCACGGGCCGAGGCCGAGCGAGCGCGCGGTGTCCTCCCAGGATCGGTCCAGCCCGCGCAGTGCCGCGGACACCGGCAGGAACACGAACGGAAAGTACGAGAGCGTGGTGATCAGCACCGCCCCGGTCAGCCCCGTCATCGATGGGCGCAGCGACACCCAGGCGTAGGCGTTGACGAACGCGGGCACGGCGAGCGGCGCGACCAGCGCGGCGCGCCACCAGCCCGCGCCCGGCAGCCGGGTGCGTTCCACCAGCCAGGCGGCGCCGGTGCCCAGTGCGGCGCACGCGCCCGTGGCCAGGACGACCAGCGCGACCGTGTTGCGCAGCAGCTCACCGATCCGCGGCCGGACGACCTGGGCGATCACCTCGGACCCTCCCTGGCTCAGCGCGGTGACCAGCACCACGACGATCGGGAGCACCGTCACCGCGGTCACCAGCACCGCGGCCCCGAGCAACGAGCCGCCGGCCGGTGCTCCGCGAGCGCGGGTCGCGGCGCGGGCCTTCGGCATGGCCTTGGTTGCGCTCACGGTCAGATGATTCCCGCCTGCGTCATCAGCTTGATCACCTTGGGTCCGTCGAGCGTGTACGGGTCGATCTTGGGGGCCTGGAGCGACTTCAGCGGAGGAAGCGCCGGGTCGGACGGCTGGCCCTTGCCGACGGCGTACTGCATGGACTTGCTGGCGCTGATGGCGGCCTGGCCCTTGGGGCCGGTGACCCAGGCCAGGAACTTCTGCGCGTCCGCCGGATGCTTGCTGGACGCGAGCACGCCCCCGCCGCTGATGCTGACGAACGCGCCCACGTCCTGGTTCTTGAAGTAGTGGAGCCGGGTGTTCTTGCTGCCGTCCTTGGTCAGCGCCTGGTCCCGGTACCAGTAGTAGTGGTACATGATCCCCATCGGCACCTGGCCGGCGTTGACGGCCTTCATGGTGGCGATGTTGTTCTGGTAGACCTTCGCGTTCTTCTTCAGGCCGGCCAGCCACTGGCTCGTCGCCGCCTCTCCCTTGGCCTCAAGGAGACCGGCGACGATCGCCTGGAAGTCCGCACCGGCCGGTGCGGCCCCCCACTTGCCGGCGTACTCGGGCTTGGCGAGGTCCATCATGGACGCCGGCAGATCGGCCTCCGAGACCATGCCCGGGTTGTAGACCAGGACGGTCGAGCGGGCCGCGATCCCGACCCACTTGCCGCTGCCGGGCCTGAACGCCGGGTCGACCTGGTCCAGGGTGGTCTGCTCGACCGGGGCCATCAGGCCGGCGTTCTGCACGACGGTGATCGCCGGCGCGTTCTCGGTGAGGAAGACGTCCGCGGGGGAGCGCTTGCCCTCGGCCACGATCTGGTTGCCCATCGAGGAGTCCGCGCCCTCACGGACCTGGACCTCGATGCCGGTGTCCTTGGTGAAGCCCTCGACCCAGGCGTCCATGAGGTCCCCGTGCTGCGCGCTGTAGATCGTGAGCTTGTCCGGGTCGAGCGCGGCCTCCTTGCCGCCCGAGCCGCATGCGGTGGCCAGGGCCATCACCACCAGGGCCGCTCCGACCACGGGGGCTTGGCGTAGACGTCGGTTCATCGAAGGGCCTCCTGTGGAGTCGAGGGAAGGGGTTCGGGGTCCGCCGCAGCCGGGCTGCCGTCTCGATGGAGCCGCCTGCCGAGCCGGGCGGTCAGCCGGGTGGCCGCCAACCAGGCGAGCAGGCCGATCCCGAGGGCGAGTCCGAAGTTGACCAGCGCCCAGTCGGTCGAGCGGTACACCTCGAAGTGGGTGACGTACACGTACAGGGACGCGCCCGCCAGGACGGCGAGAACGGGTACCAGCGGACGCGGCACCGGCAGTGTGCGCACCCAGACGATCAGCAGCAGTCCCGCGCCGATGGTGGCCTCGCGCACGGCGTTGTCCATGAAACCGGGCAACGTGGCGATGATCAGCACGCTCAGCAGCAGGCGCTGGCGGCGACCGGACGCCACCTGCGCGGCCCAGCCGATCGCGATCAGCCAGAGAACGGCCGGGGCCGTCCCGCGACCGGGCGGTGACGTCAGGTCGACGAAGTCGAGCCGGGCGGTCGCGCCGAGGAGCGCCACCCCGGCGGCCAGCGCGAACGGGGCCCGGGCATGGAGCCGCCGGACGGCCGGGACGCTCAGCAGCGCCGCGAAGGCCAGCAGGTTCCAGACGAGCGCCTCGATGAACCACAGCCGCCAGGTGGACGACCACCGGTCGCTGCCGAAGATCCAGTTGAGCATGACCAGGTTCGCGACGGAGTAGGTCCCCGTCGCGAGCCCCACCGCGGCGACCCAGACGGATGTGGGGACGGTGATGCGCGCGACCGTGGTCCAGACCCGGCGCCACGTCTCGCGGGCGGCCGTGGCGCTCGCCGCGAAGCGGGCGAAGTTGTAGCCCGCCACCCCGAGCAGGATGTGCGCGCCGCCGAGGACGCGGAACACGTGCGTGTGCGAGCCCACGATCGCGACGATCGCGAGCGCGCGCAGCACGATGGTCGTGTCCACCCGGGCGAACCGGCTCCGCCGCCGCGGCGCGTCGGTGGACAGTTCCCGGATCGGGCGCTGCGGCCAGTCCGCGGGCAGCGCGCCCAGCCGCTCCTCCAGGTGTATGGACAGCTCGACGTAGGACAGCGAGTCGCCGCCGAGGTCGACGAACGTCGAATCCGCGGTGGCGTCCGGCCGCGCGAGCAACTCGGCGTACAGCGCCACGAGCGCCGCGGTCGACGACCCGGCGGGCCGGTCGGCGGCCGCCGCGCCGATCAGGTCGAACGCCGGCCCGATGGCGGCGCGGTCGGGCTTGCCGCTGGCGTGCCGCGGCAGGGCCGGGACCGCGGCCACGGACAGGCGGTGGTGGGGCAGGCCCGTCGCCTTGACCAGCATCTGCCTGGTCCGCTCGGCCAGAGCGTCGTCGTCGCCTTGATCGGCGACCACGAGCGCGAGCAACCGCTCGTCCGTCCCGCCGACCAGCGCGGCGAGCCCCTCGGCGGCGAGAAGCTGCTCCACCCGCTCGACGTCGACCCGCACGCCGTTGATCTTGAGGAACGACGAGCGGCGCCCGACGATCTCCACCGTGCCGTCGGGCCGCAACCGGGCCAGGTCGCCGGTCGCCAGCTCCGTGATGTCACGGCCGCGGCTGAGATCGTCCGGCGCCTCGGCATAACCCAGCATGACGTTGGGCCCGGCGTAGTGCAGCTCGCCGACCCGGCCCACCGGGAGCTCGCTTCGGCCGTCGCGCACGGTGAACCGGCCGGCTCCGATGGCGGACCCCACCGACGCCGGCTCCTGCAGGGCCCGTCCGGGCGCCGAGACGGCCATCCGAGCGGTGGCCTCGGTCTGCCCGTACATCAATCGCAGGTCCCACCCCTCACGGCGGCCGCGCGCCGCCCAGGCCCGGGCTTTGGCGGGGTCGAACCGCCCGCCGGCCTGGGTGACCAGGCGCAACGAGGGCACCGAGGCCGTGGGCGCCCCAGAGGACTCGAGCAGGTCGAAGGTATGCGGCACGCCGGACAGGGAGGTCACGCCGAATGCCCGCATCGCCTCCCACAGCTCCGGGTCGACGACCGAACCGTCGGTGAGCAGGATCGACGCGCCGACCTGCAGATGGGAGTGCAGCACCGACAGGCCGTAGCAGTAGTGCAGCGGCAGGGTGGTCACGGCCCGGTCGGCCGGGCCGAGGCCGAGCGCCTCCGCAATGTCGGCGGCGTTCGCCTGCACCCCCTCCCGGGAGAGCCGGACCAGCTTCGGCGAACCAGTGCTCCCCGAGGTGGACAGCAGCAGGGCCAGATCGGGGTGCAGGTCGTGTCGGCCGTCCGGGACCGCTGACGTGACGACCCAGGTGCCGTCCCTGCGGCTCGCCAGGTCGTCAGGGGACCAGGCGTCGATCAGGTGCTGGGCCCGGCCCTGTGCTGCGAGGAGCACCACGTGCCCGGCGTTGAGCGCGGCGAGGTAGCTGACGATGCTCGGGACGGTGGCCTCGAGCTCCACCAGCACCAAGCGCCGTTCGCCGCCGCCCGGCCAGGCGGCCGCCTCCGCGTCCACCAGGCGTGCGAGCTCGGCGTACGACACCTGCTCGCCACCGGCGAGCAGAGCCGGCGCATCGCCCCGCTGCGACAGCGTTTCCGAACGCCAGAACGGCGCCCAACCCGTCTGAGGTCGGATCACGTCTTCCACAGTTAGGCAAGGCTAACCTACATTGATTGCCAGCGGAAGTTGGCAAAAACGTGACGCCCTGGGATCTACCTCACACGACCAAACGCTGTACAAAGACGATCTTGAACATGCGAGCCGAGTACGACGAGGCGCTCGACGCGGCTCACGACCTGGCGCGCTTCAAGCAGGTCCAAACCCTGCTGCGGCAGTGGCGCTTGCGGGCCATCGCCTACGGCCGTCCCGGCTACGAAGAGGCGGTGCAGGACGCCCTGCAGGGCAGGGAGGACAGCTTCGTCCGCTACACCCCTCCGGGCTGGGAAGGCCGGGTGTGACGTACCGCTGGGACGGCTTCCACGGACGCGCGCTGTACGAGCTGAACGGGCTCCCCAACGAAGTCCGTCACGGCCTACTACTTGAGCGCCTCCTCGACCTCTTGGAAACGCCGTGGGACGCGGTGCCTGAACGGCCAGGCCAGACAGCCATCAGACACGCTTCTTCGGCCCGAACGGCGAGGGCATGCTCACGCTGCTGGGTCGACGACGAGGCTGAGACGCTGCGCATCATCGACACCCTGTGGATGGGGTAGCGGCGGCCCGGGACGGCGAACCAGGACTCGGGCAGATACAGCTCCCGGTCGATCAGAACCCGCTTCCGGTCGGTGTTGGCATACGAGCAGAACACCCCGATCTGGCAGTTGGTGATCTTGCCGGCGGTGCCGGTGTACTGGCGCTGCACACCCGCCGAGCGGCGGCCCTTCTTCTCAAACCCGGTGTCGTCGACCACCAGCACCCCGTCGGCGTCGCCGAGCCGCTCGGCCACCTGCCACCGCAGCGCGTCCCGCACCTGGTCGGCGTCCCATCGGGCGTGGTTGAGCAGCCGCTGCATCCCGTCCGGCCGCGCGTCCCCGGCGAACTCCGCCAGCGACCAGCCGTTCTTGCGCTCCAGGGCGCTCAACAGCCCCAGCAGATACGACCGGGCCCGCAACAGTGGGCGGCACGGCCACCGCCGATCGTCTGGTTCCAACACACCCACACGATCACAGCGGTGGCCGTCTCACGTCCCGGCCTCGATCAGACCGAGATCTCCAAGTGCGGCTGGAGTACTATGCACGGTCACCCAGCCGGCGGCAACGGCGGCAACGGCCCGCACAACGGCGCTCCAGCGTCAGAGCCAGGGGGACAGGGCGGGGGCGTGCGGGGTGCGGCCGGTGAGCCATTCGGCCAGGGGGGCGGCGTTGCCCTTGGCCGCCTGCTTGGCCGCGGCGTCCGCGACCAGCGCGGCGTTGAGGTCGTCGGGCAGGTCGGCGAAGGTGACGCCGGCGTCCAGGTCGACGGTGTGGACCCAGACCTCCCTCGCCCGCATCCAGGGGATCTCCGTCGCCGGGACGGTGCGGCCCTGAGCGGTGACCACCTGGTTCTGCCAGGCGCCGGCCGGCAGCGCGTCCATGTCCGCGGCGAGCCGGCCGGCCGACTGGCGGACGAGGGCGCGCAGGTCGCCGGCGGGGAGCGCCGACAGCTCCTCGATCTCCGCGGCGCGCTGGTCCGGTCCCGCGTACATCCGGTTCTCCTCACCGGTCGCGGCCCAGCTCAGCAGGCGGCGCAGCGCCTCGGCGTTGCCGTGGACGTGGGCGACGACGTGCCGGCGCGTCCAGCCGGGCAGGCGGGTGGACGCCGACAGGTCGTCGTCGGTCAGGCCGTCCAGCGTGGCAAGGAAGAGCGCGGTGCCGCGGTCCGTCCAGCCGCGCGGGCTCATGCCGTCCTCGCGGTGTTCTCCAGGCGGCCGATGCCTTCCACCTCGGTGACGACGGTGTCGCCGCCGGCGAGGTAGCGCGGCGGCTTGCGGGCGTGCCCGACGCCTCCCGGGGTGCCGGTGGCCAGGACGTCCCCGGGCCGCAGGGTGACGATCGTGGAGGCGTACCGGACGAGGTCGACGGGGTCGAAGACCAGGTCGGACGTGTCGGCGCTCTGCGTCTCCTCGCCGTTGACCCGGCAGGTGATGGAGAGGGCGGGACGGACGCCGCCGGGCAGCTCGTCGGGGGTGACCAGGACGGGCCCGAGCGGCGTGGTGCCCTCGAAGGTCTTGCCCTGCAGCCACTCCCGGGTCCGGAACTGCCAGTCGCGCATGGTGACGTCGTTCATCACGGTGAACCCGGCGATGGCGTCCGCGGCCTCGCGCTCAGTGGCGCGCCGGACCGTCCGGCCGATGACCAGCGCCAGTTCGGCCTCCCAGTCCACGGCCGAGGACTCGGGAGCGAGCTGGATGTCGTCCGCGGGGCCGATGAGCGCCTCGGCGAACTTGGCGAACAGGGTGGGGTGCTCCGGCAGGTCGCGGCCCATCTCCAGGATGTGCTTGCGGTAGTTGAGCCCCACGCAGAGGATCTTGCGGGGCTGCGGCACGACGGGCGCGAGCGCGGTGTCCGGGCCCAGGGCGTCGCCGGACGCGGCCGCCGCCGCGTCCGCCCAGCCCTCGCGTTCGAGCAGCGCGCCCGCGTCGGGGGCGTCGAGCGGGACGTAGCCGCCGTCGTCGAGGCGGGCGGCGCGGGTTCCCTCGGCGGTGCGGATTGTCGCGATCTTCACTGGGCGGTCTCCGAGGTCGTGGCGCGGTGCTGGTGCAGCCGCTCGAAGATGGGGGTGTCGCTGAAGCGGAACAGGTCGATTCCGGTCTCGGTCGCCAGCGACAGCGCCTGCCAGGAGGGGACGACGAACAGGTCGCCGCGCTCGGCGGTCCAGGTGCGTTCGCCCACGGTCACCTCGCCCGAGCCCTCGAAGACCTGGAAGACCGAGGAGCCGACCTCGCGGGCCGGGGCGGTGCTCGTGCCGGGTGCGAGCCGGTGGAACTCCGTCCGGAGGGTCTGCATCACATCGCCGCCGGTCGTCGGGTTGGTGTAACGGACGGCGGCGTGGCCGGGCTCGACCGTGGCCCGGTGCCCTTCGGACTCCAGGGCCAGCTGCTCCGACAGGGCCCGGTCGGTGTGCTCCCACCGGTAGGCGAGCAGCGGCGTGGCCGGTGCCGGGGTCAGGTGGGTGAGGGGGCGCAGGCCGGGGTGCCCCCAGAGCCGCTCGGACCGGGAGCGCTCGGGCGCCTCCCGCGTCTCCACCTCGTCCGGCCCGAACTCGAAGAAGGTGGAGTCGGCGAAGTACTGGAAGGGGATGTCGAGCCCGTCGATCCAGGCCATCGGCTCGTCGGTGACGTTGTGGTGGCCGTGCCAGTGCCATCCGGCCTGCGGCAGGAAGTCGCCGCGCCGCATGGCGACGGGGTCGCCGTCCACGACGGTCCACACGCCCTCGCCCTCGACGACGAACCGGAAGGCGTTCTGCGTGTGCCGGTGCACCGGCGCGTCCTCGCCGGGATTGAGGTACTGGATCGCGGCCCACAGCGTGGGGGTCGCGAAGGGGCGGCCGCCGAGCCCGGGGTTGGCGAGCGCGATCGCGCGCCGCTCCCCGCCCCGGCCGACCGGGACGAGGTCGCCGGCGCGTTCGGCCATGGGCAGCAGCCGGTTCCAGCGCCACAGGTGCGGCAGTGCCCTCGACCGGGGGTACGGCGGCATCAGGTCGCCGATCTCGGTCCACAGGGGGATCAGCGATTCGGATTCGAAGTCGCGGTACAGCGCCTCCAGCTCCGGCGTCCGCGCCGGCTGGCCGTCGCCGTCGGTCGCGACGATGCGCACCGGGCTCGGATGGGTGGGCGTCATGGCTTCGGGCCCCCTCTGCGGTCGTGCTCGTGAGGTCGCGCCTTCGGGCGGTCCGCGGGCTCGGGCCCGGTCACCGGCACGAAGGGACGCGATGTGTGTCAACTGTACGCCGTCCGTCCATATTTTTACACATATGGTGCCGAGGGATGCTAGGCCGCCGGGTCGGACAGGCCCGCGACCTCGTCATAGAAGCGCTCGGCGGGCGGGCCGAGCAGGGAGTGGGCTTCGAGGAACATCTCGTGGGCCTCGCGGCCGACCCAGCCCGCCGGGAGCAGCTCGACCGGCAGGTCGGGGTCGCGGAAGGGGAACTTCCGGTAGTCGTAGGTCAGCCGCATGCGTTCGATCAGCGCTTCCCGGGGGCTGAGGTGCCCTGCGCGGTAGGAGGGGAGCCGGCCGCGGTAGGTGCGGAGCAGCTCGCGGTAGTCGTCGTTGAGGGTGTCCAGGTCCCAGCAGCGTGCGGCCATGTCGCGGTCGATGGGCAGGCCGCGGGATTGGCAGCGCAGGGTGTCGAGTCGTACGGCGGGTTGGTCGGCGAAGTTCTCCAGGACTTGCTGGACGCGGTCGTGGGGGCAGATGTAGGTGGAGGGGGCCAGGGGTCCGAAGCCGAGCCAGGCCAGTTCTTTGCGGATGCGGTCGCGGACGGCGCGGTCGGTTTCGGGGACGGAGTAGATGACCATGTGCCAGGTGCGGTCCCAGTCGTCTCTGACCCGGTCGAAGATCCGTGAGCGGCCTTCGTCGAGGAGGCGCAGGCTGCGGGGGTTGAGCGAGTAGACGCTTTCGCGGCCTTGGCGGTGGGCGTCGAACCAGCCCTCCTTGCGCAGCCGGGACAGCACCACCCGCACGGTGCTCTCCCCGATGCCGAAGCAGCCCATCAGGGTGCTGAGCGTGCGCATCCGCGCGGACCCTCCGCGGTACCGGACGTAGTCGCCGAAGAGATCGAACACCACGGACCTGGGCTTCACCGGCGGGCTCCTCCTGTCGACGCGTGCTCACCGACTATCTCATGCTCGGCGGCCGTCGCCGGAGTGACCGACGACGTGGCGCAGCCACGGCGGGCTTTCCCCTAATTAGTTTCATTCTATTGACGTACGTCCTGAGATTGACACATACTCCTGGCCATCCTTCCCGGATCGAAAGAGGCCGGATCGAAAGAGGGAGGCGGCCATGAGCCCACCACCTGCGCGCATCGCCCGGCGCACCGAGCTGACCGTCATGGCTCTGTGCTTCGCGGTGATCGTCTTTGACGGCTACGACCTGATCGTTTACGGAGCGACCCTCCCCGGCCTCCTGGAGTACGAGGACTGGGGCCTGACCAAGACGGAGGCCGGCGCGATCGGCAGCTACGCGCTGATCGGGATGCTCGCCGGAGCGCTCGTCGCGGGCGCCGTCACCGACCTCATCGGCCGCCGCCGGGTCCTGATGATCGGCGTCACCTGGTTCTCCATCGCGATGATCGGCTGCGCGCTCGCACCGAGCCCCACCTGGTTCGGCGCGTGCCGGCTGCTCGCCGGCCTCGGCCTCGGCGGGGTCATGCCGACCGCCGTCGCCCTCACCGCCGAGTACTCGCGGGCCGACCGGCGCAGCCTCAACAACGCGATCATGTTCTCCGGGTACTCGGTGGGCGGCGTCCTGGCCGCCGTCCTGACCATGAACCTCATGCCCGACCACGGCTTCCGCGTCATGTACTGGACGGGCGCGTTCCCCCTGCTGCTCGTCCCGGTGCTGTGGCGGCTGCTGCCGGAGTCGGCGAGCTTCCTGGCCGCGCGCGGCCGCCACGCGGCCGAGGCCCGCGCCGCCGCCCGGCCCGCCGCGTCCGGACCGTCCCGCGGGCACCTCGCCGAGCTGTTCGAACGCCGGCACCTGCTGCCCGCCCTGCTGTTCGCGCTGACCAGCTTCCTCGGCCTGCTGCTGGTGTACGGCCTCAACACCTGGCTGCCGCAGATCATGAAGTCGGCGGGCTACCCGCTGTCCGGCTCGCTGCTGTTCCTCGTCGTGATGAACGCCGGCGCGGTGTTCGGCACGATCCTCGTCGCGCCGCTCGGAGACCGGCTCGGCATGAAGCCCGTGACCGGGGCCGCGTTCCTCACCGCGGCCGTCTCCATCACGCTGCTCAGCCAGACCACGGCCGAGCCGGTCATGTACGCGCTCGTGGCGGTCGCCGGCTTCGGCACCGTCGGCACCCAGATCATGGTCAACGCCTACGTGGCGATGCACTTCCCCGCCCAGGTCAGGGCGACCGCTCTGGGGTGGACGCTCGGGATCGGCCGCCTCGGCGCCATCCTCGGCCCGACGTTCGGCGGGTACCTGCTGGCCGCGGAGGTCGACGTGTCCTGGAACTTCTACGCCTTCGCGATCCCGGCCGCGGCCGGCGCCGCCCTGGTGCTGTTCCTGCCCGCGAAGGAGAAGGCGGCGATCCCCGCCGAGGCGGGAGTCACGATGCCCGCCTGACGCGCGGACGGTCGCCGCCCCGGCGACCGTCCGGACCGGCGACGACCAGCAAGGACCGGCGGCGCGGCGGATTCGCCGGGTACGACCGTACGGGGATCTTCGACAGGAGGCAGGTATCCCATGGTGTCCAGGATCGCGTGCGTGGGAGGCGGCCCCGGAGGGCTGTTCTTCGCGACGCTGATCAAGCAGGCCGACCCCTCGGTGGAGGTCACGGTCTTCGAGCGCAACCGGCCGGACGACGTGTTCGGGTTCGGCGTGGTGTTCTCGGACGCGACCCTCGCCGGCATCCACCGGGCCGACCCGGTGCTGCGCGAGGCGCTGGCCGACCAGGGACGGCACTGGGATTCCATCGAGGTCCGGCTGAAGGGCGAGCGGATCAGCTGCGGCGGCAACGGCATGGCCGCGATCCACCGCAGGACGCTGCTCGCTCTGATGCGGGCCCGCGCCACCGAGGTCGGCGTCGACCTGCGCTACGGCGCCGAGGTCTCCGGCCCCGAGGAGCTGGCGGGCTACGACCTGATCGTCGCCGCGGACGGGACCAACTCGCGGTTCCGCGAGCGCCTCGCCGCCGAGCTGCGGCCGGAGGTCGACGTCGCGACCGCCAAGTTCATCTGGTTCGGCACCGATTACATGTTCGACGGGCTGACGTTCGTCCACCAGCGCGGCCCGCACGGCGTGTTCGCCGTCCACGGGTACCCGATCAGCAAGGACGTCAGCACCTTCATCGTGGAGACCGACGAGGAGACCTGGCGCGCCGCCGGGCTGGACGAGTTCGACGCCGCGAGCCCGCCGGGGCCGAGCGACGAGAAGACCAGGCGCTACCTGGAGGAGCTGTTCGCCGAGCAGATCGACGGGCGCCGGCTCCTGGTGAACAACTCGCGCTGGGCCAACTTCCGCACCCGGCGGGCGCACCGCTGGCACGCGGGCAAGGTCGTCCTGCTCGGCGACGCCGTGCACACCGCCCACTTCTCCGTCGGGTCCGGGACGAAGATGGCGATGGAGGACGCCGTCGCGCTCGCCGCCGGCCTCGCCGGCCATCCCGGCGACCTCGACGCGGCGCTGGCCGCCTACGAGGCGGCCCGCAAGCCGCCGGTGGAGAAGATCCAGGGCTCGGCCCGGCCGAGCCTGGCCTGGTGGGAGCACTTCGGCCGGTACCACGACGCCTTCGACCCGCTCCAGTTCGCCTTCCACTTCCTGTCCCGCAGCATCGGCAAGTCCAAGCTGGCCCGCCGCGACCCGGGCTTCGTCGCCGACGTCGAGGCCGACTGGCGCAGGCGGCACGGCGCGGCACCGCTGGACTCGCCGATCAGGGTCGGCTCCCACGTCTCCACCGGGCGTCTCGCGACCGTCGAACCGTCCCCGGACGGCGCCGTCGCGGCCCTGCCCGGCGGGGCACGCGTGCCGTTGCGGGACGTGACGGCAGCCGGCGCGGGCCAGGGCCTCTGGCTCGCCGCACCGGAGGCCGAGTCCGATCTGCCCGGCGTGTTCGGACGCCTCGCCGCCGCCGTGGACACCGGACCGCGTCCGCTGGTGGCCGTGCACGGCGGGACCCCGCTCACCCGGGTCCTGCTCGCCGAGCAGGCCCGGCTGGGACACGGCGTCCCGGCCCTGATCGTGGAGGAATCCCTGAACGACGACCGTGCCGAGACGCTGCTGCTGTCCGGCCGGGCCGACCTGGTCGGCTCGCAGACCGCCGGGCGGCCCGCGTGAACGGTGACCTGACCCCCCTGTTCGCTCCCTCCGGCGTCGTCGTGATCGGCGCCTCCCGCCAGGGGAACAAGCTCGGCGCGGCCATGGCCCGCTCGCTCGCGGGATTCCCCGGCGCCCGGGCGCTCGTCAACACCCGCGACCCCGACCCGGCGGCGGGCGTCTTCGCGTCCGTGGCGCAGGCCCGCGCGCACACCGGCGCCGACCTCGACCTCGCCGTGCTCTGCATCCCCGCCGCGGCCTGCGCCGACGCGCTCGTCGAGGCCGCCGCGGCCGGCTGCCGCGCCGCGCTGGTCTGCGCGGGCGGCTTCGGAGAGATCGGCGCGGCCGGCCGGGAGCCCGAGCGCGCCCTCCGCCGCGCCGCCGAGGAGACCGGCGTCCGGCTGCTCGGCCCCAACACCTCCGGCTTCATCGCCCCCGGCCGGGGCCTCACCGCCAGCTTCGTGCCCGGCGCGGCCCGGGTGCCCTCCGGCGGCATCGCCGTCGTCGCGGCCAGCGGCGGCGTCAACCACGCGCTGGCCTTCGAGCTCGCCACCGCCGGCAACGGCGTCAGCCTCGGCGTCGGCATCGGCGCGGGACTGGACGTCACCGCCGCCGACGTCCTCGACCACCTCGCCGAGGACCCGGAGACCACGGCGGTCGCCCTGCAGCTGGAGACCGTCCCGGACGGACCGCGCCTGGTGGCCGCCCTGCGCCGGCTGACGGCGGTGAAACCGGTCGCCGCCCTGGTGGTCGGCCGGACCGACGTCGGCGACTTCGCCCGCTCCCACACCGGCGCGCTCGCCACGTCCTGGCACACCGCCCGCGCCGCCGTCCGCGACGCCGGGGCCGTGGTGGTCGACGACGAGCGGGAGCTCGTCGACGCGCTCACCGCCCTGTCGAAGGTGCGGCTGCGCCCGGCCGCCGACCCCGGCCTCGGCATCGTCACCGCCCAGGCCGGCCCCGGACTGCTCCTGACCGACCGGACCCGCGCCGACGGCGTCCGCGTCCCCGAATTCTCCGCCGCCACGCAGGCCCGCCTCGGCGAACTGCTCCCTCCCCTGACGTTCCAGCGCAACCCCGTGGACACCGGACGTCCCGGCGAGACCTTCCCCGCCCTGCTGGAGGCGGTCACCGCGGACGAGCGGATCGACCTGCTCGCGGTCTACGCCCTGACGGAACCGGGCAGCGTCGACCTGGCCGCGGCGGCGGAGTCGGCCGGCCTGCCGTCCGCAGCCCCCGCGGTCGTCGCCGTCGGCGGCCCGGACGAGGAGGTCCGCGAGCAGCGGGCCCGGCTCCACAAGCTCGGCGTGCCCGTGCTCACCACCCCGGCAGCCGCGGCCGGCGCCGTCCGGGCACTGGTGACCGACGCCCGGCAGCGCGCGGAACGCGGCACCGGCGGGGAGGCCGCGCCCGGGATCGCCCTCCCCGCGGGCCCCCTCGACGAGCACGCCGCCAAGACGTTCCTCTCGGAACTCGGCATCCGCACCCCCCGGCGCCGCCCCTGCGCCACGCGGGAGGAGGCGCACCGGGCGCTCGCCGACCTCGGCGCGCCGGTGGCGGTCAAGGTGCTGGACGCGCGGATCCTGCACAAGACCGAGGCGGGCGGGGTGCGGCTCGACGTCCGCACCCCGGCCGACCTCGACGCCGCCCTGGACGCCATCGGCGCCGACCGCGTCCTCGTCGAGGCCATGGCGCCCGCCGGCGTCGACCTCGTCGTGGGCGTCCGCCGCGACCCCGTGTTCGGCCCCGTCGTCCTCGCCGGCCTCGGCGGCACCGCGGCCGAGGCCCTCGCGGACGTGGCGATCAGGCTCGCCCCCGTGGCCCCGGCGACCGCCGCGGCCATGCCGGACGACCTGGCGGCGGGCGGGCTGCTGCGCGGATGGCGCGGCGGACCCGTCCTTGACCAGCGGGAGTTCGGCGTGCTGGTCTCGAAGCTGTCCGCCGCGCTGGCCGCGAGCCCCGACGTCGCCGAGATCGAGATCAACCCACTGCGGCTCACCACCGACGGACTCATCGCCCTGGACGCCGTCGTCGTCCGCCAGGAGGAAGACCATGCCTGAAACGACACGTCCCAGCCGGACATCCGACCATGTCGTCCCCTGGCCGGAGGAGGCGGCCCGGCGCTACGTCCAGCAGGGCTACTGGCGGGGCCGCACCATCGGCGACGAGGTGCTCGCGGTCGCCGACGCCCGCCCCGACGCGGTCGCCCTCGTCGAGGAGGGGCGCAGGCTGACGTACCGGGACCTGGCCGACCGCGCCGACGCCGCCGCACTGCGCCTGGCCGACCTGGGGCTGCGCCCGGACGACCGGATCATCCTGCAACTGCCCAACACCGTCGAGTTCGCCGTCCTGACCCTCGCGTGCCTGCGCCTCGGCGTGATCCCCGTGATGGCGCTGCCCGGCCACCGCAGGCACGAGATCGCCTACCTCGCCGAGCACGCCGAGGCCGTGGCGATCGCCGTCCCGGACGACCTCAAGGGCTTCGACCACCAGGCGATGGCCGCCGCGATCCGGCAGGACGGCCCGTGGCTCCGGCACCTGCTGGTGCTGGGCAAGCCGACGGCCCCGGGCGCGGTGGACCTGCACGCGCTGTGCGCCGCACCGGACGGACCCGCCCCCCGCGCGGCCGTGGACTCCTACCGTCCGGACAGCCGCTCGGTCGCGCTCTTCCTGCTGTCGGGCGGCACCACCGGGCTCCCCAAGCTCATCGCCCGCACCCACGACGACTACGTCTACAACGCCAGGCGCAGCGCGGAGGTCTCCGGCTTCGGACCGTCCACCGTCTACTACGCGTCGCTCCCGCTCGCCCACAACTTCCCGCTGGCGTGCCCCGGACTCCTCGGCACCCTGCTCTGCGGCGGCCGCACCGTGATGGGCTTGCACCGTCCCGAGGACGCCTACGCCGCCATCGAACGCGAGCGCGTCACCGCCACGTCCGTCGTCCCCGCCATCGCCCAGCGCTGGATCGACCACCGCCAGGCCGACCCGGACCGCGACCTCAGCTCGCTGGAGGTGCTGCAGGTCGGAGGCGCACGCCTCGCCGACGAGGTGGCCCGCCGCGTCCGTCCCACGCTGGGCTGCACCCTCCAGCAGGTCTTCGGCATGGCGGAGGGCCTGCTCAACTACACCCGCCTGGACGACCCCGAAGACGTCATCTGCACGACCCAGGGCCGTCCGATATGCGCCGACGACGAGATCCTGGTCGTGGACGATGCGGGCCGGCCGGTGCCCACCGGCTCCCCGGGCCTCCTCCTGACCCGCGGCCCCTACACCCCGCGGGGCTACTACCGGGCCGCGGAGCACAACGCGCGCGCGTTCACCGAGGACGGCTGGTACCGCACCGGCGACATCGTCCGGCTCCGCCCCGACGGCAACCTCGTCGTCGAGGGCCGCGACAAGGACATGATCAACCGGGCCGGGGAGAACATCTCGGCGGAGGAGATCGAGAACTTCGCCTACCAGGTCCCCGGCGTCACCCTGGCCGCCGCCGTGGCGATGCCCGACCCCGACCTGGGCGAACGCGTCTGCCTCTACGCCGTGACCGACCGCGACGTCACCCTCCGGGACGTCCACGACGTCATGGAGCGAGCAGGCGCGGCCCGCTTCAAATTCCCCGAGCGCCTGGAAGTGGTGGATACCCTCCCCACCACCAAGGTAGGCAAGATCGACAAGAAGTCCCTGAGAGCCGACATCACCCGCCGCCTGGACGAGGAGCTCCAGAAGACGCCCTGAGGGCGGGCCACCCCCTCATGCGGCGTCCGCGTCCTGCGGTATGCCGCGTGTCCGGCCACGGCGCTCCCATCCTTCTCGCGGAACCAGACGCCCGTTGTCGGCGTCAGGGCGGTGTCCGGTTGCGGCGGATGTGGCGGATGACCTGTTGTGGCCGGGGCGGCGGGTCGATGATGTCGGCCATGACGGGGCGCATACTGACCTGGACGGGCGGGCTGATCGCGGCCGCATCGGCGATCGGGCTGATCGTGTACTTCGCGGTGCGGGGGTTCCACTGGGTCGACGTGGTCGGGGTGATCGGCGCGGTGGTCGGGATCGCCGGGCTGGTGTTGGCGGTGTACGGGATGATCCTGGCCCGCCGCGCCCCCCACGAGCGGCCCGACGCGATGCCGGGCCAGCGGTCGGTCGACATCGGCGGCAACGCCACCAGCGACGGCATCGTGTCCACCGGCGATCACGCGACCAATACCCAGATCACCGGCACCGCGTCCGGGCAGGGGCGCTTGAACCAGGCCGGCCGGGACGTGAACATCAACGACCGATGAGCATTCCGCCACCAGGCCCGTCCGGCCGCACCGAGGGCGCCGGCAGCACTGATTCCGCCGAGCGTGCCGACGGTACGCGGGTGCACCTGGAAGGTGCCGCGTCCGGGCACGGCCGGCTCAACCAGGCCGGCCGGGACGTGAACATCAACCAGTCGACTGTGCTGCCGATCGAGGCGGTGCGGCCGGTCGCCGAGGTGGCGGCGCCTCCGGGGTTGGTGAACATTCCAGGGCGGCATCAGGTGTTCGTCGGCCGCGGCAGCGAGCTGGGGGAGTTGGATGCGGCGTTGCGGTCGCCGGGTGGGGTGGTGGTGACCGCGGTGCACGGTTTGGGTGGGGTGGGCAAGTCCACCCTGGCCGCCCGCTATGCCGCTGCGCGCGCCGCCCGCGTTGACGCGCACTCCGCCACCGGGTTGCCGGAGGGGGGGTGGCGGGGCGCTGTTCGATCCGGTGTGGTGGATCACCGCCGACACCGCCGCCGCTGTGCAGGCCGGGCTGGCCGGTCTGGCGGCCGCGTTGCAGCCGGAACTGAAAACGGTGCTGGAGTTGGAGGCGCTGGCCGAGCGTGGCTTGGCCTGGCTGGGCTGCCATGACGGCTGGCTGGTGGTGCTGGACAACGTCATCGACCCCGCACACATCGCGCCGCTGATGGACCGCACGATGCGCGGCCGGGTCCTGGTAACCAGCCGTCTCGGGCAAGGCTGGCACCGTTTCGGGGCCCGGACGCTGCGGCTGGACGTCCTCACCCAGGACCAAGCCGTCGACCTGCTCACCCAGATCGCCGGCCCCCACGGCGTGGACGCCAAGTCCGAAGTCGAGGCCGACGGCACCGTCGCGGACGGCGCGGCCGAGTTGGTGGCCGAGTTGGGGTTCCTGCCGCTGGCGGTCGAGCAGGCCGCCGCCTACCTGCACCAAAACCAGCTTTCCCCGCGCCAGTACCTGGACCTGCTGGCGGCCTCACCCGCGGTGATGTACGACCAGGCCGCGGAGGGCAGTGCAGCCGTCGGCGACACCGACAGCGACGCCAGGAGCGATGCGCGGACGATTGCGCGGATCTGGCGGATCACTCTGGACCGGATCACCGCAGCCACCCCGCTGGCGGGTGAGCTGCTGCGGATCCTGGCCTGGTACGCCCCCCAAGCCATCCCCCGCACCCTGCTCGACGGCCTCGGCGAGATGGAGGGATGGGAGGAAACAGCGGCGCCGCCGTGCTGCAGGCCGCGCTGGGCAAGCTGGCCGCCTACAACATGATCACCCTCACCCCCGACGCGATCACCGTGCACCGCCTGGTCCAGGCACTTGCCCGCACTCCTGATACCCACGGCCAACCCGATGACCGTGACCCGCACCGCCGGCCCGAGGCCATCACCGCCGCCCTGCACACCGGAGCCTGTCAAACTCGTTGAGACAGCTCAGGCTGCGGGTTGTGCCTGGTTGTTCTCCTTTTTCTCGTCCTTGGGTGGTTCGTTGATCCAGGCC
>NZ_JBEORG010000064.1:0-27159 GCF_040302145.1 Spirillospora sp. NPDC127506 | reverse complement strand
TTCCGCGTGGGGCTCGACGCGAACCGGCTCACCGCGTCGGGAGTGCCCGGCACCCGCCAAACGTAGATCAGACTGTCGTTGACCACGGGGAGCTCATAGCCCGCGGGTGCCAGCTTGTGCGACTGGTAACCCCGGTCGGCCAGGGCCTCCAGCGCGTCGTCGAGAAGATCGCGCCACTGGCTGCCGAATCCCATCGAGTAGCGCGATCCCTTGGCCAAGTGCGCCTCGGCCTCCCGGTCGTGCCTGGACCGGACGACCTCGACGAGCAGGTCGCGGACACCGGGAGCATGCGAGCCGAGAGCTTCGGCGGGCGAGAGCGAAACCATCGTGGACCTCCTGAATCCGCGTCCGGAACCGCGGATTCGGCCAGGACAGCGACTTCAGTATGGCACACGTTTCGCGCACATACGCTTCAGCTTCCTGCTGTAGCCTGTTGTTGATGGCCCTGCTTCAGCCGCCCCGCCGTGGCCACGGCAGGTGGGATCCTGGTCAATCCCCAATGACTTCTGAACGGCGCGGTCCGAGGTCGGCGGTCGCCTCGGCGCGCGAGAGCGCCGACCAGTCCGGCGCACTGCGGGCGGCGTCGCCCGGGTGAGGGCGATCTGGTCGGCTAGTGCGGCCAGGCGGGTCGCCTCAGGACTGGGATGTTGCAGCGCCGCCCCCACCGCGTGGCGGAGTTGGTCGGCGATCTTTTAAAGCGTGCGGGTGAGGGAAGCAGATAGCCGAACGCTCCCGGATCCGCGCCAGGGTGTTCGAGGCTGGCGGCGTTTGGCCGACGACATACTCGGCGCACATCCACGCGAGTATGTAGCCGCCTGTGCCTCCGCCGCCAGCCGATTCCCACACCACCCCCCTTGGACAGCCCGACCTAGACGCCGTTCTCGCCGAGATGCGCTGGGCTGCGTGGACCTTCACGTCCGAGCGGGACAAGACGCCGCTGACCCGGCGTGAGGCCAGTCTCACCGGCAGGACGCGCACACGCGCGGCCCTTGCCCCTCGCCCGCGCGTGCGCTCTCTCCCGAGGAAACGCGAGCGGAATTACGGGGACACCAGGCTGAGTCGGCTACCGTCAGGGTTCAGGAGCCAGCAGGAGGGAGGTGACGAGGACGTGACGACAGACGTGGAGATTGAGACCTTGGAGGCATTGGCGCGGGTGGGGCACCCGCACAACTCTGCGCCGTCTGAATCACTGTCCTTGTCCTCGTTGTGTGAACAGCACAACGCCAACGGCATGTCGGCGCTCCTATCGGTGACGAGAATGTTGAGCCAGGGCGTGTCCAAGCGTGAGTTGCGCGGGCTCCCAGCTCAACTCGACCGCGTTAGGTCGAAAGCGGAACTATCCATCGATAGCGAGGATGATGGACGCACAGTTGAGCTCACACTCCTCGCCCCCTACCAATCCGACCGGGTTCAGCTTGGGTTGGGCTGGCAGCGCGCGGTGGTCGAGCAGGTGTACGCCGATTGGCGCGAGCAACGGGTCATAGTCCCCGCTCCTGCCGGTGCGAGCAAGAGTCGCCTCTTGATCGTTATCGACGAAGCTCACACCTGCCGAAGCGAATCAGAGTTGTATCACGCCATGACATCCGTGCAGGCGTACCTGAACGTGGCACGAGGACGAACCTCGCCGTCGTTCCATAGCGTGACCTTGCGCATCCGCGTCAACATGCTAGTAACGCGCTTGCGGAGCCTCGCGAACTACATCCGCGCCGTGTTGGAGATGGCGCGAATGCAACACTTCCGCGAACTCGCCTCCGCGGGTCGCGAATCGTCGGCCGCACCGCTGTACCTCCTGCTACTCGCGGTCTATCACCGGTATGGACGCCGCGCCGAACCGTCCAGGTCTGCCCCCTCGCTCAGCCGATTCCAGACATCGGCGGGGAGCGCCCTGGTGGGCTGCTAGGCGGACGCTCCCCGCCAAGAGTGAGGGAGCGTCCCCATGGAAGAACTCCTCCGCGTCATCGCGGAGCCGGGACCCTCGGTGGTCCTGATCGCCCTTGTGATCTTGATCGTCATGGTCGCAGGGCTCATTGCGGCCGTGGTCGCCATAATTCTGCTCTACCTCGGGCTGGCCACGGTCGCTCTGCTGCGCGCCCGGCCCGCGAACATGGACGGCCGCTACGTGGCCTTCCGGGACCTGCTAGACCTGTTGCGCGACCTGTTGCGTGAACTGCTCAGCTTGCTCCGACCCTGGCGGCGGAGGTGACCATGAGCGACACATCCCAGACCGACGCGACCGGCCGCCGTCGTGGCCGCCCGCCCCGCGCGTCGCGAGAGCTGACAAAAGAGGTCATCACCCTCCGTCGGCAGGGCCTCAGCCTCAGAAGCATCGCCGCGGAGCTGAACGCACGCTCTGTTCCGATGCCAGAAGGACGCGGGCCTTGGTGCCATAAGGCGGTTGATCGACTATTGGCGACCCAGCACGCGAGGGACCTCGAAGCTGAGATGGACCAGAACTAGCCGGGCCGCCGACGAGAGCTGGGCCGGGCGGGGCACCCGGCCCAGCTCTTTCGGCCATCGTCCTCCGGCACGCGGGCATTGGCTGGCCGGACTACGTCCAACAGCGGCCCCTCACCAGCGAAGGGGGACCTGGATACTCCGCCATTGCGCGGCGGTTCGCCCCCCTGACCGGGGGCTGGGGCGGGCGGTGAGGGATGCATGACCTTGGCGGCGGAGGTCGGTATGAGGTGCCCCGGTTTCTGTGACCAGGTTCAAGGCTGTCGTCCAGGAGTGGACCTGGCGGGTTGGGTCGGTGACTTCTGGCTTGGTCGAGGTGGTGTTGTCTCGCCCGGGGTGTTCCGGTGGAGCGCACGATGGTCGGATGGGACGTCTTCGAGGTGCTGGTGGCGTGTACCGCCGGTGTGGGTGTGAAGATCTGGTTTCGGGCCGGGCGGTGGGTGGCAGATGCCCTCGGCTGGCGGTGGAGCGGAGCCATGGGAGCTGGTATCTGCGGTTGGAACTGGGCAGCGGTCCGGGCGGGGTTCGTCGGCGGGTTCGGCGGGGCGGGTTCCCCACCCGGAAGGCGGCTGAGGAGGCGCTGCGGCGGTTGCGTGGGCCGACGGGCAGTGCGTTGACGGTGGCGGAGTGGCTGGGGCGGTGGTTGGCGAACCATCCGGGTGCGGCGTCGACGGTGGCCGGTTACGCCGATCACGTGGAGCGTTATCTGGGGCCGTTGCTGGGTGATCTGCTGGTGGCGGAGGTGTCGGTCGGGCATGTGGAGCGGATGCTGGCCACGATCGCGAACGACCACCAACAGAGGGGACGGCCGGTCACGACGGCGACGCTGCACCGGATTCGGGCGACGTTGCGTGCGGCGTTAAATGCCGCGCTGCGGGCGGGGTGGATCGAGGAGAACCCGGCGTCGCTGGTGGTGCTTCCATCGGCGCGGCGGCCACGTGCGGTGGTGTGGACTGCGGGCCGGGTCGAGCAGTGGCGGCGGACGGGCGAGCGCCCGAGCGTGGCGGTGTGGACGGTCGCGCAGACCGCGCAGTTCCTCAACGGCATCCGCAGCCATCGGCTGTACGCCGTCTACCACCTGATCGCGCTGCGCGGGCTGCGGCGCGGCGAGGCAGCCGGATTGCGATGGTGTGAGGTCGACCTTGACGGAGGAACCGCGGTGATCTGCCGGCAGGTGCAGCGCAGGAACGGTCGGCTGACCGTGTGCGCGCCCAAGACGCCGCACAGCAACCGGGTGATCGCGCTGGACCGCACCACCGTGGCAGCGTTGCGGGCGCACCAGAGCCGGCAGCGGGCCGAGCAGGAGGCGTTCGGTGAGGGGTACCGAGACAGCGGTTATGTGTTCACCAATCTCAACGGTGAGCCGGTGTCGCCGGGGTGGTTGACGCATCAGTTCCAGCGGTTGATCGTAGAGCAGGACATGCCGCCGATCCGGTTGCACGATCTGAGGCACGGCGCCGCGACCCTGGCCCTGGCCGCGGGTGTGGAGTTGAAGGTGGTCCAGGAGATGCTGGGGCATTCCAGCATCGTGCTGACCGCCGACACCTACACCAGCGTCCTCCCCCAGGTCGCCCACACCGCTGCCGAGAAGACCGCCGCACTGCTCATGCACGCCGCCGGCATCGTGCCCGGCACCAACCGCCGCCGCGGCAAAAGCCCGACCCGCCGCAAACGGTGCGCCCCGCGCAACGGACAGGCGCGGCTGCCCCGAAAGCGCACCAGCAGGACGAACAGGCACACGCGTGCGAGACCCCGGGCTCGACCGGCCGCGAAGCCCGTCGCGTTGTAGCGGCTCGCACGCGACTCAGAGCTTCGGCTCCCCACATGAGATCTTCGACCGGGAAAGGACAACCACATACCGTTTCCGCACCTGATGACCGTCGGTGCGCGATCCAGCCTGCCCGAACGGCGGCCTGAGGGAGAGGAGCCCTTGCAGGGCTTCTGTGCTGCGTCCCCGTCCCCAGGAGGGCCTCATCTCGGCCCCAGGCATGATCAACCATGCGCGGTGTGGAGCGTGTTTGCCCTGGTGAGGGGTGGTGGGTCGCGTGGGACTCGAACCCACAACCTACGGATTAAAAGCCGAAATTGTCGTATCAGGATGGTGTTCTGGGGGCCATTCTGTATCAGCTCGTCCGCATCGAGCCCGATTTTCATGTCGGACAATGCCGCCGCGTGCCGGTCCGGTTCGGAACCGCTGAGCCGACAACGAGCCGTCATGGCCAACGGCAACGGCAGCGGTAGCGGGAAAAGGCCTGGCGGGGAGGCTAGGTCAAAGGTCAGCTTCCGTAAAGGGAAGAGAAGTTGGATGGTGCTGAGACGGCGGCTTTGTGGCGGTGAGAGGGACGGGAAGGACTCCAGCGTCGTTGAGGTCGCTGGTGCTGATCAGCGGACCTGCGCAGATCTCGTCCAGGAGTCGTGCCTGTTCCGGATACAGAAGCACGCACCCTGTCAAGACGGAGAGAAGCGCCAGGAATTCTAACGTGAAGTTACGGCTCCAGGCGGTCGGCGTGATGTCGTCGAGCTCTGACGATCTCCGCTTGTTCCGGGGCCGGGTGGTCCGGTCGTTCAACCAGCGCCAGACGACGCGCCGGCCGGAGACGGTGTAGTCGACGACTTCCTGCCGCACGGGTGCGAAAGTTCCGCTGCCGACGTGAAGCGTTTGGGTGTGGGGTTCATAGTGGAGGCGTTCGGGGAGCTGCTCGGGGAGTGATCTCACGGGAGCCAGACATTTGATGCCGAAGCGCTCGACGACAGCGCGCTCTGAGCGTTTGAGGCTCATGGCGGGGTCAGTGACGCGGCTGCCGTATGTGTGGAGCCAGAGGACCTCGTGGCCGATGGTCAACGCGTTGTTCCACAAAGCCGAGTCCGCGGTGATCGGAACTCGGACGCCTGGCTGCCGCAGCTCTTGCTTGAACCGGTGGGTGTATCCGGGATGTGCGGTCACAGCCGCGATGTAGGCCAGCGCATCGGGCGCGGTGATGGAGAGCCCCAGTACACCGCTGAGGTGGTTGAGTAACTTGTCGGTCATGTTGGGAACGTTGCCTGTGGGGTCGCGCCAGAGGGGGCGCACCCCGCCGCCACCCCAGCCGCAGAAGTGGTCGAGGTCCGGTATGAGTCCGGTGAACGTCAATGCCGGGCCGTCCTCTATCTCGTGGGCGTCCTGTTCAGAGGCATAGATTTGATGCTCGGATCGGACCTGCCAGAGCGGGAGGCGGGCCATGACCAGGAGCCGGTTGTCAGGGATGAGCCACTGTCGGTCGAATGAGCGGTAGGCCACGTGGATAGGTTCGGGACAGGGACCGAACTCTTCGGTCAGCGGTCGAAGGGCTGGCGGGAAGCCGGGCAGCGGCTTGACTTTGCTGTGCAAAGTTCGGTCCCGACTTTCTCGAAAGAGTTCGCGGCGCTCTCTGACGGGCGCCGCGAGAAGCACACGCCACCGGTCTTGTAGCAGGTCGGCCGTTGGGGCGTAGACCCAGGTCCGGCCCGGGGTGATTCCCCTGGAGCGCCAAGGCATGAGATCGCTGAGTGAGGGGGAGGACGTCCATATCGGGTCGCCGGCAGGGAGGAAGGCGGCCTGCCATTCGCGGCTGCAGAGCTGCCAGTATGGACCTGTCGTCCTCAGTTCCTTCAATGCCGAGCGCTTCTCCTCGCTCGTTCCGGGCAGCTCCACGTCCCGGCGCCAGCCCAACCGCTGGTACAGGCGTGCGGCCGGCGCGCCGGGATGGGTGATCAGCCAGGCGGTGTCCCAGCCCGCGACGGCCCGGGTCAGCAGCGCCTTCCCCAAGCCCCGGCCCTGACAAGCGGGGTGGACGAACAGTTCGGCGACCTCGAAGGCGCCCGCCGTCAGCGCTGCCGCGCCCTCGGCGCCGGCCGCTTCGATGAGCGTGGTGTAGATCCGGTTGCCGGACAGGTCGGCCGGCGTGGGCCAGCCGTAGCAGATCCCGGCCAGCGTGCCGGCGTCCCGCACGACCCACGCTTCGAACCCCTCGCGGTCTGCCGAGAGCGCCAGCTTCCCCGGATAGGACGTGAACTGCTCAGAAGTCTCCGACCAGGGCGGATGCGCGTAGCAGTCACGGTAGAGCCCAGCGATCTCGGCACTGATCCCCAGCGTCGCCCGTCCGTCCAGCCGCAGCGCACCGTCCACCCGAAACCCCTTATTGCGATGAACTAGCTGTTGCGACCAGCATGCAATAAGAGCGACGGAATGGCCAGGGGCCACCGGCGCCGGTCCGCGCCTCGGCATGGCGGGTGGAGAATGTGAAGCGGCGCCCGCCGGACCCGGGGAACGTGTTCTGAGCATGATCCGGGGTCTGGTGGGCGCCGCGGTCCGCGGGGCCTGATCCGGTGTCAGGCGTTCTTGGCGGCGGTGAGCCGGGCAGCGACGTCGTTCCAGTTCACCAGGTCCCAGAGCTTCTGGACGTAGTCCGGGCGCACGTTGCGGTACTGCAGGTAGTAGGCGTGCTCCCAGGCGTCGAAGACCAGCAGCGGGGTGGAGCCCATGCCGACGTTGCCGTGGTGGTCATAGACCTGCTGGACGACCAGCCGCTGCCCGAGGGGCTCCCAGCCGAGCACGCCCCAGCCTGATCCCTGGACGGTCGCGGTCGCGGCGGTGAGCTGCTTCTTGAACGCCTCGAACGAGCCGAAGTGCTCGTCGATCGCCGAGCCGAGCTCGCCGTCGGGGCGGTCACCGCCGTCGGGGGACAGGTTGTCCCAGAAGATCGTGTGCAGGACGTGCCCGGACAGGTTGAAGGCCAGGGTCTTCTCCAGGCCCACCAGCCCGCCGAGCTGGTCCTTGTCACGCGCTTCGTCCAGCTTCTCCAGCGTGTCGTTGGCGCCCTTGACGTAGGCGGCGTGGTGCTTGGCGTGGTGAAGCTCCAGGATCTCGCCGGTGATGGCGGGCTCCAGGGCGGCGTAGTCGTAAGGAAGGTCCGGAAGTGAGTACGTCATGCGGCCACTATTGCAAATGTGTCGCAACTGCATCAACATTGCAGCCGTGTCGCCTCCGGCTCAACGGCTTCCTTTCCTGCGGGGGCCGTCTCCTTCGGGGAGGACGATGATCTGGTGGGGGCCGGTGCGGGGGCGCTCGCGCACTTCGGCCACTGCGGCGCCGTCACCTCGGTCGCGTGCCAGTTCGGCGACACCGCGCGCCGCGGCCGCCGCTGGCAGGCCGACGTCCCCCCGCAGTCGGGCACCGTCACCGGGGAACCCGGCAGGTGCCGCACCCGCCCGGCCTTCGGCGGAGGACGCGGGTCAGGAGCCGGGGGAGGTGCGGCGGAGGAGGTAGGTGTCCATGATCCAGCCCTTGCGGGCGCGGGCCTCGGCGCGGGCGGTGCGGATCTGGTCGGCGACCTCCTCGACCGGGCCGGAGATCAGGATCTCGTCGGGTGTGCCCAGGTAGGCGCCCCAGTAGATGTGGAAGCCGGCGGCGGTCTCGGTGAAGGAGCAGGCCGCGTCCAGCATGACCAGGACATCGTCGGCGGTGGTGCCTTCGGCGGCCAGGCGGCGGCCCGTGGTGATGTGCACGGGGCGGCCCACCCGGGTCAGGGCGATGCGGTGGCTGGCGGTGAGGGCGGAGATGCTGCTGATGCCCGGGATCACCTCATGGTCGAACTCGGCTTCGATCTCCTCCAGGGCGGCGAGGGTGCTGTCGTAGAGGCCGGGGTCGCCCCAGACGAGGAGGGCGCCGGTCTGCCCGTCGGCGAGTTCGTCGGTGATGAATGACTCGTAGATACGTGCACGGTGGGAGCGCCAGTCCTCGACGGCGGCCGTGTACGCCGAGGCGGTGCGGTCGCGTTCGGGGTCGCGGGCTTCGACGATCCGGTGTCCAGGGCGTGCGTGGGCTTCGATGAGGTCGTGGCGCAGCCGGGCCAGGTCGTGCTTGGTCTCGCCCTTGTCGACGATGAGGAAGACGTCGGCGGCGGCGATCGCCTTCGCTGCCTGGAACGTCAGGTGGTCGGGGTCGCCCGCGCCGATGCCGATGATCAAGAGCCGCTTCACCTTCGCAAGTGTGCCAGAGCGGCTGATATAGGCTTGGCGCCGCATTGATCCGAGGAGGCCAGTGGACGCGCGTGTCATCACCGTCGTGGGGATCGGCGCCGACGGGTGGGGCGGGCTTCCGGAGTCCTCCCGCGCGGCGTTGCGGGAGGCGGACGTGCTGCTGGGCGGGCGCCGGCAGCTCGATCTGGTGCCGGAGGGCGAGGCCGAGCGGGTCGCGTGGCCGTCCCCGCTGCTCCCGGCGCTTCCTGGACTGATCCGGCGGTACGAAGGACGCGCGGTCGCCGTTCTGGCCAGCGGTGATCCGATGTTCTACGGGATCGGGTCCACGCTCGCGGGGATGTTCGGCGCCGCCAGGGTGCGGGTCCTGCCGCATCCGTCGTCGATGTCGCTGGCGTGCGCGCGGCTCGGCTGGCCGCTGGAGTCGGTTGACGTCCACAGCCTCGTCGGCCGTCCCGCCGAGACGTTGCATGCGCTCATCGCCCCTGGCCGCCGTCTGCTGGTCCTGGGCGCGGGACGCGATGCCCCGTCGGTCGTCGCGGAGCTGCTCACCGGGCGTGGCTTCGCGCCCAGCCGGATGACCGTGCTGTGTGACCTGGGGGCGGAGAGCGAGTCCGTGCGGGGCGGAACGGCGGGGGAGTGGGACGAGCCCGCCGGATCCGCCCTCAATATCGTCGCCGTCGAGTGCTCGCCCGGCCCGGAGGCGGCGCCGCTGCCCCGCACGGCGGGTCTGCCCGACAGTGCCTTCGAGCATGACGGCCAGATCACCAAGAGCGAGATCCGCGCGATCACCCTGTCGCGTCTCGGGCCGCTGCCGGGCGAGCTGCTCTGGGACGTCGGTGCCGGGTCGGGCAGCGTCGCGATCGAGTGGGCGCGGGCGCATCTGTCGTGCGAGGCGATCGCGATCGAGCGGGACGCGGAGCGGGCGGTACGGATCGGCCGCAACGCCAAGGCGCTGGGTGTGCCCGGTGTGCGCGTCGTGGAAGGGCGGGCCCCGGACGCGCTGGACGGTCTGCCGGCGCCCGACGCGGTGTTCGTCGGCGGCGGTCTCACCTCCCCCGGCCTGCTGGAACGCTGCCTGGACGCGTTGAAGCCGGGTGGGCGGCTCGTCGCCAATGCCGTGACGCTTGAATCGGAGGTCCGGGTCGCTGAGGCCCGCCGCGCGCATGGTGGTGAACTGGTCCGCGTCGGCGTCGAGCGCGCCGCGCCGCTCGGCGGGTTCACCGGCTGGCGTCCGGCGATGCCCGTCACCCTCTGGACGACATGGAAGGACCACGCATGACCGTGTACTTCATCGGGGCGGGCCCGGGCGCCGCCGACCTCATCACCGTGCGCGGGCTGCGCATCCTGGAGTCGGTCCCGGTGTGCCTGTACGCGGGGTCGCTCGTGCCGCGCGAGCTGCTGGACGCGTGCCCGCCCGGCGCGCGGCTCGTCGACACCGCGAACCTGACCCTGGACGAGATCATCGCCGAGCTGACCGCCGCGCACCGCGATGGCCTGGACGTCGCGCGCCTGCACTCGGGCGACCCGTCGGTGCTCAGCGCGGTCGCCGAGCAGATGCGCCGGCTGGACGCGGAGGGCGTCCCCTACGAGGTCGTTCCGGGTGTACCGGCGTTCGCCGCGGCGGCGGCGTCGTTGAAGCGGGAGCTCACGGTCCCCGGGGTCGGGCAGACGGTGATCCTCACACGCACGGCGGCGCGCGCGACGGCGATGCCGGACGGCGAGGACCTCGCCACGCTCGGCAAGAGCGGCGCCACGATGGTGCTGCACCTGGCCGTCCAGCGCATCGAGCAGGTGGTGGCCGAGCTGGTGCCCAACTACGGCGCGGACTGCCCGGTCGCGGTCGTCGCCCGCGCCAGCCGCCCCGACGAGGTGATCCTGCGCGGCACGCTGGCCGACATCGCGGAGCTCGTGGCAGAGGCTGGAGTGAAGCGGACAGCGGTCATCGTCGTCGGCCGGGTGCTGGCGGCGTCGGCGTTCCCCGGCAGCCACCTGTACTCCGCCGAACGGGACCGGGGATGCGCCGCGTCCTGATCCTCGGCGGGACGGCGGAGGCGCGGGCGCTCGCGGCCCTGCTCGCGGACGTCCCGAGCGTGCACGTCGTGTCGTCGCTGGCCGGGCGGGTCACCGAGCCGCGGCTGCCCGTGGGTGAGGTGCACGTCGGCGGCTTCGGCGGCCCCGAGGGGCTGGCCGCGTGGCTGCGCGAGCACCGCATCGACCGTCTCGTGGACGCCACGCATCCGTTCGCGGAGCGGATGAGCGCCTCGGCCGCGCACGCGTCGCGGACTGCGGGCGTGCCGCTGATCGCGCTGTTGCGGCCCGGCTGGGACGAAGAGGACGGGGACGACTGGCAGCGCGTCCCGTCCCTGGCCGAGGCCGCCGCCCGCGTCCCGGCGGGCGCTCGCGTGTTCCTCACCACCGGGCGGCGCAGCATCCCGATGTTCGCCGCCCGGACCGACGCCTGGTTCCTCGCGCGGTCCGTCGACCCGCCCGAACCGCCCGTCGCGCCGAACGTGCGGGTACTGATCGCGCGCGGCCCCTACACCGTGGACCGCGAGCGTGCGCTGATCCGCGAGCACCGGCTCGGCGTCCTTGTCACCAAGGACAGCGGCGGCGCGATGACCCGCGCGAAGCTCACCGCGGCCCGCGACGCGCGGATACCGGTGATCATGGTCGACCGTCCCCGCCCGCCCGGCGGCGTCCGGACGGTCGGCGACGCCGCGGACGCCGCCGCCTGGGTTCAGGGGTAGCTGCGGGGCGTGTAGACCACGCCGCGGTCGGTCATGCGGGTGGTGGACGATCCGACGATGACCAGACACCGCATGTCGACCTGCTCGGGGTCCAGCTTGCCGAGCGTGGTCACGGTGACGCTCTCGTCGTCGCCGCCGACGTCGCGCCCGATCACCACCGGTGTCTCGGGGGAGCGGTGCTCCAGCAGCAGGTCGCGCGCCGCCGGGAGCTGGTGCCTGCGGCGGCTGGATGACGGGTTGTACAGGGCCAGCACCAGGTCGGCCTCGGCCGCGGCGGTGAGCCGCCGGGCGATCACGTCCCACGGCTTGAGCAGGTCCGACAGCGACAGGACGCAGAAGTCGTGGCCGAGCGGCGCACCGACCCGGCTCGCCACGGCCTGCGCGGCGGTCAGCCCGGGGACGATCCGTACCGGCACGTCGGCGAACTCGTCCTCGGCCGCGACCTCCAGCACCGCCGCCGCCATGGCGAACACGCCGGGATCGCCGGAGGAGACGACGGTGACGCGTGCGCCGTCCCGCGCGAGCAGCAGTGCGTGCCGGGCCCGGTCCGCCTCCACCCGGTTGCCCGACGCGTGCCGCCGCTGCCGCGCGTTCGCCGGGACTCGGTCGAGGTACGGACCGTAGCCGACGAGGTCGGTGGCCGACGCCAGGACGTCCTGCGCCTCCGGGGTGAGCCAGGGGCGCCCGGCCGGGCCGAGCCCGACGACGGTGACGCCGCCGGATCGCTCCGGTCTGGTCGGCGGCGGGGCCTCGAACGACCTGTCCGCCGGGCTGGTCAGCAGGGCGAGGGACATGTACGGGACCTCCGCCGGGTCGACCTCGGCGAGCGGCGCGACCCGCTGCCGGTCGGTGGCGGCCCGTTCCACATACCGTGCGTCGCCGAGCCGTCCCGCGTCCTCGAAGGCCTGCCTGACCTTGCCGAACGTCCGGCCGAGCTTGAGGACGGCCGCTGCGTCCGCGCCGCGCAGCCGCTCGGCCAGTTCGTCGCCGGGCAGCGTGCCGGTCAGCACGGTGAGCGTCTCCTCGCCTTCCACCAGCGGACGCCCCGCCGCCGCCGACGCCGCGCTCAGCGACGTGACGCCGGGGACCACCTCGGCCGGGTAGTGGGGTGCGAGCCGCTTGTGCAGGTGCATATAGGAGCCGTAGAAGAGCGGGTCGCCCTCGCTGAGCACGACGACATCACGGCCGGCGTCCAGGTGTTCGGCGAGGCGGGCGGCGCAGTCGGCGTAGAACTCGTCGAGCGCGCCCCGGTAGCCGCCCGGATGATCGGTCGTCTCGGTGGTCACCGGGTACACCAGCGGCTCTTCGATCTGGCCGTCGCGCAGATGGGGCGCGGCGATGGAGCGGGCGATGCTGCGGCCGTGGCGGGCGGAGTGGTAGGCGACCACGTCCGCCGCGCCGATCAGCCGCGCCGCCTTGACGGTCACGAGTTCGGGGTCGCCGGGCCCGACGCCCACGCCGTACAGCCGTCCGGTCATCATTCCGCCTCACTGGCGATGGCGTTGACCGCCGCCGCCGTCATCGCGCTGCCGCCGCGCCGGCCGCGCACCGTCAGGTGGTCGAGGCCGCTCGCGGCGAGCGCGTCCTTGGACTCGGCCGCGCCGATGAACCCGACCGGGATCCCGATGACGGCCGCCGGACGTCCTGCGCCCTCTTCGGTCAGTTCGAGCAGCCGGAACAGCGCGGTCGGCGCGTTGCCGATCGCCACCACCGCGCCGTCCAGCCGGTCGCGCCACAGCTCCAGCGCCGCCGCGCTCCGCGTGGTGCCGAGCCGCGCCGCGAGTTCGCGCATGCCCGGCTCGCCCAGGGTGCACACGACCGGGTTGGCGGCGGGCAGCCGCGCCCGCGTGATCCCGGACGCGACCATCCGCGCGTCGCACAGGATCGGCGCCCCGTCCAGCAGTGCGGCCCGCGCCCGCCGCACGACCTCCGGCGACCACGCCAGGTCGTCCACGAGGTCGGTCATCCCGCAGGCGTGGATCATCCGGACGGCGGCCCGCGCGACGTCGTCCGGCAGGCCGGACAGGTCGGCCTCGGCGCGGATGGTCGCGAAGGACCGCCGGTAGATCTCGGCGCCGTCCCGGACGTAGTCGATCACTGCTGCCCTTCCATCGGTCCCGCCATCTTCAGGACGACCGGGCCGCGGGGCATCCCGCAGCGTCGCTCGCATCCCGCCCAGTGGACGGGAGTCTCTGGGGCGATGTCCAGGCCGCCGACCCAGCGCCGCGCCTCGCCCTGGACGTCGCCGCGCGACTTCGCGCAGCCGGGGCTTCCCGTGCAGGCCGTCACACCGACCCACGGCGACGCGGCATCGGTCACCAGGCCCGCCGCCTCAAGCTTCGCGGCGACCGCCCGCGCCTCGGCAAGGTCGCGTAGCACGACACTTCGCCACGGCGTCACCCGGACCTCCGTAGCGGTATCGGCGAGCGCCTCGGCCTGCGCTCCGGACAACCGTCCGAGCGGAGGCACGGCCTCAAGCGAAACCAGCCCGTCACGCTGCTCGATGAACCCGGCGTACGGGGACGAGGGGGCCGAAGGCGCCGAACTCTCTCGGAGTGTCCCGCCCAGTCGCTCGGCAACGAGCCGTATGCCGTCCGGCACCTCGGCGAGCCGCCACGCGTCCTCCCGGACGTCGAGGAAAGCCTCCGCCGCCGCGAGCATAGCCCCGACCGGATCATCACCGGACGCCAGGTCGAGCAGCGTCCCGGTCAGCCGGAGACCGTCCGGGCCGAACGTGACGTCGGCGTCCAGGCCGGTGATGTCGCCGGTGCCGTCGTCTAACGCGAACAGGAACCGGCCCGGCAGCCCGGCCAGCCGCGGCGTGCCGCACAGGGCCCGGTCGAGCGTCGTGACCAGCGGATCCGTGGCGAGGGCGCCGCGCGGCCCGCGCCCGCCGAGCGGGGAGGCGACGACGTTGCGCACCCGCTCATGGGACGGCGAGGGCAGCAGCCCGGTGTCCGCCAGCCGCTCCGCGAGCACCGCCGGGTCCCGGACGCCGCGCAGCTGGAGGTTGCCGCGGGAGGTCAGCTCGATCACATCGCGGCCCAGCTCTCGGGCGGCGGCGCCAAGCATGCCGAGCTGCGCGGCGGAGACCGCGCCGCCCGGCGTGCGGACCCGGGCCAGCGGGCCGTCGGCGGCTTCGTGGGTCTGCAGTGCTCCGGGGCAGGCGTCGGCGCGTCCCGCCCGGTTGACGCTCGGCACGTTGACATTCGGCACGGGGAGGATGTTAACCACAGTTTGCAGGCGGCCCTCGCTGCCGTACTCTTCTCACCAGGCGATGGCAATGGGAGGAAGCCGGTGCGAATCCGGCGCGGTCCCGCCACTGTGACCGGGGAGCGAACCCCGCTTGAGGCCACTGTCCGACGCGGACGGGAAGGCCGGGGCGAGCGCTGATCCGGGAGTCAGGAGACTCCTGCCGTCGCGACACCCGCTACCGGGGCGAGGACCCCAGGGGGAGGTTCAGCCGTGTCCGCTGGCACGCATGCGCAGGAGCGCGCCGTCCTGCTGCTGTCGACGTCCGACACCGATCTGCTGAGCGCCCGCGCGTCCGGCGCCGTCTACCGGCTCGGCAACCCCGCGCGGCTGGCCGTGGACGACCTGCCCGCGCTGCTGGATGGCACCGATCTGGTCGTCGTCCGGCTGCTGGGCGGGCGCCGCGCCTGGGAGGACGGGCTCGACGCGCTGCTCGCGGGGCCCCGGCCCGTGGTGGTCCTCGGCGGCGAGCAGGCCCCCGACGCCGAGCTGATGGAACTGTCGACGGTGAGCGGCGGCGTGTGCGCCGACGCGCACGCCTACCTCGCGCACGGCGGGCCCGGCAACCTGGCCGAGCTGCACGCCTTCCTGTCGGACACGGTGCTGCTGACCGGCCGCGGCTTCGCGCCCCCGCGCCCCACCCCGACCTGGGGCCGGCTGGAGCGCGGCTCCCGCGCCGTGGACGGGCCCGTCGTCGGCGTCCTCTACTACCGCGCCCACCACATGGCCGGGAACACCGCGTTCGTCGAAGCGCTGTGCGCCGCCATCGAGGACGCGGGCGGACGACCGCTCCCGGTGTTCTGCTCGTCGCTGCGCACCGCCGAGCCGGCGCTGCTCGATACGCTCGGCGAGGCCGACGCGCTGGTGGTGACCGTCCTCGCGGCGGGCGGGTCGCGGCCCGCGACGGCCGGCGCGGGCGGCGACGACGAGGCGTGGGACGTCGGCGCCCTCGCCGCGCTGGACGTCCCGGTCCTGCAGGGCCTGTGCCTCACCACCGGCCGGGCCGACTGGGAGCGCAGCGACGATGGGCTGTCCCCGCTGGACGCCGCGTCGCAGGTCGCGATCCCCGAGTTCGACGGGCGCATCATCACCGTTCCGTTCTCGTTCAAGGAGACCGGCGAGGACGGCCTCACGGTCTACGCCGCCGACCCCGAGCGGGCCGCGCGGGTGGCCGGGATCGCCGTCCGGCACGGCCGCCTGCGGCATACCCCGGCCGTGGAGCGCCGCGTTGTGGTGATGCTGTCGGCGTATCCGACCAAGCACTCCCGGGTCGGCAACGCCGTCGGCCTGGACACCCCGGCGAGCACCGTCCGGCTCCTGGCCCGGCTCGCGCAGGCGGGCCACGACCTGGGCGAAGGCTTCCCCGGCGTCGACGGCCAGGACGGCGACGCGCTCATCCACGCGCTCATCGCGGCGGGCGGGCAGGACGAGGACTGGCTCACCGAAGAGCAGCTCGCGGGCAATCCCGTCCGCATCTCCGCCGCGTCCTACGAGCGCTGGTACCGTACCCTCCCCGGTGATCTGCGGGTGGAGATGGAGCGGCACTGGGGTCCGCCGCCCGGGGAGCTGTTCGTCCAGGACGGCGACATCGTCCTCGCCGCGCTCCGCGCCGGGAACGTCGTGGTGATGGTGCAGCCGCCGCGCGGCTTCGGGCAGAACCCCATCGCGATCTACCACGACCCCGACCTGCCGCCCAGCCACCACTACCTGGCCGCCTACCGGTGGCTGTCGGACGAGTTCGGCGCGCACGCGATCGTGCACGTCGGCAAGCACGGCAACCTCGAATGGCTGCCCGGCAAGGCGGCGGGCATGTCCGCCTCGTGCGGCACGGACGCGGCGCTCGGGGACGTCCCGCTGATCTACCCGTTCCTGGTCAACGACCCCGGCGAGGGCACGCAGGCCAAGCGCCGCGCGCACGCCGTCCTGGTGGACCACATGGTGCCGCCGATGGCCCGCGCGGAGACCTACGGCGACATCGCCCGCCTCGAACAGCTCCTCGACGAGCACGCCACCATCGCCGCGATGGACCCGGCGAAGCTGCCCGCGATCCGCGCCCAGATCTGGACGCTGATCCAGGCCGCGAAACTCGACCACGACCTCGGCCTGGACGACCGCCCCCACGACACCGAGTTCGACGACTTCCTCCTGCACGTCGACGGCTGGCTGTGCGAGGTGAAGGACGCGCAGATCCGCGACGGGCTGCACGTCCTCGGCGAGGCACCGACCGGCTCGACCAGGGTGGACCTGGTGCTGGCGATGCTGCGCGCCCGGCAGATGTGGTCGGGGCGGGAGACGCTGCCCGGCCTGCGCGAGGCGCTCGGTCTCACCGAGGACGGCACCGCCGGCCTCACCGACACAGACGCCGCCGAAGCCACCGCCCGCGCACTCGTCCAATCCATGGAGGACGCAGGATGGGCGGCGCAGGACGCCGGACGCGTCGCCGCCGAACACGCCCCCGAGGAGCGCCGCGAACTCGTCACCCGCGTGCTGGGCTTCGCCGCCAACGAGGTGGTTCCGCGCCTGGCCCGCACCACCGACGAGATCGACCACATCCTGCACGCACTGGACGGCGGATACGTTCCGGCCGGCCCCAGCGGGTCGCCGCTGCGCGGGCTCATCAACGTCCTGCCGACCGGCCGCAACTTCTACTCGGTGGACCCGCGCGCCGTGCCCAGCCGCCTCGCCTGGGAGACCGGCCAGGCGATGGCCGACTCCTTGCTGGACCGCTACCGCGCCGACCACGGCGCATGGCCGCGCTCGGTGGGTCTGTCGGTCTGGGGCACGAGCGCGATGCGCACGGCGGGCGACGACGTCGCGGAGGTGCTGGCGCTGCTCGGCGTGCGCCCGGCATGGGACGAGGCGTCCCGCCGTGTCACGGATCTGGAGCCGGTCCCGCTCGCCGAACTGGGCCGGCCGCGCATCGACGTGACCGTCCGCATCAGCGGCTTCTTCCGGGACGCGTTCCCGCACGTGGTCGCCATGCTGGACGACGCCGTCCGGCTGGTGGCCGGCCTCGACGAACCGGAGGAGGAGAACTACGTCCGCGCCCATGTCCGGGCCGACACGCGCGAGCACGGCGACGGACGGCGCGCCACTTTGCGGGTGTTCGGGTCGGCGCCGGGCGCCTACGGGGCCGGGCTGCTGCCGCTCATCGACAGCCGCAACTGGCGCGACGACGCCGACCTCGCCGAGGTGTACGCGGTGTGGGGCGGCCACGCCTACGGCCGCGACCTCGACGGCGTCCCCGCCCGCGACGACATGGAGAGCGCCTACCGGCGGATCGCGGTGGCCGCCAAGAACGTCGACACCCGCGAGCACGACATCGCCGACTCCGACGACTACTTCCAGTACCACGGCGGCATGATCGCGACCGTCCGCGCGCTGACCGGCAAGGCCCCCGAAGCCTACGTCGGGGACAGCACCCGCCCGGACGCCGTCCGCACCCGCACCCTGTCGGAGGAGACTGCGCGCGTCTTCCGGGCCCGCGTCGTCAATCCGCAGTGGCTGGCCGCGATGCGCCGCCACGGCTACAAGGGCGCGTTCGAGCTGGCCGCGACCGTCGACTACCTGTTCGGCTACGACGCCACCACCGGCGTCATGGCCGACTGGATGTACGACCGGCTCACCGCCGCCTACGTCCTGGACGAGGAGAACCGCGCGTTCCTGGAGCAGTCCAATCCGTGGGCGCTGCACGGCATCGCCGAACGCCTGCTGGAGGCGGCCGAGCGCGGCATGTGGGAACACCCCGACCCGGACGTCCTCCAGAGCCTCCAGGAGGTCTACCTCAAGGCCGAAGGCGACCTGGAGGACGACAACAGCCGCTGAGCCAGCTCTGGGTATCCGGCCCAGTGCAGATGCAGATAGGACGCGGTGATGCGCTCGTCTCCGAAGCCGTCGGAGCCGTCCCGCCACCGGAACAGCGGTGCCGCGTCGGTGGACAGGGCCGTCCGGTGGAACTCGTGCCCGTGGAACCGTTCGCCGGGACGGGTCAGCGGCGACTCCGCCACCGCGACCGCCTCCCGATAGCCGAGCGTCAGCCGGGCCGCCATGCGCGCCCGCCCCGGCACGCGCCCGCACATCTTCCGGCCATCGAGTTCCTCGCACAGATAGAGGAGTCCGGCGCACTCGGCGGCGATCGGGCCGCCGAAGGCCGCCACGGCGTCGAGCATCGGCGTGTTCGCGGCCAGCTCGGCGGCGTGCACCTCCGGGAACCCGCCGCCGATGACGACCGCCGCCGTCCCGTCCGGCAGGGCCTCGTCCCGCAGCGGATCGAACACGGCCACCTCGGAGCCCGCCGCGCGCAGCAACTCCACATGCTCCGTATAAGAAAAGGTGAAGGCGGCCCCGCCCGCCACCGCCACGACCGGACGGCCGTCCACCGTCTCGACGTGATCGGCTGGGTCCCACGCCGGGCCGGGCAGCGGGGGAGCGGTGCCGGCGAGGCGGAGCAGCGCGTCCAGATCGCACGAGCGGGCGATCAACTCACCGAGCCCTTCCACCGCCCGCACGGCCTCCGCGCCGCGCTCGGCGGCCGGGATCAGCCCGAGATGCCTGGACGGGTTCACGATGCCGCCGTCCCGCCGGATCGCCCCCAGCACCGGTATGCCCGTCGACTCCAGCGCGCTCCGACACAGCTCCTCATGCCGGTCGGAGCCGACCCGGTTGAGGATGACACCGCCGATCCGCACACCCGGCTCGAACGTCGCGAACCCGTGCACGAGCGCCGCCACCGACCGGCTCTGGCGCGCCGCGTCCACGACCAGCACGACCGGGGCGTCCAGCAGTCGCGCGACGTGCGCCGTGGAGGCGAACCCGGTGTCGGCGCGCCCGTCGAACAGGCCCATCACCCCTTCGACCACGGCCACGTCGGCGCCGGCCGCGCCATGCAGGAACAGCGGGGCGACCCGCTCCTCCCCGACGAGCCACGGATCGAGGTTGCGGCCCGGACGCCCCGCCGCCAGCGCGTGATAGCCGGGGTCGATGTAGTCGGGGCCGACCTTGTGCGGCGAGACGCGCAGGCCCCGCGCCCGCAGCGCGGCGATCAGCCCCGTCGCGGCCGTCGTCTTCCCGCTCCCGGACGCGGGGGCCGCGATGACGAGCCGCGGGATCACCACTCGATGCCCCGCTGCCCCTTCTGCCCGGCGTCCATCGGATGCCGGACCTTGCCCATCTCCGTCACCAGGTCGGCCGCCTCGATGAGCTGCTCCGGCGCGTCCCGTCCGGTGACGACGACGTGCTGGTCGCCGGGACGGCCGGTCAGCGTCTCCAGCACGTCGTCCAGGTCCAGCCAGCCCCACTTGATCGGATACGTGAACTCGTCCAGCACATAGAAACGGTACGTCCCGGCGGCCAGGTCGCGCTTGATCTGCTCCCAGCCCTCCCGCGCGTCCGCCGCGTGGTCGGCCTCGGTGCCGGGCCGCTGGATCCACGACCAGCCCTCGCCCATCTTGTGCCAGGCGACCGGGCCGCCCTCGCCGCTGTCGCCCAGCACCCGCAGGGCCCGCTCCTCGCCGATCCGCCACTTCGCCGACTTCACGAACTGGAACACCCCGACCGGCCAGCCCTGGTTCCAGGCCCGCAGCGCCATCCCGAACGCGGCCGTCGACTTCCCCTTCCCCGGCCCGGTGTGGACGATCAGCAGCGGCCGGTTGCGGCGCTGCCGGGTGGTGAGTCCGTCGTCGGGGACGGACACGGGCTTCCCCTGGGGCATGTCAGGCCGCCTTCCTGTGCTCGCGCACGATTCCATCCAGTTCGCCCAGCGGGACCAGCCGCGCACCCAGCCGAACGGCGAGCCGCCCCGCCAGACCGAGCCGGACCGGGCCGTCCTCGCAGTCCACGACGATCCCGGCCGTGCCGGCGAGCAGGCCCGCCGCCCGGTCCACGTCGCCCGCCGCGGTGGCGCGTCCGTCGGTGACGACCACGAGCAGCGGGCGCCGCGCCGGATCGCGCAGCCGCTCGGCGCGCAGCACCTCCGCTGCCCGGACCAGCCCGGCGGCCAGCGGTGTGCGGCCCCCGGTCGGCAGCGCGCGCAGCCGTGCCGCGCCGGCCTCGACCGATGACGTCGGCGGCAGGACGAGGTCGGCGTCCCGGCCGCGGAAGGTGATCATGCCGATCTTGTCGCGGCGCTGGTAGGCGTCCAGCAGCAGGCTCAGCACGGCGGTCTTCACCGTGGTCATGCGGCGGCGCGCGGCCATCGACCCGCTGGCGTCCACGACGAACAGCACGAGATTGCCCTCGCGCCCCTCGCGGACCGCCTCCCGCAGATCGTCCGGCCGCAGTACGAGACCCGCCCCGGACCTTCTGCGCGCCCGCTGGTGCGGGGCGGCGGCCAGCAGCGTCGCCACCACGTGCGGGTCGCGGACCCGCCCGGCCGGACGGCGCGCCCCGGTGATCCGGCCTCGCACCGTCCGCGCCCGCGAGCGTCGCCCCGCGACACCATCGCCGACACCGGGAACCTCCAGCAGCGGCACCGCGTGCGGCGCCGCCACCCCCGCGACCGCCCCCCCGGAATCCTCCGCGCCGTCCGCACCTCCGCCTCGCGCCGACAGTTGCTCCGCACCCGCCGAGGCATCACCGTTCGATGACCCGCAGTCTTCCGGTTGCGGATCGCCCCACGATGCCTCACTGCCACCCGATAGCCCACTACCAGCCGGTGGTCGGTCGTCACCCGCTGGCCCACTGTCACCTGTTGGTCCACCGCCACCCGATGGCCCGGTGTCACCTGGGGGTCCGGTGTCTCCTGATGGCCCTTCGACGTCCGGTGATGATTCCCCGTATCCGCCGGGGGGCGGGTCGTCGTCGGGGGACGTCTTGTCCAAGAGTTCGTCGAGCAGTGCTTCGTCCAGGCCGGGGGCGTCGAACGGATCGCGGCGGCGGCGATGCGGCAGCGACAGGCGGGCGGCGGCGCGGACGTCGTCGCCGGTCACCTTGTCCCGCCCCTGCCAGGCCGCGTGCGCCATGGCGGCGTTCGCCGTGACGAGGTCGGCGCGCAGGCCGTCCACCTCGAACCCGGCGCACACGGCCGCGATCTGTTCGAGGCGCTCGTCCGGGAGCCGTACGCCGTCCAGCCGCTGCCGCGCGGCCGAGATGCGCGCGGCGAGATCGGCCTCGGCGCCGGCCCAGCGCGCGGCGAACGCCCCTGGATCCGCGTCGAACGCCAGCCGCCGCCGGACGACCTCGGCGCGCTCCCCCGGGTCACGCGACGCACGCACCTCGACCGTCAGCCCGAACCGGTCGAGAAGCTGCGGACGCAACTCGCCCTCTTCCGGGTTCATCGTCCCGACGAGCAGGAAACGCGCCGCGTGCCGGACCGACACCGACTCCCGCTCGACATAGCAGGTGCCGAGCGCGGCGGCGTCCAGCAGCAGGTCCACCAGATGGTCGTGCAGGAGGTTCACCTCGTCCACGTACAGGACGCCGCGGTGCGCGGCCGCCAGCAGGCCCGGCTCGAACGCCTTGACGCCCTCGGTGAGGGCCCGCTCGACGTCCAGCGACCCGGCGAGCCGGTCCTCCGACGCGCCGACCGGCAACTCCACCAGCGTGGCCGGCCGCCGCTCCGCCGGGCCGCCCGGCTCGTGTGGGCCGTCCGGGCAGGACGCGTCCGGCGCGGCCGGGTCGCAGGCGAACCGGCACGCCGCCACGACGTCCACGCCGGGCAACTGCGCGGCCAGCGCGCGGACGATCGTCGACTTCGCGGTGCCCTTCTCCCCGCGCACCAGCACCCCGCCGACCCGGGGAGAGACCGCGTTCAGCAGCAGCGCCAGCTTCAGATCGTCCATGCCGACGACGGCGCTGAATGGATACGAGGCGTTCACACGAGGACCTTCCGGTTGACGTGGGCGACCCGCCAGCCGCCCGTGGCTGCGGTGAGCCCGGTGACGGACAGCGGTGCGAGATCGATGCGGTCCGCGGCGGTGACGGCCATGCCGAGGGCGTGCGCGAGCGCCGCCCGGATGACGCCCGCATCGCAGACCGCTACACCGGACGGGCCGGTGCCGAGCCAGGCGGCGACGCGGGCCGCGAGGGCGGCGCGGCTCTCGCCGCCGTGCGGGACGGCGTGCGGGTCCGACAGCCAGCGGGCCAGCGCTTCCGGCTCGTCCGCCGCGACCCGCGCGTAGGGGACGCCGGCCCAGCGGCCATGACCGGCCTCGGCGAGCGCCGCGACCGGCCGGGCGTCGACGCCGAGCGCGGCACAGGTCTCCCGGGCCGCACGCGAAGGTGACGCCCACGCCTCGACGCACCCCAGCGTCCCGGCCAAGAGCCGTGCCTTGGCCAGACCGCCCGCGTCGGCCGGGTCGTCGGCGGGGAAACAGCCTTCCCGCATCCCCGCCGACGTGGTGTGCCGGACGAACAGCACTCCGTTCAAGCGGGCACGGCGGCGCGGGCAGGACGCTGCGCCCGGTCGCACGCCCAGCCGAACAGGACACCGAACGCCGTCCAGAACACCACCTGCGTCCCGAGCGAGGCCAGGCGGAACTGCCACAGCAGCGTCGCCGGGAACCCGTCCGGCACCTCGTTGACACCGGGCAGCAGCAGCGATGCCACCACGACCGGCATCAGGAAGGCGAGCACGGCGGCCGGCCAGCGCGCCCACGGCCCGCCGGGGACGCGCCTCGCGGTCGTCACCGCGATCGCCGCGGCGAGCAGCCCGACACCGACCATCGCCAGGTACAGCAGCGTCCGGCTGTTGATCGTCTCTGGGTCGCCCACCGCCGGGGGATTGGCGGGGTACTTCAGGAACGGGACGACGATGACCGCGGCGAAGGCCGTCCCGGCGGCGGCGAGCGCGAGCCCCCCGTCCGACCGGGGACCGACCCGGCCCCGCAGTCCCGCGTAGACGAGCGCGAAGACGCCGCCGACGGCGAGCCCGTAGAGGCCGGTGGCGAGGAAGAGCCCGGCCTTCTGCGTGCCCCGGCTCACCTCGTCCCCGTGCTCGTGCCCGCCCGCGGCGGCGTGTTCGTGCTCGTGCTGAGCGTGGTCGTGTGCGGGCTCGGCCGCCGCAGCGGCCTCCTCCAGCGCGATCGCGTCATCGATGCGAGGCTCGCCCACGGCGAACGCGAAAGCGCCCGCGACGAACCCGGCCAGCAGGCCGAACAGAAGGCCCCTGACCAGCAGGGTGCGAATCATGGAGCGGGCCCTAGTGGCAGGGCACGCCGAGCATATGCCGCCCGTCGTGCATCAGCTCGTGCAGGTAGCCGCCGGTCTGCGACACGGCCCCGTTGTCCATCAGGACGAGGTAGCTGATCAGCAGCAGCACGGGAACCGTGAGCAGCCATGGAACGAGGCGGGGAAGGGGGATGTTACCTGGTGTGGACAGCGTGCTCACGGTGCCTCCGCAGGGGATCTGGCGCGTCCCGGACAATGAGGTCGCGGCCGCCCGAGTGACCTGGCTCCCAGGACTCTCGTCCCGGATACAGTGGCGCGTCCGCACCGGCATCTCACCGGATTTCCCTCGGGCAACCGTGAATCAGGCGAAATGTACGACCTGGCAGGCCGCCTGTCAACCTGTCGACCGTGGCGATGGCGCCTCCAGTTCGTGCACCCGCCTGCAGAGCCGTTGCATGTACCCGCGCACGACACAGCTAAACCCGCCGCTCCGGAACAGCCGATATCACAGGCGCTACGCCAGCTATCCGCAAGAACAGCGAATCGTTTCTCCTCCGTCGCGGGCGACGAGCAGGATCTTCACCAGTTCCGAGCCGCGAGACCTCCTGCGACGAGCGTCGGCCTCACCAGGAATCCCCAACGAACTCCCGTTGAAACCGCTGCCTCCGCCGGTCACCAACCTCGACCAGGCCGCCCGCTTGGTCATACGAACAACCGGCCATTGTGGAAGGTGGTGATTCCCGGACCGGCAGTCCGCTATGACGGTCAGGCCGGAGCCCTGACTCGGCATTTATGAGGAGGTTCACAACGAGGGCGGTCCAAGTTGACCTCGATCAACTTGGAAAGTGTTCACACCGGTCCGATCGCAAGGTCGTGGGGCAGGGCAATTTCGAGGTCGCCTGTCTGGGGTGATCAGGCCCTGTTGTCCGGATCGGTTGCGGCCACGCAGGGTGACGCCGGAACGAAGATGACCTTCTGTTCGGGATCATGGGAGTTCTCACGCTTCCAGCACCCGAACAAGAAGGTCATCGGTGTCAGTTTCGCATGCCCGCGCGGTCCCGTCGCTGCTGGATGGCCTGGAGGGCCTGACCGATCCGCGCAAGCCGCGGGGGATCCGGCACCGGCTGGTGGCGGTCCTGGCGGCGGCGGTGGTGGCCACACTGGGCGGGGCCTGCAACTACCGGGAGATGGGATCGGCGGCCGCGGACTTCTCCCAGGACCTGCTCGCTGTGGTGGGAGCGCGGTGGAACCCGCTCACGCGGCGGCGGGCCGCTGCCGGAGCCGCCACGATCCGCCGGGTCCTGATCGCGGTGGACGCCGACGCGCTCGACCGCGTCATCGGCGACTGGCTGCGGGACTGCGCCGCCTGCGACCAGGGCGGGTGGCAGATCGCGCTGGACGGCAAGGACCTGCACGGTGCCTGGGCCGACGACGGGCGGCTGGTGCTGTTCTCCGCGCTGGTCCACCGCCGCAAGGGCCAGGCCCCGGTGACGCTCGCCCAGATCCGCGTTCCCGAGGGCACCACCGAGACCACCCAGGTCACCACCCTGCTCGCCAGCCTGGAGATCGAGGGCGCGCTGGTGACGATGGACGCCGCGCACACCTGCGCCGCCACCGCCCGCCACCTGGTCCACGACAAGAACGCCGACTACCTGATGGCGGTCAAGGGCAACCGCGAAGTGCTGTACGCGGCCTGCAAGCGCGTGGCGTCCGCCCTGGTGTCGGGCGGGCAGACCCCGCACGTGGTCACCGAGGATGGCGGCGGTGACGCACAAGATCAAGAAACTGACGGGGCGAGGATCGACCTCGCGCTCGTTGGCGCAGGTGCTGCGGATGGTCAACCCGATCCTGCGGGGCTGGGCGGCCTACTTCCGCTACGGCGCGTCCAAGAAGACCTTCTCCTACCTGGGATGGTGGACATGGTGGAGGATCTTGCTCTGGATCCGCCGCAAGCACCCGCATCTGACCTGGAAACAACTGCGGCGACGCTACTACGGCACCGACCGCATCACCGCAGAGGGCATCGTCCTCTACAACCCGGCGAAGATGAAGGTCGAACGCTACCGCTTCCGCGGAGCGCAGATCAGCACCCCTTAAAGGCTGCACGGCGTCCCGTCGCCGACCCAACATCTCGAACTCGACAAACGCGGCGCCGACCTGCTCTTCCAGGTTCTGACCGACCGGGAGGAGACCGCCAGCGTCGCGATCGCCTCCAACGAGTCGTTCGGCGGCTGGACCAGGACGTTCACGGACCCTCGCCTTTGCGCCGCGATCGTCGACCGGCTCACCCTTCAACGCCACCATCATCGAGACCAGCACCCAGTCCTACCGCCTCAGCCGCACCCAGGCCCAACAAGCCGCGGCCTCGTCCTGACCGCAGGTCAGACCGGACCGCGGTCAGGCCCCGCCTCCGGCACAGCGGGGAGCCTCCCGCAGACGTGCAGATAGCCGTCCAGCCCGACCCTGCTCAGCAACTCGGCCAGCTTGGCAGGCGGACGCAGCAGCACCAGTTCCCCGCCGACGGCGCCGGCCCGCTTCCACAACCGGATGAACGCGTTGATCCCCGAGGAGTCGCAGAAGCTCACCTGCGACAACTCCAGCGCGATCCGCGGCGGTGTCTTCTGACCGATCAGCAAGCCGACCTCGTCGAGCAACGCCGGGACGGTGACCACATCCAACTCTCCGCCCAACGCGACCGTCAGCCACGGTCCAGCAGCCCCAAACTCCACGCTCAGCCTGCGCACCGACGAGGAACCATCCGGGCTCGTGGTCATCTCGCCCACTCCTCCACCAGCGGCCTGCAGACCCTCCCGATTATCCCCACAAGCTGCGCCCTCGCGCTGCCAGAAAGTAACGATCTCGGTGACGCACCCTGATGGGCCACTGTGAAGTGCGAACTCTCTACCGGATGGATGAGGTCGCTGATCTGGCCGGTCCTGGACGGTTTCGGGCGGCTCTCCGCTTGGGTGCGTGTTCATTTCGCTACCGTCCGTCTCTGGTTTTAAGTGAAGGGTCCATCTCGGAGGGTGCGCGGTGGGAAGGGTCGGTGTTCGGCTGGGCCGGGCGGGGCCGCGGCGGGCGGGCCTGGCCGCCGAGGAGGAGGCGTTCCGTCTGCTGTATCGGGACCTGCACCCGAGGTTACTGCGGTACCTGCGGGTACTGGGCATTGACGAGGCCGACCGGATCGCGGCGCAGGTGTGGCGACAGCTCGCCAGGGAGCCGTGGGTATCCCGCGGCGGGGGCTGCGTCCGGCTGCGCGGCCGGGCCGCGGCGATCGCGCGGATCCGGGCCGGCGACTACTTGGCGCGAATGTCCCCGGCCCGTTCCACCTGCGGCGCGGGCGATGCTGCGGCGTCGCCGCGCCCGGCGCTCACGGTGGCGGAGGGTGAGATGTCGACCGATGAGGCCATTGCGCTGATCGCGGCGCTGCCTGGTGACCAGGCCGAAGCGCTGATGCTTCGGGTGGTGATCGGGTTGGACGCTACCGCGGCCGCGCGGGTCATGGGCACTAGGGCCTGTTCGTAGTTCGGATCAGTTGTCGCTGGTCACGATTGAGTGACTCGCTCACCCCGGGGCGGGGGCGGGCGGTATCACCGGTGTGTGA
>NZ_JBEORG010000063.1:0-29207 GCF_040302145.1 Spirillospora sp. NPDC127506 | reverse complement strand
CTGGGGTTCCGCAACCTGACCAACTACATCGCCAGATCACTACTCGAGACCGGCGGCTTCAAACCGCAACTACACCCTCGATCGTGAAGAGCCGGATAAGCCACTGGAGCATGGCGGCGGGATGCTGAGTATCCTGCGGACCGGGGTGCAGTACATCGGCGGTGGCCGGTTGAAGATGGCGCAGTTCCGGCCCGAGACGTCGCTGAACGCGACGACGAACGCCGAGTATGCGGCGATGCGGGTCCGGGTGATGCGTCAGGTGCACTTCTCGACTGCCGACCAGCGCAGCATCGACCTGGTGTTCTTCATCAACGGGCTCCCGGTCGCGACGGTGGAGCTGAAGACCGACTTCACTCAGTCGCTGAACGAGGCAATCCAGCAGTACCGCAAGGACCGTAACCCGCTGACCAACGGTCGGCGGGAGCCCCTGCTGTCGTTCGGGCATCGGGCGCTGGTGCACTTTGCGGTCTCCAATGACCTTGCCGCGATGACCAGCCGGTTGGAGGGCGAGAAGACGCAGTTCCTGCCGTTCAACACCGGCTTCGACGACGGTGCAGGGAACCCGCCCGGTGCGGATGGGAGGTCGGCGACGGCGTACCTGTGGGAGCGGGTCTGGGAGAAGCACGCCTGGCTCAACATCATCGGTCGGCTGATGATCGTGGAGACCAAGGAGGAGTGGGACGTCGCCACCGGCACGTCGGTGCGCCGTACGAGCCTGCTGTTCCCGCGGTTCCATCAGTGGGAGGCGGTCACGAACATCGTGGCCGCCGTGGCCGAGGAGGGCGTCGGCCAGCGCTACCTGATCGAGCACTCCGCGGGGTCGGGGAAGACGAACACGATCGCCTGGACGGCGCACCGTCTCGCCCGGCTCCACGTCGCGGATGAGAAGGTCTTCGACTCGGTCATCGTGGTCGTGGACCGGACGGTGCTCGACGGGCAACTTCAGGACGCGATCCGGCAGATCGACGGCAGTGGGAAGATCGTCGCGACGATCAGCCCGGAGGACGTGCGCAAGGCCGGTGCGAAGTCCAAGTCCGGCCTGCTGGCTCAGGCGCTGAAGAACGGCGAGTTGATCATCGCGGTGACGGTCCAGACCTTCCCGTACGCACTCGATGAGATCCGGTCCGACTCCGGCCTGAGGGGCAAGCGGTTCGCCGTCATCGCCGATGAGGCGCACTCTTCGCAGTCGGGGCAGATCTCCTCGAAGCTGAGGCAGGTCCTGACTGCCGAGGAGATCGAGGAGATCGAGGACGGCGGCCCGGTCGACGTCGAGGCGGTCTTGGCCGCGGAGATGGCGGAGCGGGCCGAGTCGGAGAACATTTCCTACTTCGCCTTTACCGCGACCCCGAAGTACAAGACCCTGGAGCTGTTCGGCCGCAAGGGTCCGGACGGCCGGCCGGTCGAGTTCCACCTGTACTCGATGAAGCAGGCGATCGAGGAGGGCTACATCCTCGACGTGCTCAAGGGCTACCAGTCCTACGACACCGCGTTGAAGATCGCAGGCAAGGCCGAGAGCGGCGACGGCGGCCAGGTCGAGGAGTCGGCGGCGCGCAAGGGGCTGATGCGGTGGGTGCAGCTGCACCCGACCAACATCAGTCAGAAGGTGCAGATCATCGTCGAGCACTTCCACGCCAACGTCGCCCATTTGCTGGAGGGCAAGGCGAAGGCGATGGTCGTCACCGACGCGCGCAAGGCCGCGGTGAAGTACAAGAAGGCGATCGACGCCTACATCGCCAAGCGGGCCGCCAAGGACACCTCGTACAACTACCGGACCCTGGTCGCGTTCTCCGGGTCGGTGCCGATGACCGAGAACGACCAGTGGAGCAAGGACTGGGGGCCGGCGCCCTCGGAGGACGACGAGTTCACCGAGGCCACCATGAACCCCGGAGCGGGCGCCGACCTGGCCTCGGCGTTCAAGGGCGACACTTACAAGATCATGCTGGTCGCCAACAAGTTCCAGACCGGCTTCGACCAGCCGCTGCTCTCGGCGATGTACGTCGACAAGAAGCTGTCCGGGGTCACCGCCGTGCAGACGCTCTCCCGGCTCAACCGCACCCACCGCACCGCCGGCGGGGAGCAGAAGACCAAGACTTTCGTCATCGACTTCGCCAACAAACCCGATGACATCAGGGCCGCCTTCGAGCCGTACTTCACCAACGCCACTCTGGAGACCGAGACCGACCCGTACATCGTCGTGCACCTGGCGAACAAGCTCGCCCAGGCGGGGATCTACACCGAGGAGCAGGTCCGCCAGGTTGCCGAACTGTGGGTCACCCGCAAGGGCAACAACGCGCTCTCGGCGGCGATCAGCCCCGCCCAGCACGACTTCCGGCGCCGCTACGCGGCAGCGATCGAGGCCGAGGACAAGGTCACGCTCAACACCCTCGACCTCTTCCGCAAGGACGTCTCCACCTACGTCCGGCTGTACGACTTCATGAGCCAGATCGTCGACTACGGCGACCCGTACATGGAGATGCTCTCGATCTTCCTCCGGCTCCTGGAGAGGGTCATCGCCGAGTCCTCCTGGACCGCCGACGTCGACCTCTCCGACGTGGTCCTGGTCGGGGTGAAGCACACCAAGAAGATCGCCGTCAACATCTCGCTGACCGGAGACGGCGAACTGACGGGGATCGGCGCAGCGGGCACCGGCGCCAGGAAGGAGCCGAAGTACGTCGCGCTCCAGGTCGTCATCGACAAGATGAACGACCTCTTCGGCGCCGACTCGTTCGCCGAGTCCCAGATCCGGGAGTTCGTGCAGGGCCTCGTACAGCGACTGCTCACCGACCCGGACCTGGTCCAGCAAACCCGGGTGAACTCCAAGAAGCAGTTCATGGAGTCGCAGGACTTCCAGTCCGCCGTCACCCAGGCCATCACCGACAACCAGCATGCGCACAACACCATGGCCGACTACTTCTTCACCGACGGCCCTGCGATTCCCGGGGTCATCGTGGCCCTCGCCGACGCGTTCTACGAGGCTGCTATCGACGAGGGAGCAGGTCGGCTTTGAGTTGACCACAGCGAGCGGCGGTGAATGAGAGAATTCCCCCATGCCTAATGAACATGTGAGCTCCGACGACTCGGGCTCCAGCCGCTCCGTACTGGACACCGGCATGGTCCCTCTCGGGGAGCGTGCCCTCCGAAGCATCCTGGGCCACGTGATCGCCGTCGGCGACGAGGCCGAGACTACCTACCTGGAGGCCAAAAGCAGCCTCGACGTCGAGAGCAAGGTCGGCACCGCGAAGGTCGCCAAGTTCCTGCTCGGCGCTGCCAACCGTCGTCCGCAGGAGGCCGCTCGGCACTTCCACGGCTACGCAGTGCTCGTCATCGGGGCAGAGAAGGGCAAAGCGTCCGGGGTGGGCCGAGGCGTCGAGGCCCATGAGCTCGAGGATCGACTCCGCCCCTACCTCGGGCCGCAGTTCCCGGCGTTCGAGTTCGGGAGGGTCGGCGTGGGCGCCGACAAAGAGGTGCTGTTCGTCATAGCCCAGCCACCGCAGGAAGGGCAGACGATCTTCCCGTGCCACAAGAATTTCCAGGGGGAAGACCGCCGCGACAACCTTGAGGACGGCGCGATTTACGTGCGGGGCACCAGCAACACGCGGCCTGCCCGCTCTGGAGAAGTCCTGGCCCTTGTCGAACGCGCTCGTGGCGGTGGGAAGGCGCCGATCGATCTCGAGGTGGAGGTGCTCGGCTCGATCTGCAGGGTCGATCGTGTGGAAGAGGTCTTGGAGAGCCTGCGCGACTACCAAGAGGAGCAGTTCAGCAAGCAGCCGGAGCTCGCGGACGACGCCTTCGCCTTGGCAACGATCCGGCTGGCCTCGAGCGTCTTCGGCAGTTCTAGGGCGCTGTCGGCTGCGGAGCGGGAGGCAGCCCTGGTCGTGTGGCGAAATGGGAAGACCGAGCACATTGCGAAAGGTCGCGAGCACTTGTTGGGTGTCGGGTTGTCGGGTGTTGGTGTCCGCGTGGTCAGCCGCGACAGGTTTGTCGCCAAGCCGCACCTGATTGTGACTTTCCATGGCTGTGAACTGTTCGATCACCTCGATCCGGACGACGCCGACTTCGAGAAGGCAGTCGAACCCGTACTACGATCGCGTGATCCTTTCCAGCCCGCGTTGGACCACTCTAGCCTTCGACTCCTCCCACGCGACTATCCCGTAGCTTGGGGCAATCGCGGCGAGGACGCCGAAGTCGCGCTAACTCCGGAGTCGTTCCGTCCAAACGTGCCGTGGACGAGCGACCAGGACGACTACGTGATCGTCACGAGGGATCCCCAGGTCAGCTCAGTAAAAGTCACTTGGGTCCTCACCGAGGACGGCAACGATGCCGTGACCAGCGGCGAGTTCCGGGTGTCGACCGGGGAACGCATCGACGCAGCCGACCTGTTCAAAGCGGTGTTCCCCAGCGGAGACTGACGCTACGGACCTGACCGTCCATTCAGCCTGAACGGGAGAATGGGCGGTGAATGCCCCGACGAGATCCGCTTCCTCCGAGAGGGACGGCGACTGCTCGGCGGAGCCGTTATGGACATCGAGGTCGGCGACGACGCGCCGCCGGGGTTCTTCTGGCCAGCCTCCGGCTGCTGTCGACCACGGCAGCCACACGGAGTCGATCGACGAAGCCACACGGAAGCGACCGCGGATGCACGGCCACCACCAGACGTCTGGACGCGGCCGACCCGGATCTCTCGGACGGGGGCGTCATGGACGGTCGAGTGCGGAGAGACGAGGCCCCCGTCAGCCTGACCCGCCGCGGAGCACACGGACGACGAGCCGCTGGAAGCCGACCTCGAGCGCGTCCAATCCCAGCCGACGGACGTCGAGGAAACGCACAGGATTCGTGCGGCGAGGATCGTCGAGTTTGTTGCGGCGATGCCGCACGACCAGCACTACCGGGCCGCGTTCCTGACAGGGCCGTACGCGTGTCGATTGGGGCCGAGGAGCCGGCCAGGCGGCTTCACCGTGAAGCAACTGCTCGCCGATGCCGAGGCGTGGGCGTCGGCCGTGCGCACCGCGCGGACCGGAGGCGAGGCTGGGGCATCGACGACCCGAAATGAGGGTGAGGGCTACGTCTGCCTCGTGTTGCTGATCGGCACGTCAATGCGGTCGCGAGCGACGACGACGCCGTCCTTGACGACGAAGCACTCGACGACATGGTCGCCTTTGAAGTCGGAGTGCTCCACCCGGGTGTTCGGACGGCTCGCGTCGACGATCTGGCCCCGGACCATGTTCCGGCGCTCGGCCTCCGGGCCGCGGTTGAGCACCTTCCACTTCAGCGTGTACGGCGGCTCGACGCTGCAGCCGGTAACGATGAACTTCAGGCTCCTGTCCGCCTTGAGCGGCGCCTTGGTGCGCAGCATCTTGCGCAGTCTGGTCGGCCTCCAGCCGTTCTGGGTGACCTCGCAGTCGATGTCGACCGACTCCGTGATGTCGACCGGGTACCGGTCCTCGATGAATTGCTCGGTGTCCGTGAACGCCTGGGACGCCTCGCTGACGGCCAGCGGTACGGACGTCCCGAAGACCTCGCGCCACTTCTTGTTGGCAGCGGCCTTGCCCTCGTTCGCGATCGCCTCGCGGACCTTGTTGTACGCCTTCTTGGCCTTCGGCTGGAACCGGGCTTTGACCTTCACGTGCTGGTTGCTGCCCAGCGCGAGGTAGTACTTCTTGTCGGGCTCGTCCTTGAGGAACTCGAAGAAGTCGCGGGCCATGAGGTCGAACGAGCCCGTACCCGCCGAGTCGTAGGCGTCGGTCTGTTCGAAGAACCTGTGTACCAGGGTGTCGATGAGCAGGCCGCCCATGTTCACTCCGTTCGCGTTCTTCCACGCTCGGGTCATCCTCGCCAGGTGGCGCATGTTCGTCGAGGTGCGGTCGTTGCACTCCTTGGTCGCGCTGATCTCGGCGCGCGGCTTGGTGACCTTCCAGCGCTTGGCGACCGTGTCCGGGTAGTCGAAGCTGCCGTCGGCGTTCTGGAAGGCCGGCTGGACCTCGAACTTGAAGGCGTTGCTGGTGAATTTCACCCGCACGACGCACTGGTCGACGCGGATGTCAGTCTTGGGGTAGCGCGCCTGCAGGGCGTCCCTGACTCTGTTGAGGATCCTCCGCGGGCCTGTGTCGCTGGCGTAGGCGGAGCGGAGCCAGGGCGGGAGGATGAAGATCATGTCCAGGTCCGACACGCCCTTGACGGCGGTGTGCCGGCCGTATGAGCCCACCATGAGCTTGTAGTCGGTGCATCCGTCCTTGGCCCGGAAGTTCTTGTTCAGCGCTTTTGTGATCTCGTCCCTGCGGGAGGCGACCGCGGCGGCGGCATCGCCGACCTTGAGGTTTTCGAGCAGTGTGTCGAAGATTTCCGAGGTTTTCATGATCAGCCCTCGCCTTCGTCGAGCCGGAGCGCCTCGGGGAGGAAGAGGTCGATCTCGCGGGAGGTGAACGTCATCTCCTCGTTGCGCTGCAGTCCCTCGCTGGCCCGCTCGAAGGCCTTCGGGCTCGTCCTGGGCGCGTCGGTGTACGCGTCGCGCGTGGCCCGCTGGAGCCTGTCGCGGCGTTCCCTGGCCTCCGCGTCGGAGGCGGTGCCGGACATCAGGTCGGTGATGAGCGAGATGTAGGACTCCCGGACGTCCCACAGCCGAGAGGCGATCCCGCGGTGGGCGTCGGACTCCTCCTCGAACTTGAAGGTCTTCGCGCCGAGGCTCATGGCAGCGACCAGGAGCGCGATGAACGAGGTCGCGAGGCTGGTCAGCGCCGGGTTCCCCAGTGCGCCGACCACCGCGGCCAGGAAGGTGCCGGAGCCGATCGCCGTGAGGACGGTCAGCGCGGCATGCTGCAGCCTGTGGCGGCGGAAACAGATGTCTGCCTGCTTCTCGTGCGTCTTGTGGCTGTACACCACTCGCCCGAATGCTTCGCGCACCTGCGCGAGCAGGTACGGATCGCAGTCCAGCGCAGCTTCCGGCTCGTTCAACACGCTCCGATCACTCGGCTCATCGGGAAGTGCACCGGTCAGCAGTCGATCGGCCTCCCGACTCCGCAGTGCACAGGCTCCGAGTATGACGGTGACCTCTGACATTCGGAGCGGCGCGAATGCGGCTCATCGAGGTACGGGCTCACGCCAGATCCCGCGCTGTCTCGGATTTTGGGAGGCGGGCAACCTGGCCATGGGCCGAAGGCGTGCCATCGCCAGTGTCATGTTCTCGACTGCGGTCACTCTTCAGGACCGCCTTGGTGTGGAGGGCTCGATGGTGCCGCCCGCGCCCGGACGCGAGCCTGCGGACTCACGTCCGTGGAAGTGCGTTGCTGACTGCGCTGGCGGCCCTGGCCGCTGATGCTGTGGGCGACATGACCGGCTTGAGCGGGTGAGGAGCACCCGGTTTCGGGGCGCTACCAGGGCGGATGCAGGGCCCGGATCGAGCCGCCGAGCCGCCACCGAGCCGCCACGGGGACAATCCGGGTCATGTCCGGCGGCGGGCAAACCGGGACATCCTCGCGTTTTCCCTGGTGAGGGGTGGTGGGTCGCGTGGGACTCGAACCCACAACCTACGGATTAAAAGTCCGGAGCTCTGCCAATTGAGCTAGCGACCCGTCTCGCAAGGGTACCGAGATCGGCGATGGGTTTGCGACGGGGTTACGGGGTGGGGGCGAGGTGGACGGGGAGGTGCTTCAGGCCGTTCTGGAAGTTGGAGGCCAGGCGGACGGGGGTGCCGGTGAGGGTGATGTCGTGGGGGAGGAGTTCGCGGAAGATCGCGCGCATCTGGGTGCGGGCCAGGTGGGCGCCCAGGCAGAAGTGGGGGCCGAAGCCGAAGCTGACGTGGTCGTTGGGGGTGCGGGTGATGTCGAAGCGGTCGGGGGACGGGAAGACGGTCTCGTCCCGGTTGGCGGAGGCGTGGTAGACGACCACCTTGTCGCCGGCGTTGATCTTCTGGCCGGAGAGTTCGACGGGGCGGGTGGCGGTGCGGCGGAAGTCCATGACCGGGGGCCAGTAGCGGAGCATCTCCTCGACCGCGGAGGGGAGCAGGGACGGGTCGGAGCGGAGGCGGGCCAGTTCGCCGGGGTGGGAGAGGAGGGTCAGGAGGCCGCCCGGGATGCCGTTGCGGAGGGTCTCGTTCCCGGCCACGGCGAAGAGGAAGAACATGTTCTCGAACTCGTGGGTGGTGAGGCCGCCCTCCAGCATGCGGGACATGATGTCGTCGGACGGGTTCGAGCGCTTCTCGGCGGCCAGCGCGTGGGCGTAGGCGAACATGTCGGCGAGGGCCGTGTAGGAGCGCGGGTTGATCGGGCGGCCGTCCGGGCGGGTGGTGGTCGTCGGACGGTAGTTCATCGCCTTCTGCGCCATGGGGGTCATGGTGGCGGCGTCGGCGGTGGAGATGCCCGCGTACTCCTCGTCCTGGTAGCCGATGACGCGGGACGCCCAGTCGTAGAGCAGGCGGCGGTCGGATTCGGGGACGCCCATGATGTGGGCGAGCGTCCAGACGGGGAGGTCGGCGGCCAGTTCGACGAAGTCGGTTTCCTCGCCCAGGGCCGAACCTATGAGCGTCCGGGCTCGGTGGTCGATCGTGTCTTCCAGGGCGCGGACGGCGCGGGGCGTGAAAGCCGCGGCGACGATGCGGCGGAGGCGGGAGTGGTCGGGCGGGTCCTGATTGAGCATCATCGCGCGGACGAACGCGAGGTCCTCGGGCGTGTCGGGGTCGCGGATCTGGGTGGCGCCGAGGTTGGAGGAGAAGAGGTCCGGGGAGCGCAGGACGTGCTTGACGTCGGCGTGCCGGAAGACCGCCCAGTAGCCGGGGCCGGCGGGCCAGGGGCCGACGGCCGGTTCGGGGATGCGGGTGACCGGGGACTCGGCGCGCAGCTTCGCGAAGGAGTCGTAGGGGACCCCGGTGGCGTAGGTGGCGGGCAGGAAGATCTCCTCGTGCATGCCCTCAGCGTGCATCATGTCGGGATGACGGTGAAGCCCGATGAGATCCTGCGTGACAATTTCGCGCCCTGGGTGCTGGACCTCGGCCTCGTCCCGGAGGAGGTGGGGGACGGGACGGCGGTGCTGCGGCTGCCGTGGTCCGACCGGTTGGCGCGGGAGGGCGGCGCTCTGTCGGGGCAGGCGTTGATGGCGGCGGCCGATACGGCGGTCGTTCTGGCGGTCTCCGGGGCCAAGGGCGGGTTCGTGCCGATGACGACCGTGCAGCTCAGTACGACCTTCCAGCGGCCTGTTAAGGGGCAGGACGTCCTGGTTAGCGTCGAGCTCAGCAAGCTGGGGCGGACGATGGCGTTCGCGGAGGTCGATATGACGGCCGATTCGGTGACCGTCGCCCACGCCAGTGCGGTTTACGCCATCATCGGGTGACATGGCGCATATTGAGAAGGTCATTGTTCCCGACGGTGAGTTCGACCTGCACGTGTGGGGGACGCGCGGGCCGGGGATCTTGCTCCTCCAGGAGATCTTCGGCGTGGGCGATTACATGGAGGCGGTCGCCGAGGATCTCGTGGCGCTCGGCTACGTGGTGGCGGCACCCGACATGTTCTGGCGGATCGAGCCGAACTGGACGACGAAGCACGACGAGGAGGCACTCCCCAAGGGGGTGTCGATGGTCTCCCAGTTCGACTGGGAAAAGGGCGTAGAGGACGCGAAGGCCGCGCTGGACGTCCTCAAGGGCATGCCTGGGGTCGGCAAGGTGGGCATCCTCGGGTTCTGTTTCGGTGGGACGCTCGCCTACCTGCTCGCCGCCCAGGCCGAGGTCGATTCGATGGTGTCGTTCTACGGGTCTGGTGTGCCCGGAGCCCTGGACCAGATCGACGCCATTCATGCTCCGACGCAGTTCCACTTCGGTGGCACCGACCCCTACATCCCCCGGGAGGACGTCGCCCGGGTGGAGCAGGCGGTGGCCGGGCGGGAGAACATGGAGATCCACGTCCAGGAAGACGGCGGTCACGCATTCCACAACCGCAAGGCGCCGATGTTCTACCAGCCGGAGCCCGCCGAACGCGCGTGGCGCCTCACCGAGGACTTCCTCCGCCGGACCCTGTCATAGCGCCCATCCGGGGAGCGGCTCGCAGTGCGCGAGCCGGCCCGCGGGGACGGTCACGCGGGTTCCAGGGTCAGGCGGGACAGTTCCTTGCGGGACGAGATGCCCAGCTTGGGGTAGGCCTTGTAGAGGTGGTACTCGACCGTGCGGGGGCTCAGGAAGAGCTGCGCGGCTATTTCGCGGCTGCTCGTTCCTGCGGCGGCCAGGCGGACGACCTGGAGTTCCTGCGGGGTCAGGCGGTCGAGGAGGTCGGGGGCGGCGGGGACGGACGTCCCCGACTCGCCCGTGGCCCGTAGTTCGGCGCGCGCGCGTTCCAGCCAGGGGGTGGCGCGGAGGCGCTCGAAGATGGACGCCGCGGAACGGAGCGGGACGCGGGCGTCCGAGCGGCGGCGTGCCCGGCGCAGGTATTCGCCATAGAGGAGTTCGGTGCGCGCACGCTCGAATGGCCGCATCGACTTTTCGTGCAGGCGCAACGCCTCGACGTATGGTTCCTCGCTGTCGTTGAGCAGGGCCTCGCAGTGCAGGGCCACGGCCAGAGCCCAGGGCTGCTTGGCCGCCTCGGCCCAGACCCGGAATCGGGAGTACGCCTCGCGCGCGAGCGGGACCTCGCCCGCACGCACGGCGGCCTCCACCTGGTCCGCGGCGGACAGGACGCCGGCGTGCCGGTGCGGGCCGTGCGCGATCTCCTCCAGGCGGCGCAGCGCGTCGTCGTAGCGCCCGAGGCCGAGGTCGAGGAGGGCGAACGCGCCGTCGGCGAGGCCCGGCGGGGCGGAGGCCGTCAGCTCGTGCAGCCGGCGCTCGTCGCCCTCGATCGCCGCGACGCGGGCGAGGACGGCGCCGAGGCGGCCCTCGCGGTGCGGGCGGCCGGTGTCGCGGGCGAGCGCGATCGCCTCCGCGACGGTCGCCGCCGCGTCCGCGTGCCGCCCCGCCGCGATCTGCGCCTGCGCCTGGACCTGCAGGACGGTCGGCAGCTCGCCGACCAGGCCGTGCCGGCGGCAGTGCGCCGCCTCCGCGGCGGCCAGTTCGAGCGCCGCGTCGTCCGCGCCGATGATCAGTGCGAGCTGGGCGGCGCGCAGCCGGTCGCCGGCGCCGTCGCGGGCCGCGGTGACGTGGTCGGCGAGCAGCGGCAGGCCGGCCGCGTGGTCGCCGTCCGCGAGCAGCGCCAGGCCGCGGAGCGCCGGGTCGTCCGGCCGCAGCCGGGACGCGCGGAGCACGGCGGGCAGCTCGCCGGACGCCCAGCCGTACATGGCGGCGGTCCACAGCATCTCCGGGCCGGCGGCGCGGTCGGCCAGCATGCGGGCGGCGGCGCGCGGGTCGCCGCGCTCGTACTCGACGGCGGCGTGCACGCGGGCGAGCCCGGCGAGGTCGGCGGCGCCGAGCTTCTCCGCGCGGACGGCGAGGTCCTCGGCCTCGTCGAGCCGCCCCGCCTGGAGGGTGAGGGAGGCGGCGGCGCCGAGCCGGGCGGCGCGCGCCTCCCGGCCGGGGGTCATGTCGGCGGCCTGCCGGTAGAGCGCCGCCGCGGTCGCGTGCCCGGCGCGTTCGCGGGCGCGCTCGGCGGCCTCCTGCAGGTCGGCGGCGACGTCCTCGTCCGGGGCGAGCGAGGCGGACGCGCGGTGCCGCGCCCGGCAGTCGAGGTCGTCGGCGGACTCGGCGAGCGCCCGGTGGACGGTGACGCGCCGCGCCGCCGTCGCGCCCTGGTAGGCGGCCGCCCTGATCAGCGGGTGCCGGAACGCGATGCTGCGCCCGGTGACCTGCACCATTCCGGCGCGTTCGGCCTCCTCCAGGTCGGCGAGCCCGACGCCGAGCGCGGCCGCGGCGGCGAGCTGGCTCGGCATGTGCCCGCGCCCCTCGGCGGCCGCGATCAGCAGCATGAGGCGGGCGTTCTCCGGCAGCCGCGCGATCTGCTCCTTGAACGACGCGAGGACGCGGTCGGCGACGGGCAGCGGCGACGGCTCCGGGGGGCGCTCCCCGGCGGCGGCGAACTCCCGCAGCGCGAGCGGGTTGCCGGCCGCCTCGCGCAGCACCCGCTCGCGGACGAGCGGCGTCAGGCCGCGCTCCGCGAGGAACCGCTCGGCGTCGGCCCGGGCGAGCCGGCCGAGCCGCAGCTCGGGCAGGCCCGTGCCGGTGAACGCGCCGTCCCGTGCGGCGAACAGCATGACGACGCCCTCGGCCGCGAGCCGCCGCGCCGCGAACAGCAGTGCCTCGGCGGTCGCGGTGTCGATCCAGTGGGCGTCGTCGGCGACGCACAGCACGGGCCCGTCCTCGGCGAGGTCGGCGAGCAGCGTGAGGACGGCGAACCCGGTGGCGAAGCGGCCCTGCCCGCCGGACGCCTCGCCGAGCGCGGTGCGCAGCGCGGCGGACTGCGCCGGCGGCAGCGCGTCCAGCCGGTCGCGGACGGGCCACAGCAGCTGGTTGAGGCCGGCGAACGCGATGCCGGACTCCGCCTCGATCCCGGTCACGCGCAGCACGCGCGGCACCTGGGCGGCGGCCTCCTCCAGCAGCGCCGACTTGCCGATGCCCGCCTCGCCGCGCAGCACGAGGGCGCCGCTGCGCCGATGCTCGCGCGCCCCGTCGATCAGCGACGTGAGCCGCGCCTGTTCGTCGTTCCGCCCGTAGAGCACGAGACCAAACTACGGGGCCGAATACCGAAACCCTACGGATTCGCCCCGTACCCGGCGGCTCGTACGTTCTTGACCAGCGACAACGCCACTGGAGGACGTCATGCAGGAACTGTTCGAGCCCATCTCCGTGGGGAAGCTGGAGCTGCCCAACCGGCTCGTGATGGCGCCGATGACCCGCAGCAGGGCGGGCGAGGGCGGCGCCGTCACCGAGCTGACCGCGGAGTACTACCGGCAGCGCGCCGGAGCCGGGCTGATCATCACCGAGGGCACGCAGCCGAGCGTCCGGGGCCAGGGCTACATCCAGACGCCGGGCCTGCACTCGGACGAGCAGGTGGCGGCATGGCGGGCGGTGACCGACGCCGTGCACGCCGAGGGCGGGCGGATCTTCGCGCAGCTGATGCACTCCGGGCGCGTCGGCCACCCCGTCCTGTACCCGGACGGCGCGCTGCCGCTCGGCCCCTCGCCGATCGCGACCGGCGAGCAGCTGTTCACGCCGGACGGGATGCTGGACCACCCCGTCCCGCAGGAGATGACCCTGGACGACATCGCCCGGGCCGTCGAGGAGTTCGCCGCGGCCGCGCGCAACGCGGTCGCGGCCGGCTTCGACGGCGTCGAGCTGCACGGCGCGAACGGCTACCTGATCCAGCAGTTCCTCGCCGACGGCAGCAACGTCCGCACCGACTCCTACGGCGGGACGGTCCGGAACCGCATCAGGTTCGCCGTCGAGGCCGTGGCGGCGGCCGCGGACGCGATCGGCCCCGAGCGCGTCGCGCTCCGCGTGTCGCCGGGCGGCACGTCGAGCGGCGTCAGCGAGAGCGACACGCCGGAGCTGTACTCGGCCCTGATCGGGGAGCTCGCGCCCCTGGGCCTCGCGTACCTGCACGTCATGGAGGAGCTGAACCGCGATCAGACCCGCCGGATCCGCGCCGAGTGGCCGGGCACGCTGATCCTGAACCCGCATCCGACTCCGGAGTCGTTCCCCGCCAGGCCGGAGGAGGGCGCCGCGGCGCTGCGGGAGGGCGTGGCCGACGCGATCGCCTTCGGCGAGCTGTGGCTGGCCAACCCCGACCTCCCGGCCCGCATCAAGGCCGGCGGCCCCTACAACGCCGCCGACCGCGCGACCTTCTACGGCGGCGACCACCGCGGCTACACCGACTACCCGCCGCTGCCGTGACGGCCCCCGAGGCCCCGCACCGCGCCGCGGGGCCTCGGGGGGCGTTCCGGGCGGGGTCAGAGACCCGGGCGGACGGCGCCGTTGAAGTGGCGCTTGTAGTACTTCGTCAGCTTGATCTTCTTGACGCGCTTGCCGGAGCCGGGCGCGTGGATCATGTAGCCGTGGCCGGCGTAGACGCCGACGTGGGTGCGGCCGCTGTAGAAGAAGAGGAGGTCGCCCTTGACGGCGCCCTTCCAGGAGACCTTCTTCTTGACGGCGCGGTAGATCTGCTGGCTGGTGCGGGGCAGCTTCACCCCGGCCTTGCGCCAGGCGCCTCCGGCGAGGCCGGAGCAGTCCCAGGAGCCGGGACCGGTGCCGCCGTAGCGGTACGGGTCGCCGATCTGCTTCGCCGCGTACTTCACGGCGTAGGCCGCGCGCTTCTTCTGCTTGGCGGCCCGGGACTGCTTGGCGGAGACCTTCGCGACGGTCGTCACGGTGACGGCCCGCTGCTGCCGCGGCGCCGACGCCTGCGCGGGACCCGCGGCGAGGACCGACGCGCCGAGCGCCGCGGTCGTGGTGAGCGCGAGGCCACCAGTGGTGAATCCGGCCTTCAGGGGGTTGTTCCGAGGGGTATGCAGAATGACTCCAGACCTCGCGGGTGATGCCTACCGGGCAGCCGTCACCCCGCAGGCGTTCCGCGGGGGTTCGGTTGCCGCGGCCATTCCGCGGCGCCATTCGGCGGGACGCGGGAAAGCGATGGCCGCTTCCGGTTCCGTGCCTCTCGACTGCACGGATTCGGCGTCCGGCGGCGGCTTTCCGGCGGGGTCCCCGGGGGGACGACCCGGGGGTCCGCGCAGGCCGCCGTGATCGAGGCCGGCCGTGCGCGCCGCAGCCGCGCGTCGGGGTGCGTGTTCTGTTATCCGGGCGGCAGCTGTGCCGCATGAACCGGCAGGAACGTATGCAGACTCGGGCGGGCATGGCAAATCCCTCCGGGTATTTCGAGGCCGGCGCGGACCGGTGGGCAATCCCTCGCCCCTCCTTTGGCCTGCGTCGATTCCGATCGGCACGGGAAAAGTGTGAACTGGGTCACGAACCTCCGAATGAAGATCGATTACATGGTGCCTTCGCCGCCCCCGCGCCGGCACTCGAACCGCATTCTGTGGAAAACTCGTCCGCCGCCTCCTGGGCGATTTGTGGTGCATATCACGTATCGGTAAAGGGGTCTCTTGGTCGCCGCGACCGCCGTGTCACGCCCGGACGGCCGGCGTCCGCGGCGCCGATGACCGCCCGCGGTTACGGACGTGCACGATCATGGGATTCGGTTGAACCCTGGGGTTGACGGCGCCCTCCGGGCCGCCTGAAGTCAGAGGAGACGCAGGTGACGCCCGGGAGGAGTGCGGTGTTCGGCAAACCCGGTGATGGGTCGCGGAGAAGCCGCGAGATCGACGAAGGCGGCCGGCCGCGCGCCCGAGGGCGACGGCACCGGCCTGAACGGCTGCCCGAACACGGGTGGTCGCGCGCCCACGCGCGACTGGCCGGGCATGGGCGGTTGCGTGGAACTGGGCGGCTTGGCCCCTTGGCCGCTGGGCTGGTTCTGGTGGCGGGGCTCTTCGCCGGGCCTGTGCCGGGCGCGGCTGCGTCCGGTGGGCCCGCTACGGCGAAGTTCCCGCCCGGGTTCCTCTGGGGCGTGTCCACGTCCGGGTTCCAGAGCGAGGGGTTCTTCCCCGACAGCAACTGGACGCGGTATGCCGACCGCAAGGCCAGCGGGGTGACCGACCCCTACGGCAACTCGGTCGACTTCCGGCACCGCTACCCGTCCGACCTCAAGCTCGCCAAGGGGCTCGGGGTGAACGTGTTCCGGACGTCCATCGAGTGGGCCCGCATCGAGCCCCGCAGGGGCCACCGTGATCCGGAGGCGCTCGCCTACTACGACGACCTCGTGCGCCGGATCAAGGCGAACGGGATGCGGCCCATGCTCACCCTCGACCACTGGGTCTATCCCGGGTGGGTCGCCGACCAGGGAGCCTGGGACAACCCCCGTACGCAGGACGACTGGCTCCGCAACGCACAGTTCGTCGTCAACAGGTACAAGGGGCAGGGCGTCATCTGGATCACGTTCAACGAGGCCAGCGCCTACATCTACAAGGAGCTCACCACCCGCCCGATGGACTTCGGCCAGATGCTGAAGATGCGCGATGCCCTCCTCAAGACGCATCGGGCCGCCTACGACATGATTCACAAGGTCGACCCGGGCGCCCTCGTGTCCAGCAACGTCGCCTACGGGACGGCCATCAACGGCATCTTCGACGCTGCCCTGTTCAACGACGCCATCGACAAGCTCGACTTCATCGGCATCGACTACTACTACGGCGCCAACCTGGAGAACTTCACGGCGGTGTACGCGATCACCGGTGAGTTCTGGAAGATCGACCCCGAGCCGGAGGGCCTGTACTACGTCCTCAAGAACTACCAGCGGCGGCTCCCGAACCTGCCCGTCTATGTCGTCGAGAACGGCATGCCCACCGACAACGGCAAGCCGCGCGCGGACGGCTACACGCGCTCAGACCATCTCCGCGACCACATCTACTGGATCCAGCGCGCGATGGCCGACGGCGTCAAGATGATGGGCTACAACTACTGGAGCCTCACCGACAACTACGAGTGGGGCAGTTACCGCCCGCGGTTCGGCCTCTACACGGTGGACGCGCTGACAGATCCGACCTTGACGCGGCGTCCGACCGACGCCGTGCCCACATATCGGTCGATCATCGCCAACCGAGGCGTCCCGTCCGGGTATGTGCCGGTGCGCCGGCCCGGCTGGTGCTCGATCGAGGATCCCGTCGCGACCTGTTTCGGCACCACGCCGACGCCGCCCGCCGCGTACCGCGTCCCAGGGTGACCCCCGGGGATGGGGGAATGACCTGCGTGTCCCCGGGTACCGCCACGGCGACCGGAACCGACCAGGGGAACGCGTGGGGGACGTGCACACCGAGCCGATGGCCGCTACGCGCGGGTCCGGCACCGCCGGGCCGGGGCCGGGATCGGGCGGCGTCGCCGACGGCCTGCTCAACGCCCTGAAGCGCGCCGCCGCCGCGCTCCGCGACGCCGGGATCGGGTACGCGCTCGCCGGCGGGTTCGCCGCGTACGCGCACGGTGCGGCCGTGTCGACGCATGATGTCGACTTCGTGGTGCGCGAGCGCGACGTCCAGGTCGCCTTGGAGGCGCTCGCGTCGGTGGGCATGACGCATCTGGAGAGCCCGGAGAACTGGCTGGAGAAGGCGTACGACGGCGAGCACCTCATCGACCTGATCCACACCCCGTCCGGCCGCCCGGTGGACGGGGAGCTGCTGGGCCGGGCCGAGGACATGACGGTAGGGGCGGTGCTCATGCCGGTCCTGCCCGCCACCGACCTGATGGTGATGCGGCTGCTTGCGTTCACCGAGACCGCCTGCGACTTCAGCGGTTTCCTGCACGTCGGCCGGGCGCTGCGCGAGCAGGTGGACTGGCGGCGGGTGGCCGCGGAGACCGCCGAGTCCCCGTACGCGTACGCGTTCCTGGCGCTGCTGACCCGGCTGGACGTGATCGAGGGGGACGTGCTGTGAACGATGTGTCCGGATATCTGGCCGCGCACATTCAGGAGAGGCTCGCCGCGGAGGCGCACGAGCTCGGCATCCGGGTGGACGTCCGCGGCGACGTCGTCCACCTGCGCGGCGAGGTCGTGAGCGAGGAGCGGAGCCGGGACGTCGAGGACGCCGCCCGCGAGGCCGCCGAGGGCCGCGAGATCTGCAACGAGCTGCACGTCGTCGCGGTGCCCGAGCCCGACGGAGCGGAGCAGATCTCATGATCCGCGTCGCGGCGGCGGGCGACCTGCACGTCGGGCCGGAGGCGGCGGGGGCGTACCGGGCGCGGCTGGCCGCGCTCGCCGACCACGCGGACGTGCTGCTGGTCGCCGGCGACCTGACCCGGCACGGGACGGTCGAGGAGGGCGAGGTCGCGGCGGGCGAGCTGCGCGACCTCGGCGTGCCGGTCGTCGCCGTGCTGGGCAACCACGACTACCACTCCGATGAGGAGGACGACATCACGGCCGTGCTGCGGGACGCAGGCGTGACCGTCCTCGAAGGCGACGCGACCGTCCTGGACTGCGGCGGGACGACGCTCGGCGTCGCCGGCGGCAAGGGGTTCGGCGGCGGTTTCGAGGGCCGCTGCGCCAGCGACTTCGGCGAGCCCGAGATGAAGGCGTTCGTCCGGCACACCAAGGACTTCGCCGCGCGGCTCAACACGTCCCTCACCGACCTGGACACCGACGTCACGATCGCCCTGACCCACTACGCGCCCTGCGCGGACACCCTTGAAGGCGAGCCGCCGGAGATCTACCCCTTCCTCGGCAGCTACCTGCTGGGGGAGGCCATCGACTCCGCGGGCGCCGACCTCGCCATCCACGGGCACGCGCACAAGGGGACGGAGAAGGGCCTCACGTCCGGCGGGGTCCGCGTGCGGAACGTGGCTCTGCCGGTGATCCAGCACGCCTACGCCATGTACTGCCTGGAGGTGCCGGAGGCCGCGGATCGCGGTCCCACCCGGGAACGGGTGTCGGCCTGGTGACGTTCGCCTCTACGGGATGGGCGGGTGGACGATCGCGAGATCGCGCGGAGGGGAGTGATCTCCCGGTCGTCCCACCGCCCGTTCAGGCCGCGCGCAGCAGGTCCAGGACGGCCTGCTCGACAGGGCCCTGCGTGGCCAGCTCGCCCTCGGAGGCGTCCACGCCGAGGCGCCCGAGTGCGGGCGCGACCGTCACGCCGTCCTCGTAGAGCGTGATGATGCGCGGGTCGATGTAGGACGCCCGCGCCACGGCCGGGGTGTTGCCGAGGTAGGCGGCGACCTCCTTCACGACGCGGACGATGGCGCGCTTGCGGGCGGTGTCGCTGTCGCCGGCGCGCACCGACACCGCGAGCCCGACCGCGGCGAGCACGGTGGCGTGCCAGGTGCGGAAGTCCTTGGCGGTGAAGTCGCCGCCGGTGACCTCGCGGACATAGTCGTTGATGTCGGACGTGGTGACGTCGTGCCAGCCGTCCTTCGTCCGGTAGGCGAGCAGTTCGGGGCCGCCGTCGCGGCGCCGCTTGAGGCCGCTGACCACCCTGCACACGTTCTCCTCCGCGACCGCCCGGTACAGGTCCTTCGAGCCCTTGGCCGGGTACTCGAACGTCACCTCGCCGCGCCGGCACGTGACGTGCTCCCGCAGGACGGTCGCGAGCCCGAAGGTGCCGTTCTCCGCCGCGTACGACTCCCCGCCGATGCGGAAGAAGCCGAGGTCGATGAGGCGGACGGCCGCCGCCAGGACGCGCTCCCGCGTGTACCGCCGGCCCGTCAGGTGCTCGGCGATCGTGTGCCGGACCTTGGGGAGCCGTTCGGCCAGCTCCAGGACGTGCTCGTGCTTCTCCCGGTCGCGCTGTTCCCGCCACGCCTCGTGGTAGAGGTACTGGCGGCGTCCGGCCGCGTCGGTGCCCATCGCCTGGATGTGGCCGTCGCGGTCGGGGCAGATCCAGACGTCCTTCCAGGCCGGCGGGATGACGAGCGACCTGATGCGCTCCTTCTCCGCGGGGTCTCGCAGGGGACGGCCGTCGAGGCCGAGATACACGAACCCCTTGCCGGCTTTCCGCCGTCCGTAGCCGGCTTCTCCGGTGTCGCTACGTTGCAGTTCCATCAGCGCAGTTCCATCAGCGCGGTTCCATCAGCCCGGATGTATCTCCCCGCCGGCGGGGACGAGCGTCTGCCCGGTGTAGTACGAGGACAGGCGGTTGGAGGCGAAGAACACATACGACGGGGCGATCTCGTCGGGGTCGGCGGGACGTCCCATCGGCGCGTTCTTCCCGAAGGACTCGACGCGCTCCTCATCGAACGTCGCCGGGATCAGCGGCGTCCACACCGGCCCCGGCGCGACGCAGTTGACGCGGATCTCGCGGTCCATGAGGTTCTGCGCGAGGCTCGCGGCGAGCGTCATCACCGCGCTCTTGCTCGCGGAGTAGTCGATGAGCGACTTGTTGCCCCGCAGCCCGTTGATGGACCCCGTGATGATGATGGACGACCCCGGCCCCATGTGGTCCAGGGCCTCCTGGATCGTCCAGAAGACCGCGAAGACGTTCACCTCGAACGTCCGGCGGAGCTGCTCGCCGCCGATCTCCCGGACGTCCTTCACCGGCGCCTGCGTCCCGTGGTGCAGGACGAGCACGTCCATGCCGCCCAGCTGCCGGACGGTGTGCTCGACGACCTCGCGGCAGTGCCGCTCCTCGGCCATGTCGCCGCCGAACATGACGCAGCGCCGCCCCTCGGCCTCGACCAGGCCCGCGGTGCGCCGGGCGTCGTCGTCCTCCTCCAGGTACGTGATGGCGACGTCGGCGCCCTCCTTGGCGAACGCGACGGCGGTGGCGCGCCCGATGCCGGAGTCGCCGCCGGTGATCAGCGCGCGGCGGCCGTGCAGCAGGTCGGCGCCGGTGTAGTCGCGCATCTCGTCGCGGGGTTCGGGTGCCATGTCCCCTGTCCGGCCGGGGTAGGACTGGCTCTGCGGAGGGCGCTCGCTCATGTCCGGCGGGTGCCCGCCGCTGCGGGAAGCAAACGCGACCCCTATTGTAACTGGTGAGTAATAAGGCGCCTCCGCGATCCGCCGGGGTGTGAGCGGAGCGCCCGACGACGTCTGTATAGCATCACCCCGAACCACATTCGGTCCCTCACGTAAGGTGTCGCTTATGGACCTGAACGGAGTTTCCGCCGTCGTATCCGGTGGCGCGAGCGGCCTCGGTGAGGCCACCGTCCGCGCGCTGGCCGCCCGGGGCGTCAAGGTGGTCGTCGCCGACCTGAACGAGGACAAGGGCAAGGCCCTCGCCGACGAGGTCGGCGGCGTCTTCGTCAAGACCGACGTGTCCAGCGAGGAGCAGGTGCAGGCCGCGGTGCAGGCCGCCGTCGACACCGGCGCCCCGCTGCGCGTCATCGTCAACAGCGCCGGGATCGGCTGGGCCTCGCGGACCGTCGGCCGCGACGGCAGCCCGCACGACCTGGCCTCCTTCGAGACCGTCATCCGGGTCAACCTCATCGGCACCTTCAACCTGATGCGGATCGGCGCCGCCGCCATCGCCAAGACCGAGCCGGCCGACGCCGACGGCCAGCGCGGCGTGGTGATCAACACCGCGTCCGTCGCGGCGCTGGAGGGCCAGACCGGCCAGGTCGCCTACTCCGCGTCCAAGGGCGGCATCGTCGGCATGACGCTGCCGGCGGCGCGCGACCTCGCCGCGATCGGCGTCCGGGTCAACACCATCTGCCCGGGCATCATCGACACCCCGATCTACGGCCAGGGCGAGCAGGCCGAGGCGTTCAAGGCCAAGCTCGCCGCGCCCGTCCCGTTCCCGAAGCGGATGGGCAAGGCGTCGGAGTTCGCGCACCTCGTCCAGGCCCTGATCGAGAACGACTACATGAACGGCGAGACCATCCGCTTCGACGGCGGTATCCGCTTCCAGCCGAAGTGAGGCCCTGAATGACCGACGCAGTATCGCCCGAGGGGGGACGACCCCCCGGCACGAATGCTGTTCTGACCGAGGAAGAGGGCGCCGTCCTCATCGTCACCATCAACCGCCCCGAGGCCCGCAACGCGGTCAACGGCGAGGTGGCGCGGGGCATCGCGGCGGCCGTCGAGGAGCTGGAGTCCCGCAAGGACCTGTCCATCGGCATCCTCACCGGCGCCGGCGGGACGTTCTGCGCCGGCATGGACCTCAAGGGCTTCCTCACCGGCGACAACCCGGTCGTCGAGGGCCGCGGGTTCGCCGGCATCACCGAGCGCCCGCCGGCCAAGCCGATGATCGCCGCCATCGAGGGCTACGCCCTGGCCGGCGGCTGCGAGGTGGCGCTGTCCTGCGACATGATCGTGGCGGCGCGGGATGCCCAGTTCGGGCTGCCCGAGCCGAAGCGCGGCCTGGTCGCGGCGGGCGGCGGGCTGCTGCGCCTGCCGCAGCGCATCCCGTACCACATCGCCATGGAGATCGCCCTCACCGGCGACAAGTACCCGGCGGAGCGGATGGCCGAGCTCGGCTTCGTCAACCGGCTCGCCGAGCCGGGCGGCGCGCTCGCCGCGGCCAAGGAGCTGGCCCTCAAGGTCGCCGAGAACGCGCCGCTGGCGCTCGCGGCGACCAAGCGGGTCATCGTCGAGTCCGCGGACTGGACGAGCGAGGAGGCGTGGAAGAAGCAGCAGGAGATCACCCTGCCGGTCTTCACCTCCAAGGACGCCCAGGAGGGCCCGGCGGCGTTCGCCGAGAAGCGCAAGCCGAACTGGAAGGGCGAGTAGCCCGACCCGTGCAGGACGCCCGGAACCGCCCGGTTCCGGGCGTCTTGACGTCTGTGACTGGTGTGCCAGGTGCGTCCTGATGCGGCCGGGTGGGGGGTTCCCCTTACCACGGAGTAAGTAATGCCGTACTCTTTTGCGCACGCTTGCAGTGATCTTGGGAGTGGGAGCATATGAGACGCAACGCGGCGCTGGTGGTCGCCACCGTCCTGGCCTGCGGCGCCGGGACGGTCGCGGTGGCCGCCCCTGCGCACGCCGCCGGGTGGCGCGACATCGCCAGCGGAGCCCTGAACTACGACGGGAGCCTCGACCGGGTCGACTTCGGCGCGAAGAACGCCGGCTGGGCCGTCGGCGCGGCCGGGTCCTTCTTCAGCCCGCAGGCGAAGATCGTCCGCTGGACGGGCTCGGCGTGGGTCGCCGACCAGAGCCCGGTCGGCTTCACCCCGACCGACGTCGCCGTCGCGAGCGCGTCCAAGGCGTGGATCATCGGCTACAACCTCGGCGGCACCCTCGGCCTCTACTGGAACGGCACCAAGTGGAGCCAGGTCTCCTACCCGCTGGTGGGCTTCCCGACCGCCGTGTCCGCCGCGCCGGACGGCACCGCCTACTCCATCGCCGGGATCGACGCCGCCGCCGGCGGGCCGTCCGCCATCCTGCGCTGGACGGGCAGCGCGTGGGTCGACCCCAAGGTCCCGCTCCCGCCGTCCTCGTCCATCACGGCGGTGGACGTGCGGTCCAAGAACGACGTGTGGCTGGCGGGCACGACCTCCGCGACCGGTACGTCCGTCACCGGGCTGGTGATGCACTTCAACGGCACGTCCTGGAAGAGGATCGACGTCCCCGGCTCCCTGGGCGTCCCCGGCTTCCAGGGCACGCTGCACCGCATCGTCGCGGACTCGCCGACGAACGTCTACGTGCTGCGCGTCCGGCAGAACGCCCAGATCACCAACGCGATCCAGCGCTACGACGGCACGTCCTGGAAGACGATCAACACTCCGCTGAACGCGGCCGGCATCGGCCTGTCGTCGGACGGCAAGGGCGGCGTGGTCATGCTCCCGATCACGACCGGCACGAAGAGCCAGTACATGCACTACAACGGCTCGTCCTGGACGACGCTGAACGGCCCCGCCCGCACCGGCACCGTCCAGGTGACCGACGCCGACGCCCGCCCCGGCACGTCCGCGGTCGTCAGCGCCGGCACCGCCTCCCAGCCCAGCAAGAAGGTCCCGTTCATCGAGTACTTCAGCTGACCCGGACCGTCGCGAACGCCCGTCCCGCCGCCCGGCGGGGCGGGCGTTCCGCGCGCGGGCGGCGCGCCAGGCCGCGCCGGGGCCGCGCCGGGGTGTGCCGGGTCAGTCCCAGCGGGCCGAGCGCTGGCGTTTGATCGCGGAGCGGCGCTTCTTGTTCTCCAGGCGGCGCTCGTTGATGCCCCGCGGCACCTTCTTCGGGATGCGCTTCTTCGGGGGCGGCGCCGTCGCCTCGGCGAGGAGCGTCGCGAGGCGGGTGCGGGCGGCGTCGCGGTTGCGCTGCTGGGAGCGGTACTCCTCGGCGCGGATCGTGAGGACGCCGCGGACGAGGCGCCCGGACAGCCGGTCGAGGGCGCGGGCCCGCAGGTGCTCGGGCAGGGACGGGGAGTTCGCGACGTCGAAGGACAGCTCGGCGGCGGTGGCGCTGGTGTTGACGTGCTGGCCGCCCGGCCCCGAGGAGCGGGAGAAGCGCCAGCTGAGCTCGGACTCCGGGATGGAGACCGAGCCGCGGACGTGGATCTGGGCGGGCATGTCCCCATTGTCGCAGCAGCGCCGCGATCCCGTCGCCCGAATTACCCCCGGGTAGCAGCGACTGCAAGTACTTACTTACACTGCTGGCCATGACCGACGGAATCTTCACGGACGGCGACCTCATCCGCGTGATCGCGCAGGAGGGCGCGCTCATCGCGGCGGGCGGGGCGGCGTCGCTGCTGCAGACGGCCCATCCCAAGGTGGCGCAGGGCGTGTACGACCACAGCTACACGGCGGACGACCCGGCGCGGCGCCTGCGCAACACGATGGGCTGGCTCTACGTCGTCCAGTTCGGGACGCGGGAGGAGGCGGAGACCCTCAGCGCGCTCGTCACCAGGGGGCACGAGGCCATCACCGGCCCCGACTACGAGGCGAACGACCCCGAGCTGCAGGTGTGGGTCGCGGCGACGCTGTTCGCGGTCGCGGCGCAGTTCTACCAGGTGCTGTTCCGGCGGAGGTTCACGCGGGCCGAGCTTGAGGAGTTCTACGAGCAGAGCAAGGTCTACGCGACGATCCTGGGCTGCCCCGAGGACCGGATGCCGGCGACCTACCGGGACTTCCGCGAGTACTACGCGGGCATGCTGAACACCCTGGAGATCAGCGACGCGTCCCGGGCGGTCGCGGAGCAGGTGCTGCATCCGAAGCTGCCGGGCGGGCCGCTGAACGCGCCGGGCATGATGGCGATCCGGCTGCTCACGGCGGGGCTGATGCCGGAGCCGATCCGCGTCCAGTACGGGTGGAAGTGGACCAGGGCGCGGGAGCTGCGGTTCCGGCTGCTGCTGGCGGTGCTGGCCGCCGTGTACCCGCGCCTGCCGCTGCGGGTCCGGACCCTGCCCCGGGACGTCTACCTGCGCTCCACGCGCAAGATGCTGGCGAAGCTGAACCGCGGCCCGGCCGTACGGGCGCGCGGCTGAACGGCCGCGTGACCCACAGGCAGGTCACGCGGCCGTTCTCCCTTGCACGGCCCCCCCGCGCCCGGCCCGGCCGGGAGGACCTACTGCCCGCTCCGCCGCCCGTCCGCCCGCTCCCCCCAGAGCCTGGCCGGACGGTGGAACGGGTCAGACCGAAGCGCCGGCGATGATCTTGTCGGCGGTCTTCTTGGCGGTGTTGACGGGGATCGCGAAGCCGACCCCGATGTTCCCGTCGCCGCCCCCGGCCGTGGCGATCGCGGTGTTGATGCCGATCACCTGCCCGGACGCGTTGACCAGGGCGCCGCCGGAGTTCCCCGGGTTGATGGCGGCGTCGGTCTGGATGGCGTTCTCGATCATGGTCTGCTGCTCCTGGGACAGCCGTCCGCGCAGGCCCGGCGGGAGCTGCTGCTCGTCGCCGCCCTCCTGGATCCGCCGGCCCAGCGCGCTGACGATGCCGGACGTCACCGAGCCGTCCAGCCCGAGCGGGCTGCCCACGGCGAGGACCGGGTCGCCCACGGCGAGCCGGTCGCTGTCGCCGAGCGTCGCCGGCTTCAGGCCCGACACGCCGCGCGCCTTGATCACGGCGATGTCGCCGCCGGTGTCGGCGCCGAGCACCTGCGCCGCCGCGGTCCCGCCGTCGCCGAACTTCACCGCGACCTGCCGCGCCCCCGACACGACGTGCGCGTTCGTGAGGATCACGCCGTCGGAGCGCAGGATCACCCCGGAACCGGTCGCCGTGCCCGCGGCCGTGCGCGCCTGGATCGACACCACGCTCGGCTGAACGGCGGCAGCGACCTGTGCGGTCGTACTCCCGGCCGTACTCCCCGACGGGGCCCCGGACACCGCCGTCGGGCTCGCGTAGACGGTCTTCTCGTGCGTGAGCGCCAGCGTCACCGCCGCGCCCGCGCCGCCCGCCCCCAGGGCCAGCGCCGCGGCGGCCCCCACCGCCGCGAGCTTCTGCCGGGTCGTGCCGAACAGGCCCGTACTGGCCGGCTGCTCCGCCGCCGGGACGTCCTGCCGAGACCACTGCGCCTGCGCGGTGCCGTACGGGTCGCCGTACGGGTCGCCGTGCGGGTCACTCTGCGGCGCGAAGTGCGGTCTCTGCGGCTCCCATGGCGGCTGCCGCCGCGGCCGGTCGGTGTTCATCGGATCCCCCTGTCGTCCACTCACCGTCGAGAGTGCGCCGCGGGGCTGCAGGCCGCCTGGATCGAAGCTGAAAGTGTGCTGAAAGGCGATTTGACACGAAAAACCGCGACCGGGAGGACGTGCGGCGCCTCGTCCTCCCGGCCGCGGCGCCGGCCGCGACCCGGAAAGCTGGCCAGGGCGCGGACTCCCGGTCCCTGCCGAGCCCGGGGCGCGCCCTGTGCGGCCTACCTAACAGGACTTACCTGAACGTTCGCTGAATGCGGCCTATGTCGGTGCTAATGGGCCATGTCGTTGCTGATGGCTCATGTCGCTGCTAATCGTCATCGAGCGGTAGGACGACCCGGAACGTCGCCCCCTCGCCCGGCGTCGAGTCGGCCTCGACGACGCCCTCGTGCGCGGCGACGAGCGCGGCGACGATGGCGAGGCCGAGACCGGCGCCGCCGTAGTCGCGGGAGCGGGCCTCGTCCGCGCGGTAGAACCGCTCGAAGACGCGTTCGGCCTGCTCGGGCGCCAGCCCGGGCCCCTCGTCGGCGACCGTGACGACGGCCGCGGGGGCGCCGCGCAGCGTGCCCGGCGCGAGCCGCACCTCGGCCGGCGTGCCCTCGGGGGTGTGCGCGATCGCGTTGGTCAGCAGGTTCCCGATCACCTGGCGCAGCCGCGGCTCGTCCCCCCGCACCTGGTACGCCAGCCCGCCCTCGACTGAGAGGTCTATCTTGCGGTCGGGTGCCAGGACTCTCGCCTCCTGGACAGAGTCGGCGGCGACGGCGAGCAGGTCCACCGGGCGCCGCTCGATCGGCCGCTGCCGGTCCAGCCGGGCGAGCAGCAGCAGATCTTCGACGAGCAGGCCCATCCGGGACGCGGTCTCCTCGATCCGGCCGATCAGCCGGTCCAGCTCGGCGGGGCTGCGGGCCGCGCCCTGCCGGTAGAACTCGGCGAACCCGCGGATCGCGGTCAGCGGGGTGCGCAGCTCGTGGCTGGCGTCCGCGATGAACCGGCGCATCCGCTCCTCCGACCGCAGCGCCGTCTCCTCCGAGCGCCGCGCCGCCGCCTCCGACTCGGCGCGCGCCCGGAACGCCGCCTCGATCTGCCCGAGCATCGTGTTCAGCGACCGGCCGAGCCGCCCCATCTCGGTGCGCGGATCGGCCTCCGGGACGCGGCGGGACAGGTCCCCGGCCGCGATCGCCCCCGCGGTCTCCTCCACGGCGGCGAGCGGGCGCAGGCTCGCCCGGACGACCCACACGCCCAGCACGACCAGGACGGCGAGCACCAGCAGGCCCACGATCGCGTCGATCACCACCAGCCGCTGGACGGTGCGGTCCACCTCGTCCAGGCTGAACGCGAGGACGATGACGCCGCCGGGGATCGGCTCGGCCAGGATCCGCCACTGCGAGCCGCCCGTCCCGCGCACGGTGAACGGGCGGTCGATGTGCCTGCTCAGATCCTCGGGGAGCTTCGGATGGCCGGTCTCGCTCCACGCCGGGTTCTGCCCCAGGGCGTGGCCGTCGTTCGTGCGGACCTGCCCGTACATCTCGCTCGGGATGCGGACCTCGATGTGCTCCTCGCCGCGCTGCAGCTGCGGGATGACCTGCTCGATCGCGCGCCCCACCGAGCCGCGCAGCTGGTCGTCGGCCCGCCCGACCAGGTACTGGCGCAGCACCGACGCGCCCGCCGCGCTCATCACCGTGATCCCGAACGTGACGAGGACGAGCATCCCGGCGATCAGCTTGACGCGCAGCGACGTCCGCCCCCACAGCCGCTCCAGCGCGCGCCGCGGCGACCGGGACGGCGCGGCCGCGGCCGGGAGCCCCTCCCGTTCCGGCGCTCCCGGGCCGGCCGGCGCGGACGCCGGGACGCGCGCGGCCATCAGCCCGATCTCGACGGCTCGCGCAGGACGTACCCCACACCGCGCAGGGTGTGGATGAGGCGCGGCTCGGCGTTGTCCACCTTGCGGCGCAGCGCGGACACGTACGACTCGACGATGCCCGCGTCGCCGCGGAAGTCGTAGTTCCACACGTGGTCGAGGATCTGCGCCTTGGACACGACGCGGCCCGCGTTCGCCATGAAGTAGCGCAGGAGCTTGAACTCGGTCGGCGACAGCTGGATGGGCCTGCCGCCGCGCCACACCTCGTGGCTGTCCTCGTCCAGCTCGACGTCCGCGAACACCATGCGGGGCGGCGGCTCGGTCACGCCGCCGCGGAACCGGCGCAGCACGGCGCGGATGCGGGCGATGACCTCCTCCAGGCTGAACGGCTTGGTGACGTAGTCGTCGCCGCCGATCGTCAGCCCCTTGATCCGGTCCTGGACGGCGTCCCGCGCGGTGAGGAACAGCACCGGGGTGTGGTCGCCGCCGGAGCGCAGCCGCCGCGCGACGTCGAAGCCGTCGATGTCGGGCAGCATCACGTCCAGCACGATCAGGTCGGGACGGTGCCGCCGCGCCGACTGCACCGCGTCCGCGCCGTTGGTCGCCGTGACCACGTCGAAGCCGGTGAAGCGCAGACTGCCGGCGAGGAGCTCCAGGATGTTGGGCTCGTCCTCGACGACGAGCAGGGTCGCCTCCGCCGCCGTCTTGCCTCCGCCGTTCGCGGTCCGTTCAGTCACGTGCCCAGTCCCCCTCCACATCATCGCAGAGGATTCCAGCCGAACCTGAACGTGCCCTGAATGTCCGCAGAGGATCCGGTGAGCGCCCGTTACCGCTGGAGGGCGCGGATCGCCCGCATGGCCTCGCGGCGCGCGTCCCCGGACAGGACGTCGATGTAGACGCGGCCCTCCAGGTGACCGCACTCGTGCTGCAGGCAGCGCGCGAAGTAGCCGGTGCCCTCGACGCGGACGGGCTTGCCCCTGACGTCCACGCCCTCGACGACGGCGTGCGCGTAGCGGGGCGTCTCGAACCGCAGGCCGGGGAGGGACAGGCAGCCCTCCGGCTCGACGAGCTGCTCGCCGTCGGCGGCCACCAGCGTCGGGTTCACGACGTGGCCGACGTGCCGGCGGCCCTTGTCGTCCTCGCAGTCGTACACGAACAGCCGCAGGCCGACGCCGATCTGGTTCGCGGCCAGCCCGGCGCCGTCCTCCTCGTACATGGTGACGAACATGTCGTCGACGAGGCGCTCCAGGGAGGCGTCGAACGTCCGGACCGGGTCGCACTCCGTCCGCAGCACGGGGTCGCCGAGAAACCTGACCGCGCGGACCGTCCCGCCCCGCGCATGCTTGCGCTTCCTCACGCCCGGAATCCTATAGAGCGTCCGGCGGTGCGCCCGGCCCGCGAGAGGGGCCGGGCGCAC
>NZ_JBEORG010000062.1:0-30208 GCF_040302145.1 Spirillospora sp. NPDC127506 | reverse complement strand
CGGCCGGAAAGTCAAAACCGAGCCTTTTCCGATGCCACCGCAGACCGCAGCGGACGCAGCACGGCCGCGTCAGCTGGTTCGTAGGTGGGTTCCCCGTTCTCCGGCCGGCCGCCATGCGGGCGTCCTGCATCCGTGAGGGGACGAGGGGTTAACTTACGTGGTCCGAGCATCCACGTCAAATCGGCGCTCCGGACCCCGGGACGCTTCAACGAGCCCGACGACGCGGGTATTCCGCCTGATCACGTTCGGGCACGTGACCTAACGCACGATGTGCGGGGTTTCTTCCCCGCCCGTGTGCGTCGGGACATGCCCGGCTCGCCCTGCGGCACCGGGAATGGATCTTGGTGGGCCTGCGCTCTACCCCCTGCGACGAGAGGACGGATCATGAGTGGAAACGGACGCGCGCTCGTGCTCGGCGGTGGCGGGGTCGCGGGCATCTCCTGGCTGACCGGGGTGCTCGCAGGGCTCGCCGAAGAAGGCGCGGACGTCACCGGCGCGGACGTGCTGATCGGCACGTCGGCGGGATCGGCGGTGGCCGCGCAGGTCGGCTGCGGCCTGCCCCTCGGCGAGCTGTTCGAGCGGCAGGCGGACCCGGCGCTGCAGAACCGGGAGCTGGTGCCGTCCGGGAGCGCGACGGTCGCCGAGCTGGCGGAGACCTGGATGCGGGTCGCCGAGGAGAACGACGACCCGGCGGCGATCCGGCGCGCGATGGGCGCGCGGGCGCTGGCCGCCGACACCGTCGACGAGGCCGCGCGGCGGGCCGTGATCGAGGCGCGGCTGCCCGTCCGCGAATGGCCGTCCAGGGACCTGCGGGTGACGGCGGTGAACGCGCTGACCGGTGACCTCCGCGTGTTCGACCGCGACTCGGGCGTGCCGCTCGTGGACGCCGTCGCGGCGAGCTGCGCGGTCCCGCTGATCTGGCCGCCGGTGACGATAGGCGGCGTCCGGTATGTGGACGGCGGGGTCGCGTCGCTGAACAACCTCACGCTGGCCGTGGGCTACGAGCGCGTGCTGCTGATCGCGCCGATGGACGACCCGTCGCTGCCGAGGGAGGTCGCCGCGGTGGAAGAGGCGGGCGGGCGCGTCGAGGTGATCGGCCCGGACGAGGCCGCGCGCCGCGCGGCGGGTGCCGACCCCCTGGATCCGTCCACCCGCACTCCGGTGGCGCACGCGGGTCTCGCGCAGGGGAAGGCCGCCGCCGCCGGGATCGCCTCATTCTGGGCCTAGCCCGGCGGCGCGCCCGCCGCGTCCTGCCCGTCAGGCGGGGTCGGTGAAGGACGGCGGGCGCTTCTCGAAGTAGGCGCGCACGGCTTCGACCTGGTTGGGGCTGCCGCGCAGCGCGCCGAGCGCCCGGGACTCTTCGAGGAACTGGCCGGCGAGGTCGTGGTCCGCCGCGCGGTTCAGCAGCCGTTTGGCGCTGCGCACCGCGTCGGGGCTGTTGCCGGCGATCTCGCGGGCCAGTTCGGCCGCCGCGGCGCGCGGGTCGCCGGCGGTGCGGGTGGCGAGGCCGATCCGGACGGCGTCCTCGCCGGTGACCGTGCGGCCGGTGAAGGTGAGCTCCTTCGCGACGTCCTCGCCGACGAGGCGGATCAGCGCGGCGGTCCCGGTCATGTCGGGGACGAGGCCCCAGCGGATCTCCAGCACGGACAGCTTCGCGTCCGGCGCGACGATGCGGATGTCGGCGCCGAGGGCTATCTGCAGGCCGCCGCCGAGGGCGTGCCCGTGGACGGCGGCGATGACGGGCTGCGGCATCTCCCGCCAGATGTGCACGGCCTGCTGCCCGAGGTTGGTGATGCGTCCCGGTTCGCGTTCCGTGATGTCGTTCAGCAGCCGGACGGCCCGCTCGCTCTCGCCGGTCCGGACGCCGTCGCCGGCCATGGCGGCGAAAGCGGAGAAGTCGAGCCCGGCGCAGAAGGCGCGTCCCTCGCCCGACAGGACGACGGCCCGGACGGACGGGTCGGCGGCGAGCGCGTCCCCGGTCTCGGCGAGCGCGTCGAACGTCGCCATGTCGAGGGCGTTCAGTTTGTCGGGGCGGTTGAGCCGCACGTCGGCGACCCCCTCGCGGACGTTCACGGTGACGCGGTCGGTCATGCGGGCTCCCCCTCGGTCGCGGCGCTCATCTCAGAGGGGACGATTCCATGCGCCGCCGCAGCCAGTCGAGGGCCACCTCTCCCTGATCCCGCTGGAAGGCGCGCAGGGAGGGCAGGCCGGGAGGCGGCGGCTGCCGGCCCGCGTGGACGAAGTAGCCGGCGACCGCGGCGACGACGGAGGTCACCGCCTCCTTGTCGGCGCCGCGGGCCAGGGGGTGGGCGCCGAAGACGTCGGCGGGGCTCGGGCCGCCCTGCAGGTGGACGCTCGGCAGCATCGCGACCAGGTCGAACCAGGGCGCGGCCAGGCACGCCCACGGCCAGTCCACGATGACGACCCGGTCGCCGGTGAGCAGGATGTTGTCGGCGCGCACGTCGGCGTGGGCGAGGGTCGTCCCGGCGGCGGCGTCCTCCCACGCGTCCTCCAGGACGGCGAGCCGGGCCAGGTTCCGGCGCGCCCAGGGATCGAGGCCGGTGAGGTCCCCGCCGGCGGCGAGCCGGCGCCAGCCGCGGAAGGAGGCCCCGAAGCGCTCGCCGGCCGTCGGCGCGTCGATGGGCGCCGGTGTCATGCTGGACGCCAGCCGCACGAGCGCGTCCAGGACGCGGTCCAGCTCGGCGGCGTCCCACGGTTCGCGCGGGTGGCGGCCGTCGATGTCCTCGAAGACGAGCGTCACCCAGCCGGCCCGGTCGAAGGAGCCGAGGAGCCGGGGCACGGGCGCGGTCCCCGGCAGGGCGGCGGCGACGCGGGCCTCGGCGCGGTGGATGCCGGGGGTGTCGGGGTTCGGGGCGGGGCCGGCGCTCTTGACGAACGCGCGGCTCCCGTCGTCCAGCCGGAGCCGCGCCGCGACGCCCGGCGAGAAGCCGCCGGGCTGGGTCGCGGCGGCGGCGACGCGCGCGCCCAGCAGCGTCTCCACGTCGTTCCGCACATGGTCGGGCACGCCGTCCCAGGGGAGCCGTCCGCTCGCTGTGCCGGCCATTCACGCATTCTGGCGGCACGCCCTCATGTGACGGGAACGATTTTCGCCTCGGCGAGGCGGCCGTCGCGGACGTCCAGGACGCCGAGGGTGCCGTGCGGCTGGCGGCGCCGGTCGGTGGGCGATCCGGGGTTGAAGATGCGGACGCCGTCGCCGGTCTCGTCCAGCGGGATGTGGGAGTGGCCGAAGACGACCAGGTCGGCGCCGGGGAACCAGCGGCGCATCCGGGCGGTCCGGCCGCGGGACTGGCCGCTGTCGTGGACCATCGCGACGGCGAGGCCGCCGAGGTCGAGTTCGAGGCGTTCGGGGGCGCCCCAGGCGGCGACGTCCGGCCCGTCGTTGTTGCCGAGGACGGCGTGGACCGGCGCGTACTCCGCCAGCTCGTCCAGCACGGACGCCGTGCACACGTCGCCCGCGTGCAGGATCACGTCCGCGCCGCGCAGGTGCTCGGCCACCCGCGGCGGGCACGACTTCCAGCGCCGCGGGGCGTGCGTGTCCGAAACGACCACCGCTTTCACACCCCTCATTGTTCCGCAGGGAGCAGAATCAACCCGATGCGGATCGATATCGGTGACATTCGGCTGTACTTCGACGTCGAGGGCGCCGGGCTCGTCCCCGACGGGCCGGCCATGGTCGAGCGGCCCGTGCTGGTCGCCCTGCACGGCGGCCCCGGCGCCGACCATTCGCTGTTCAAGCCGGTGCTGGGCCGGGCCGCCGAGTTCGCGCAGGTCGTGTACCTGGATCAGCGCGGCAGCGGCCGGTCGGACACCGGCGACCCCGCGTCGTGGACGTGGGAGCGCTGGGCGGACGACGTGGTGGCCTTCTGCGACGCGCTCGGCATCGCGGACCCGGTGCTCGTCGGCACGTCCAGCGGCGGCTGGGTGGCGCTGACCGTGGCGCACCGCCATCCGGACCGCGTCCGCGGCGTGGTGCTCGACAGCGTCATGCCCGGCCCGGCCGAGGAGCGCCTGGAGATCTTCGAGCGGCTCGGGGGCGCGCAGGCCCGCGACATCGCGCGGCGGTACTGGAACGGCGAGGACGTCCAGGAGGACTGGGAGCGGGTCTGCCTGCCGCTGTACTCGCGGCGGCCGGGCGGCGATCCCGACGCGGCGGACAGGCTCGCACGGATCCGCTGGAACCGCGACGTCATCGAACGCTTCCGGGACACGCTCGCCGCCCGGTTCGACCCCTGGCCCCACCTGGACCGGGTCTCCCGGCCCGTCCTGATCATGAACGGCGAGGACGATCCCGTCGCGACCGTCTCCGCCGCCCGGCGGCTCGCCGCGGCGCTCACGAGCACCGACGTGGAACTCCACGTCCTTCCCGGCGTCGGGCACGGCGTCTTCCGGGAGGCGCCCGAGCGGAGCATCGAGCTCCTCCGCGGTTTCGCCTGCCGCGGGTGATTTTGCCACGGCGGCGTCCGGACACCGGTGGGAAACAACTGTAAGCACGCTGTCATTACACAGTGCTGACCAGCGGAGTTAGGCTCAGAATTCCTCGCGTTCGTCCACAGGATTCCGGCCGTACGCCCCCGGTCGTTCCGACACGGCGACCCAGCACCGCGAGGGCGCATGAGGGCGGCCGGGCCCCGAGGTGGATGATCACTCCCTTGCACCGGCCCCGGGGTCCGGCCGCCTCTCCGCGCCGCGGCCCGCGCTACGAGGTCAGGTAGAGCTTGCGGTCGAAGACGCCGGAGCCGGGCGTGCTCTCGCCGCGGGCGATCCCGGCGCCGCTTCCGGTGCCGTTGGACGGGCAGAGGCCGCTGCTTCCCGACTGCCGCACGAGCATGATGTCGTCGGAGCCGCCCTGGGCGTCGTCCGCGTCCGGGAGCGGGCGGTTCGGGTTGTCGCGGTTGTAGACGTCGAGCCGGAGGCCCGGCGTGCTGCCCGTCTGGAACCCGTACCAGCAGGTGATGGTGATGCCGAAGATCTTGCCTTCGATCTTGAAGCGCAGGCCGCCGTTGATGGTCAGGACGCCGTCGCGCCCGCCGGCGACGGGGTCGTAGACGACCTGGCCGCCCCGGTCGGGGATCTCGCTGAGGTCGAGGTCGGTCGCGGGCGAGCTGAGCCCGTTGGACGTCCGGCAGGCGCCGATGGACGCGGCGGTGAGCTCGCCGGCGCCCGTGGACTCGACCGTCCCCTCCAGCGTCGCACCGTCGCAGGAGCCGGTCACCTTCGCGCCCAGGAAGTCGGCGGAGAAGTCGATCGCGCCGACGGTGGTGACCTGCCAGTTGCCGGAGTAGGGCGCTCCGGCGGCGGTGTCCTCGCGGACGGTGGTGGTCGCGGCGGACGCGCCGGACGCCGTCAGCGCGAGTACCGCGGTCGCGGCGGCCAGCGGGGCGGCCGCCTTGATGATGGGAGCCTTCACGGGTATTCCTCCTCGGGGAAGGGTTCAATTCCTTCTACCCGAGTGATCACGGAAATCAAGACCCAGAGAAAAAGAGAATCGCATTTTAGCGGAGCCCGCTAAAACAGCGGATCCGATTACTAAGGCGACCGCGATATCGACCGCCGAAACTGCTGAATCGTGCGCGGCCCCGGCGGGCCGTCCGGCCGCCGGGGCCGGCCGTCACCCGTCCGCTCCCCCGGTCGTCGGCAGCCCGGCGGCGCGCCAGGCGCGGAAGCCGCCGACGACGTCGGTCGCGCGGGTCAGGCCGAGGTCGTGCAGGGACGCGGCGGCGAGGCTGGAGGTGTAGCCCTCCGAGCACACCACGATGACGCGGACGTCGTGCCCGGTCGCCTCGGGGAGCCGGGCGTCGGACGCCGGGTCGAAGCGCCATTCCAGGACGTTGCGCTCCACGATCAGCGCGCCGGGGATCTCGCCCTCCCGCGCCCGCTGGGCCGCCGGGCGGATGTCGACCAGCACCGCGCCCTCGCGCGCCTCGGCGTGGGCCTTGTCGGGTTCCAGCCGCTCCAGCCGGTCGCGCGCGTCGGCGAGGATCTGGTCGATCGTCCGTGCCATGTGTTCCCCTCACTCGGTGAGTTGCGCCTCCGCGGAGGCGAGGATCTCCTGGATGCGCAGGCCGTGCGCGGCGTCCAGCGGCGGGGCCTGCCCGCCGCGGACGGCCGCGGCGAACTCGTCGACCATTGTCGCGAACGCGTCGTCGCCGAGCTGCGACCAGTCGAGCACGGCGTGTCCCCTGCGCCCGTACACCTCGACGCGGGCGGGCGGCAGCTCGCCGGTCCCCGCCATCGAGACCGACGCCTGGCTGAGCACGCCGCCCTCGTGCTCCAGCGTGAGGCCCAGCCAGGCCAGCGGGTCGCCCTGCGCGCGGACGCCCACGACGCGGCCGAGGGAGGCGTCCAGCAGGTCGACGATGTGCGGGCCGAGGTCGAGCAGCGCGCCCTTCTCCAGCCGCCACGGCGTGGCGAACGGCCCGCCGCTCAGCACCGAGGAGACGAACGATCCGTAGCCGCCGAACGGTTCGAGGCCGCCCACCCGGCCGAGGAAGTCGCGCGCCGCGCGCGAGTAGCGCAGCGTGAAGACCATCTGGGAGACGACGCCCGCCTCGGCGATCGCGCCGGCCACCCGGCGGGCGCCGTCCAGGTCCATGGCGAGGGGCTTCTCCAGCAGGACGGCCTTGCCCGCGCGGGCGGCGCGGGCGGCGAGGTCGGCCTGGACGTCCGGCGGGACGGAGAACGCCACCGCCTCGCAGGCGTCGAACAGCTCCTCGATCCGCGCGAACGAGGGCGCGCCGTGCCGGCCGGCCAGCTCGGCGGACGCCTCCGGCCGCCGCGCCCAGACGCCGGCGAGCCGCGTCCCCGGTCCCGCCGCCAGCGCGGGCGCGTGCACCATCCCCGCCCAGGGCCCCGCTCCGACCAGCCCCACCGCCACAGAATCGCTCATGGGGCAAACCTAGACGATCTACTCGCCGGTCAGCGCGCGGAAGAAGTCCCGGATGTCGGCGACGAGCAGGCCGGGCTGCTCCAGCGCCGCGAAGTGGCCGCCGCGGTCGAACTCCGTCCAGTGGACGATCTTCTCGGTGCGCTCCGCGAGCGCGCGCACCGGCGGCGCCGGCTCGAACGGGAACACGGCCACCCCGGTCGGGACCGGCGACGGCTCGTCCCGCCCCCAGGTGCGGGACGCCTCGTAGTAGAGCTGGGCCGACGACCCCGCGGTGTTGGTCAGCCAGTAGAGGGTCGCGTGGGTGAGGATCGCGTCGCGGTCGACGCCGTCCTCGGTCCATTCGGTGAACTTCTCGGCGATCCAGGCGAGCTGCCCCGCCGGGGAGTCGGCGAGCGCGTAGGCGAGGGTCTGCGGCCGGGTCGACTGGATCGCGAGATAGCCGCCCATGTCGGACGTGAAGCCCTCCAGCCGGGCCAGCCGCTCCCGGTCGGCGTCCGGCAGCCCCTCCGGGGAGCCGAAGGTGAGCAGGAAGTTGAGGTGCACCCCGATCACCCGGTCGGGGGCGAGCCGGCCCAGCTCCCGGGACACGCCCGACCCGTAGTCGCCGCCCTGGGCGCCGTAGCGGTCGTAGCCGAGGCGCTCCATCAGCTCGGCCCAGGCCGCGGCGATGCGCCGCAGATCCCAGCCGGTCCCGGCGAGCGGGGCGGAGAAGCCGAAGCCGGGCAGGGACGGGACGACGAGGTGGAAGGCGTCGGCGGGGTCGCCGCCGTGGGCGCGCGGGTCGGTCAGCGGCCCGATCACGTCGAGGAACTCGGCGACCGAGCCGGGCCAGCCGTGCGTGAGCAGCAGCGGGGTCGCGTCCGGCTCGGGCGACCGGACGTGCAGGAAGTGGACGCGCTGCCCGTCGATGTCGGTGACGAACTGCGGGTGCTCGTTCAGCCGCGTCTCGTGGACGCGCCAGTCGTAGCCGGCGGCCCAGTACTCGACCAGCTCGCGCAGCCGGTGCTCGGTGACGCCGCGCTCGGCGCCGGTGCCGGGTACCTGGCCGGGCAGCCGGGTCCGGGCGAGCCGCTCGCGGAGGTCGTCCAGGTCGGCCTGCGGGATCTCGATGCGGAAGGGGCGGATGTCATCGCTCATGAGACGAGCTTCGCGCGCCATGCGGCAGGATCCTTGCCGCGATCGCGGGAGAATCGGAGACATGCTCGAAGCCTCCGCCCGCCTGCTCCGCCTGCTGTCGCTGCTGCAGGGCCGCCGCGACTGGACCGGCCCCGAACTCGCCGAGCGCCTCGGCGTCAGCCCCCGCACCGTCCGCTACGACATCGGCAAGCTGCGCGCCCTCGGCTACCCGGTGCACGCGGCGCCCGGCACGGCCGGCGGCTACCGGCTCGGCGCGGGCGCCGCGCTGCCCCCGCTGCTGCTGGACGACGAGGAGGCCGTGGCGGTCGCCGTCAGCCTGCGCACCGCCGCGGGCGGCACCGTCGCCGGCATCGAGGAGACCAGCGTGCGGGCGCTCGCCAAGCTGGAGCAGGTCCTGCCGTCCCGGCTGCGCCGCCGCGTCGGCGCGCTGCACGGGTACACGACGCCGCTGGCGCCGCGAGGGCCGACCGTGGCGGCCGAGACCCTCGCGGCGATCGCCGCCGCCTGCCGCGACCACCGGCGGCTGAGGTTCGCCTACCGGAGCCACGACGGCTCCGGGACCGACCGGGACGTCGAGCCCTACCGGCTCGTCCACACGGGCCGCCGCTGGTACCTGGTCGGCTGGGACACGGCCCGGGACGGCTGGCGCACGTTCCGCGCCGACCGGATCGCCCTGCGCGTCCCTGAGGGCCCGCGGTTCACGCCGCGGGCGGCGCCGCCCGCGGACCTCGTGCCGCGCGGCGTGGACGCCGCGCTCGCGCGGCACCGGGCCCGCGTCACCGTCCGCGCGCCCGCGGCCGAGATCACGGCGCGGGTGCCCGCGTCCGTCCTCGTCGAGCCGCTGGACGCGGACACCTGCGCGGTGCACGCGAGCGGCGACACCCCGGAGCGGCTGGCCCTGAACATCCTCATGCTCGACGCCGACTTCCGGGCCGACGGACCGCCGGAGCTGCTGGACGCCCTGCGCGCGATCGCCGGGCGCTGCCGGGCGGCCGCGGCCGGGCGCGGCTGATCAGCCGAGCTGGACGCCGAAGAACAGCGCGGCGAGGGCGCCGACCATGCCGACCGCGCCCCACACCGCGAGGCCCGCCGTGGACTTGGCGCGGGTGTGCAGGAACGCCCCCAGGCCCGACAGCAGGACGAACACGAGCTTCACTTCGAGGGTCCGCTGCGCCGCGTCGCCCATGTCGCCCGCGGTGATGTTCCACACGCCGGTGAGGACGAGCAGGGCGAACGCGGGCCAGGCGACCATGTTGTAGCGGCGCGCGGCCAGCTTGGTGACGCCCTCGTGGCCGCGCAGCGCGGGCACGAGCGCGCCCAGCGTGATCTGCCCGCCGACCCAGATCGTCGCGGCGAGCACGTGCAGGAACAGGCGCACGTCGGCGGTGGTGAGGGCGAGCACGGATCCTCCTGGCTTCGGTCGGTTGACCGGGACGTTACCGCCCCAGGCGGCGCCGTCCGGCACCACCCCGGGGAATCGGGACCTTGGTCCCTAACGGCGGTCCGCGCCCGCACACCAGGCTGGACGCATGCAGCTCGACCACAGCGGCCTGGAGATCCTCGAGGAGGACGAGTGCCGCGCCCTACTGGCACGCGCGGAGATCGGGCGGATCGTGTTCACCCATCACGCGCTGCCGGCCGTCCAGCCGGTGAACTTCGCCCTCAGCGGCGACGACATCGTGATCCGGACGTCGCGGACGTCGCGGCTGGCCAAGGCCGCCGCCGACACGATCGTCGCGTTCGAGATCGACGAGTTCGACACCGCCGCGAAGACGGGCTGGTCGGTGGTCGCGGTCGGGCCCGCGCGGCACGTCACCGACGCCGGCGACGTCGCCGCGCTGGAGGCCCTGCCGCTGCGCAGCTGGGCCCCCGGCGAGCGCGACTACTTCATCCGCATCCGGCCCGAGCTGATCACCGGCCGCCGGATCGGCGACCGCGCCCCCGCCGCCTCGTGACCCCTCCCCGGTGAGGACCCCGGCGGGCGTCGCCGCCGCTGGAAAGGGCCAAGGTCCATCGCCCGCGGGACCATCGCCGCCCGGCGGGGACGTTCGCCCCCTGTGGCCCGCGCCCTCCGTCGAGAAACCTGGTGGCATGCGACCTGCCGGAGAAGACCTGGAGATCCTCGGCCGCGAGGAGTGCATCGCGCTGCTGCGGTCCGCGCCGGTCGGGCGCGTGGTCTACACCGACCAGGCCCTGCCCGCCATCCAGCCGGTCACCTTCGTCCTGGACGGCGACGAGGCCGTGATCATCCGCACCGCGCCCGGCTCGAAGTTCGACGCCGCGCTGCGCGGCGCGATCGTCGCGTTCGAGGTGGACGCCTTCGATCCGGCCGCCCGGACGGGCTGGTCGGTGACCGTGGTCGGGCAGGCCCGCGCGGTGACCGACCCGGCGGAGCAGGCGCGCCTCGCCCTGCTGCCGCTGCGGCCGTGGGCGCCGGGGCCGCGCGACCACTTCGTCCGCGTCCCGCTGTGGCGGGTCACCGGCCGCCGCATCCCGCCCGGCTCCTGAGTCCGGCCGGCCGCGCGCACGGGAACGCTCCCGCCCCCTGCGCGGGGGTGGGAGCGCTCATCGTCCGGGTCAGGGGCGCTGGACCCTCTCCCAGCCCCGGCGCGTCTCGTGCATGCCGAGGTGCTCGTCGCGGCTGCGGTACACGATGTAGGGGCGGGTCAGGTAGCCGATCGGCGCGGTGAGCATGTGCACCAGCCGGGTGAACGGCCAGATGCTGAACAGCACCAGTGCGCTCAGCGCGTGCAGCTTGAACAGGATCGGCACGCCCGTCATCAGGTCCGGGTCCGGCTGCAGGTAGAACACCGACCGGAACCACGGGGAGACCGTCTCCCGGTAGTTGTAGCCGTCGCCGATGATGTTGGCGGCGACCGTCGCGGCCAGCCCGATGACGATGGTGCCGGCGAGCACCACGTACATCAGCTTGTCGTTGCGGGTGGTCGCGAGGAAGACCGGCCCGACCGTCCGCCGCCGGTAGATCAGGATCGCCAGGCCGGCCAGCGTGCAGAACCCCGCGATCGTCCCGAGGACGACGGCGACGACGTGGTACATGTCCTCGGTGATGCCCGCCGCCTCCGTCCACCGGTCCGGGATCAGCAGCCCGCCGACGTGGCCGAGCGCGACGACGAGGATCCCGAAATGGAACAGCGGGCTGCCGATGCGCAGCAGCCGCCGCTCGTACAGCTGGGACGAGCGGGTCGTCCAGCCGAACTTGTCGTAGCGGTACCGCCAGACGTGCCCGAGGACGAACACCGCGATGGTGACGTAGGGCAGGGCGACCCACAGCAGGGTGCCGGCGACGCCCGCCTCGCCGCCGTTCTCCGCGGCGAGGGCGGGCAGGGTGCTGGTCATGAGCGGGCTCCAACGGTGGGATCGGGCAGGAAGACGGGGCCCGCCGCGGCGGCGTCGGCCCCGTAGGGCGCGAGGCCGACGGTCTCCTCCGGCGGCCCCTCGGCGATGAGGCGGGCGACGGCGTCCTCGGTGCGGCCGGTCAGCGGCGGCAGCGTCGCCGACACCGCGTCCAGGACCGGCGCCCACGGCGACCCCGCCTCGGTGAGCGAGATGCGCAGCAGCTCCAGTCCGGCGCGGTGCTCGACCAGCAGCCGCCGCCCCGCCTCCAGGTCGCCGGTCGCGGCGAACTCCAGGACCACGGCCAGGTGGTCGGGCAGCTCCCCGTCGTCCAGGTCGAGCCCGGCCGCCTGGTACGCCTGCTTGAACCGCAGCAGGGCCATGCCCCGCTTCCGGGTGTCGCCGTAGGCGTAGTAGGTCAGGTAGAGGCAGCACCGCCTGCGGTGGTCGAACGTGGCGACGTAGTCGGCGGCCAGCTCCCGCTGCGGCGTCGCGTCCAGATGGTCCAGGACGCGGCCGAGCGGCTCCGCGGCCGCCTCGGGCAGGCCCGCCACCGCGCGGCGCAGCAGCGGGCGGCGGCCCAGCAGCTCCTCGTCGGGGTAGCCGAGCAGCAGCGACGCAGCCTGCCAGGAGGTGGCCAGCTGGGCGTCGTCGAATCCGGCCCTCCTCGCGATCCTGGCTTTCACGGCTTCGGCTCCGTTTCGGCGGCGCCCGGGTCGGCGGGCGGGTCGGTGCCGTCCGGCCCGGCCTGCGAGTCGGGCTTGCGCTCGGGGAACAGGCCCGCGGGCGCGCCCTTGCCGTCCCAGTTGAGCAGGTTGACCCGCTTGTGCTTGTCGGCCGGGTCGACGGGGTTGTCGGCGGTCTGCCGCGCCCGCAGCATGTGGAAGTTCTCCACCGCGATCGGGTTCGGCCGCCCGGACGCCTCGCCGAACGGGCCGGAGCCGCCGGGCAGCCCGGCGCCGCCCATGCCGGGCCCGCCGTCGTAGTCCAGCGCGCACTCGGTGGCGATCTCCTCCAGGCTGTGCGCCTCCTCGGCGTGCGCCGTGGGGATCACGTACCGCTCGTCGTACTTGGCGAGCGCCAGCAGCCGGTACATGTCGTACATCGACTCGCCCGTCATGCCGACGCCCTCGGGGATGGTGTCGTCGGGCTCGCGGCCGAGGTTGATGTCGCGCATGTAGGAGCGCATCGCGGCGAGTCTGCGCAGCACCGCGTCGACGACGGCGGTGTCCCCCGCGGTGAACAGCTCCGCCAGGTACTCCACCGGGATGCGCAGCGCGTCGATCGCCGCGAACAGGTTCCCCTTGTCCTCGGCGTCGTGCCCGGTGTCGCGGATGACGTCCACCACCGGCGACAGCGGCGGGATGTACCAGACCATCGGCATCGTCCGGTACTCCGGGTGCAGCGGCAGCGCCACCTTGAAGGTGTTGATGAGCGCGTAGATCGGGGACCGCTGCGCGGCCTCGATCCAGTCGTCCGGGATGCCCTCCCGCCGGGCCGCCGCGATGACCTCCGGGTCGTTCGGGTCGAGGAACACGCTGCGCTGCGCCTCGTACAGGTCCTTGTCGTCCGGCGTGGACGCGGCCTCCAGCACCCGGTCGGCGTCGTAGAGCATCAGGCCGATGTAGCGCAGCCGCCCGACGCACGTCTCCGCGCACACCGTCGGCAGGCCGACCTCGATGCGCGGGAAGCAGAAGGTGCACTTCTCGGCCTTGCCGGTCCGGTGGTTGAAGTACATCTTCTTGTACGGGCAGCCGGACACGCACATCCGCCAGCCGCGGCACTTGTCCTGGTCGACGAGGACGATGCCGTCCTCGGTGCGCTTGTAGATCGCGCCGGACGGGCAGGACGCCGCGCACGACGGGTTGAGGCAGTGCTCGCAGATCCGCGGCAGGTAGAACATGAAGGTCTTGTCGAACTCCATCTTCACCTTGTCGGAGATCTCCTTGAGCAGGACGTCCTTGTCGCCGTGCTCCACGGACCCGCCGAGGTCGTCGTCCCAGTTCGCCGACCAGGAGACCTTCATGTCCTTGCCGGACAGCAGCGACTTCGGCCGGGCGACCGGCGTGTGCTCCTGCAGCGGCGCGTCGGTGAGGGTCTCGTAGTCGTACGTCCAGGGCTCGTAGTAGTCGTCGATCCCGGGCAGCTTCGGGTTGGAGAAGATCGTCAGCAGCTTGCGCCACCGGCCGCCGCCCTTGAGCGCCAGCCGGCCACGCCGGTTCAGCGTCCAGCCGCCGCGCCACTTCTCCTGGTCCTCGTAGCGGCGGGGGTAGCCCTGCCCGGGGCGGGTCTCGACGTTGTTGAACCAGACGTACTCGACGCCGCTGCGGTTCGTCCACGCCTGCTTGCAGGTGACCGAGCAGGTGTGGCAGCCGATGCACTTGTCGAGGTTCATCACCATCGACATCTGCGCCATGACGCGCATTAGTACTGCACCTCCTGGGAGCGGCGGCGGATGACGGTGACCTCGTCGCGCTGGTTGCCGGTCGGCCCGAGGTAGTTGAACGCGAACGACAGCTGCGCGTACCCGCCGACGAGGTGACTCGGCTTGATCAGCAGCCGGGTCAGGGAGTTGTGGATGCCGCCGCGGCGGCCGGACGTCTCCGCGCGCGGGACGTCGATCAGCTTGTCCTGCGCGTGGTACATGTACACGGTGCCCTCGGGCATCCGGTGCGTGACGATCGCGCGGGCGACGACGACGCCGTTGCGGTTGACCGCCTCGATCCAGTCGTTGTCGCGGACGCCGATCTTGGCCGCGTCCACGCCGCTCATCCAGATCACCGGGCCGCCGCGCGACAGCGACAGCATGAACAGGTTGTCCTGGTACTCGGAGTGGATCGACCACTTGTTGTGCGGGGTGAGGTACCGGAGGGTCAGCCCCAGCTCGCCCGTCTCGCCCAGTTCGGGCTCGCCGAACAGGGCGGACATGTTGAGCGGCGGCCGGAAGGTCGGCAGCTGCTCGCCCAGCTCGGCCATCCAGTCGTGGTCGAGGTAGAAGTGCTGGCGCCCGGTGAGGGTGTGCCAGGGCTTCAGCCGCTCGACGTTGATGGTGAACGGCGAGTAGCGGCGGCCGCCGCTCTCCGACCCCGACCATTCGGGGGACGTGATGACGGGCACCGGCCGGGCCTGGGTGTCGGCGAACGTGATCTGCTTGCCCTCGTGCTCGGCGGCGAGGTCGGCGAGCTCGCGCCCGGTGCGGCGCTCCACCGCCCGGAAGCCCTGGGTGGCCAGGTGCCCGTTCGTCGTGCCGGAGAACGCGAGGATCATCTCGCAGGCGTGCACGTCCCGCTTCAGCGACGGGCGTCCGTCGGCGGGCCCGCCGCGCACGACGCCGTTCTTCCGCTTGAGGTACTCGACCTCGCGCTCCACGTCGAACGTGACGCCCTTGGTGGTGGCGCCGAGCCGCTCGGCGAGCGGGCCGAGCGCGGTCATCTTCGCCGCGACCGCCGGGTAGTCGCGCTCGACCGCGACGAGCTTCGGCATCGTCACGCCGGGGACGGGCTCGCACTCGCCCTTCGCCCAGTCGAGGACGCGCCCGTGCGGGGTGGCCATCTCGTCGGGGGTGTCGTGCAGGAGCGGCACGGCCACGATGTCCTTGCGGACGCCGAGGTGCCCCTCGGCGAGCCGGCTGAACGCGGTCGCGATGTCCTGGAAGGCCCGCCAGTCGCTGCGGGTCTGCCACGGCGGCCCGATCGCCGGGTTGAACGAGTGCACGAACGGGTGCATGTCGGTCGTGTTGAGGTCGTGCTTCTCGTACCAGGTCGCCGCCGGCAGCACGATGTCGGAGTAGACGGTGGTGCTGGTCATCCGGAAGTCCAGCGACAGCAGCAGGTCGAGCTTGCCGGCCGGGGCCTCGTCCCGCCAGACGACCTCCTCCGGCCGGACGTCCGGCGGCGCCTCCTCCGCGCGGACGGCGTCGGCGGCGCCGAGCAGGTGCCGCAGGAAGTACTCGTTGCCCTTCGCGGACGACCCGAGCAGGTTGGACCGCCAGACCGTCAGGACGCGGGGGAAGTTCTCCGGCGCGTCGGGGTCCTGGCAGGCGAACTTGAGCCGGCCGGCCTTCAGCTCCTCGACGACGTACTCGCCGGGCTGCTTCCCGGCGGCCTCCGCCTCGTCGGCGAGGGCCAGCGGGTTGCGGTCGAACGTCGGGTAGGACGGCATCCAGCCGAGCCGCGCCGCCTGCGCGATCACGTCGGCGGTGGAGCGGCCGGCGAACGCGCCGCCGCCGGTCGCCGCGGACAGCGCGCCGGCGTCGAAGTGGTCGTAGCGGAACTGGTCGGTGTGCAGGTACCAGAACGCGGTGCCGATCATCTGCCGGGGCGGGCGGGACCAGTCCAGCCCGAACGCCAGCTGCGCCCATCCGGTGACGGGGCGGCACTTCTCCTGCCCGACGTAGTGCGCCCAGCCGCCGCCGTTCACGCCCTGCCCGCCGGTCAGCGTGGTCAGCGCGAGGAACGTCCGGTAGATGGTGTCGGAGTGGAACCAGTGGTTGGTGCCCGCGCCCATGATGATCATCGAGCGGCCGCGGGTCTCCTCGGCGTTCCGGGCGTACTCGCGGCCGATCCGCTCGGCGGCCTGCGCCGGGACCCCGGTGAACGTCTCCTGCCAGGCGGGGGTGCCCGGCTCGGACGCGTCGTCGTACCCGGTCGGCCAGGAGCCCGGCAGCCCGTCGCGCCCGACGCCGTACTGGGCGAGCAGCAGGTCGTACACGGTCGTGACCAGGTGGCCGCCGACGGTGCGGACCGGCACGCCGCGCCGGAGCGTTCCCGGCGCGCCGTCGACGCCGTCGAAGCGGGCCAGCTCGACCTCGACTGCGTCGCCGCCCTCGACCGACAGCATCGGGTCGGCGCCGCCCAGGTCCAGGTTCCACTTGCCCTCGCCGGCCTCGCCGTAGCGGAACCCGAGCGACCCGTTCGGGACGAGCGGGTGACCGGTGTTCGCGTCCAGGACCACGGTCTTGAACGCGGCGTTCTCGGACTGCGCCTCGGCGCCCGGGAGGTCGGCGGCGGTGAGGAACTTGCCCGGGACGTACCCGCCGTCGCGCTCCTCGAGCCGCACCAGGAACGGCAGGTCGCTGTAGCGCTTCACGTAGTCGGTGAAGTACGGGACCTGCCGGTCGACGAAGAACTCCTTGAGGATGACGTGGCCCATGGCCATCGCCAGGGCGCCGTCGGTGCCGGGCTGGGCGGCGAGCCACTCGTCGGCGAACTTGACGTTGTCGGCGTAGTCCGGGGACACCGCGACGACCTTCTGGCCCCGGTAGCGGGCCTCGGTCATCCAGTGCGCGTCGGGGGTGCGGGTCACCGGCAGGTTCGAGCCCCACATGATGAGGTAGCCGGCGTCCCACCAGTCGCCCGACTCGGGGACGTCGGTCTGGTCGCCGAACACCTGCGGGGACGCCACCGGCAGGTCGGCGTACCAGTCGTAGAACGACAGCATCGTCCCGCCGAGCAGCGACACGAACCGGGCGCCGGACGCGTGCGACACCATCGACATCGCGGGGATCGGGGAGAACCCGGCGACCCGGTCGGGGCCGAACTCCTTGATGGTGTGGACGTGCGCGGCGGCGATCATCTCGGTCGCCTCGTCCCACGTCGCCCGCACCAGGCCGCCGCGCCCGCGGGCGTCCTTGTAGGCGCGGGCCTTCTCCGGGTCGGAGACGATCTCCCGCCACGCCTCGACCGGGTCGCCCGTGCGGGCCCTGGCCTCGCGGTACATCTCCAGCAGGACGCCGCGCACGTACGGGTAGCGCACCCGCGTCGGCGAGTAGGTGTACCAGGAGAACGACGCGCCGCGCGGGCAGCCGCGCGGCTCGTACTCGGGGCGGTCGGGGCCGACCGACGGGTAGTCGGTCTGCTGCGCCTCCCAGGTGATGATGCCGTCCTTGACGTACACCTTCCACGAGCACGACCCGGTGCAGTTCACCCCGTGGGTGGAGCGCACCACCTTGTCGTGCGACCAGCGGTCCCGGTAGAAGGCGTCCGCCTCCCGGCCGCCCTTCTTGGTCATCGTCCGCAGGTCCGGCGAGACGCGGGCGCGGGTGAAGTACCTGCGCGTGCCCACCAGCGCGTCTTCCAGCGGGCCGTCCATTCCTGGCCGGCCGGTGGTCGAACTCAACTCGGATCCCCTTCTTCCGCATCATCCTGGGACGAATCGCGCCCCATGCGCATCATCCTGCCGACGGTTCGCAGGAAGAAGCGTTTCAGTCGGCCCGGCGCGCCGCCACAGCGCGCCGGACGGTCGTCGCGGTGAACACCGCGGCCGCCGCCGCGACGATCGAGAGCAGCAGCAGGCCGATCCGGTACTCGCCGAGGCGGCCCCACAGGGCGCCCATCAGCAGCGGCGGGACGAACCCGCCGAGGCCGCCCGCGGCGCCCACGACGCCGGTGACCGCGCCGACCTTGTTCGCCGGCGCCAGCCGCGCGACCAGCGCGAACGTCGCACCGCTGCCGGCGCCGAGCGCCGCCGCCATGGTCAGGAACGCGATCGTCCCCCAGGGCATCAGCGGCGGTGCGAACGACTGGAGGAACGCGCCCGCCACCGTCACCGCCAGGGACGCCGTCATCACCCGCACCGCGCCGAGCCGGTCCGACAGCCACCCGCCGACCGGCCGCATCAGGACGGCGAGCAGCACGAACCCGGCCATCCGGTTCGCGGCGTCGGCCTGAGTCAGCCCGTACTCCGCCTTCAGGTACGTGGGGAGGTACACCGAGAACGCGACGTAGCCGCCGAACGCCACCGCGTACAGCGCGGACATCTCCCAGGTGACGCTCAGCCGCGCGGTCGCCGCCAGCCGCCGGGCGAGCGGCTCGGCCGGAGCGGTGCGCCCCGGCGCCTCCCGCAGCACGAACCACGCCGCGACCGCGTACACCGCGAGCATGACGGCCATCACCACGAACGGGGTCTGCGTCCCCCACCTGTCGGCTTCCTTGACGGTGGTCAGCGCGCTGACGGCGGTGCCGCCCATGCCCGCGCCGAAGATCCCGATCGCGAGGCCGCGCCGCTCCGGCGGGAACCACGCGTTGACGAACGGCACCCCGATCGCGAACGCCGTCCCGGCGATGCCCAGGAAGAAGCCGCCGACCAGCAGCGCGGGCAGCGACGAGTGCCCGGCGACCCCCAGGTACAGGACGGGCACGATCGTGATCACCGACACGGCGGGGAACATCACCCGCCCGCCGAACCGGTCGGTCAGCGCCCCCACCGGGATGCGGCCGAGCGACCCCACGATCACCGGCACGGCCACGAGCAGCGCCTGCTCGAACGAGGTCAGCCTCAGTGTCTCCTTGAGCCCCGGGGCGAGTGGGCTCAGCAGCGCCCACGCCCAGAAGTTCACCGCGAACCCGAGAGTGGCCATCGCCAGCATGACCCACGGCCGTCCGCTTCCAGCGGCCCGGCCGGTCCCCGCCGGCCCGGGCCCGGTCTCCTGCCGAGCTTCAGTCACCTGCCGCACCATTCCCGTTGCTCCCAGCGCAGTGCCGTTGGGCGTTCCCCAACCCCGTGCGGGATAACCATGATCGTCACCCGCTGCTTCACACCCTTTCGGATGCGCAGAACCCCCAGAAGGGACCTTCGTCCCGACGAACGTCCTGGTGACCGACGCCACTGGCCCGCACCGCGCGCCGCCCGGGCGGTACTAACGTGGCTTCCAGGGGGTTCGGCTGGGGACGGAGGTTCGGTGGGCGAGCATCGCGAGGTGGCGGAGGCGCTGCGGCGGGCCGGGATCGGAGGGGTGGACGACTCGGCGCTGGCGCGGGCCATGTACTCGTCCGACGCGTCGCTCTACCGGGTTCCGCCCGCGGTCGTGGTGGCGCCCCGGGAGGCCGCGGAGCTCCCGGTCGTGCTGGGGGTGTGCCGGGACGCCGGGGTGCCGCTGACGATGCGGGGCGGCGGGACGTCCATCGCGGGGAACGCGGTGGGGCCGGGCGTCGTGGTGGACGTCAGCCGGCACCTGAACCGCGTGCTGGAGATCGACCCGGACGCGGGGACGGCGCTGGTCGAGCCGGGGATCGTGCAGGCGCGGCTGCACCGGGCGGCGGCGGAGCACGGCCTGCGGTTCGGGCCCGATCCGTCCACCCGGACGCGGGCCACGCTGGGCGGGATGATCGGCAACAACGCGTGCGGGTCGCGGGCGCTGGGATACGGGCGCACCAGCGACAACGTGCTCGGGCTCGACGTGGTCACCGGGTCCGGTGAGCGGCTGAGGCTCGGCGACGTGCCCGGGGCGGCCGCGGACAGCGCGCTGCTCGACCGGTTGAAGGGCCTGGTGGGCGAGAACCTGGCGCTGATCCGGACGGAGTTCGGGCGGTTCGGGCGGCAGGTGTCCGGCTACTCGCTGGAGCACCTGCTGCCGGAGAAGGGGTTCGACGTCGCGCGGGCGCTGGTGGGCAGCGAGGGGACGCTCGCGCTGACGCTGGCCGCGCGGGTGCGGATGGTGCGGGAGCCCGCGTGCCGGGTGCTGGTCGTGCTCGGGTACGGGTCGATGGCCGAGGCCGCCGACGCGGTGCCGGCGATCCTGCCGCACGGGCCGGTGGCGTGCGAGGGGCTCGACTCCCGGATCACCGGGGTGGTGCGGCAGCGGCGGGGCCCGGACGCGGTGCCGCCGTTGCCGGAGGGTTCCGGGTGGCTGCTGGTGGAGCTCGCGGGGGCGGAGATCGGGGCGCTGCGGGACGCCGCGCGGAAGGTCGCCGGTGAGTCCGGGTGCGTCGACTCCATGGTCGTGGAGGACATGGCGCTCGCCGACGCGCTGTGGCGCATTCGGGAAGACGGGTCCGGGCTCGTCGCGCGGACGCCCGGCGGTGAGCAGGCGCATGCGGGGTGGGAGGACGCGGCCGTCCCGCCTGAACGGCTCGGCGCCTACTTGAGGGAGTTCGAGGCGCTGCTGGGCGAGTACCGGCTGTTCGGCGTCCCGTACGGGCACTTCGGCGACGGGTGCATCCACGTCCGGATCGACTTCCCGTTCGGGCGGGCGAAGGGCAGGGCGGTCTTCCGCGACTTCCTGAACGACGCGGCGGCGCTCGCGGCGCGGCACGGCGGCACCATGTCCGGCGAGCACGGCGACGGGCGGGCGCGCAGCGAGCTGCTGCCGCACATGTACTCGCGCGAGGCGCTGGCCCTGTGCGCGGCCGTCAAGGACGTGTTCGACCCCGAGGACGTCCTGAACCCGGGGGTGATCGTGCGTCCCGCGCCCGTGGACGACAACCTCCGCGCGGTACAGCTCGTCCCGCTGAACCGCGGGCTCGGTCTCGCCTACCGGGACGACCGCGGCGACCTGTCGCGGGCCGTGCACCGGTGCACCGGCGTGGGCAAGTGCCGCGCCGACAACACGGCGGCGGGCGGCGTGATGTGCCCGTCCTACCTCGCCACCCGCGAGGAGAAGGACTCCACGCGGGGGCGGGCGCGCGTCCTCCAGGAGGTCGTCAGCGGGAAGCTCGGGCCGGACGGCTGGAAGTCCGACGCGCTGCACGACGTCCTCGACCTGTGCCTCTCCTGCAAGGGCTGCGCGTCCGACTGCCCGACCGGGGTCGACATGGCCTCCTACAAGGCCGAGGCGCTGCACCAGCGGTACCGGGGGCGGATCCGGCCGCGCGCGCACTACGCGCTGGGGTGGCTCCCCCGCTGGACGCGCCTCGCGGCGAAGGCGCCCGCGTCGATCAGGGCGGTGAACGCGGTGATGCGGTCGCGCGCCCTGAAGCCGCTGGTCGCGTGGGGCGCCGGGATCGACCGGCGGCGGACGCTGCCCGCGTTCGCGCCCGTGACCTTCCGGCGGCGGTTCGCGTCGCACCGCAGCCCCGAGGGGCGCAACGGCGACGTCGTCCTGTTCGTGGACACCTTCACCGACGCGTTCTCGCCCGAGGTCGGCGAGGCGACCGTGAGGGTGCTGGAGCACGCCGGCTACCGCGTGACGGTCACCGAGAACCCGGTGTGCTGCGGCATCACGTGGATCTCGACCGGCCAGCTGGACGGGGCCCGCGCGCAGGCCCGCCGGACGGTGCGGGCGCTGCTGCCCCACGTGCGGCGCGGCGCGAAGGTCGTGGGCATGGAGCCGTCCTGCACCGGCGTCCTGCGGTCGGACGCGGAGGAGCTGCTGCGCGGCGTGGACGCCGCCGCGGCGCGGGAGGTGGCCGCCGCGACCCGCACGCTCGCCGAGCTGCTCGCCGAGACCGAGGACTGGACGCCGCCCGACCTGTCCGGCGTGTCCGGCGTCGCGCAGCCGCACTGCCACCACCACGCCGTCATGGGCTGGACGAAGGACGCGGCCCTGCTGGAGAAGGCGGGCGCGGACGTCGGCCGGCTCGGCGGCTGCTGCGGTCTCGCGGGCAACTTCGGCGTCGAGAGGGGCCACCACGACGTGTCCGTGGCCGTCGCCGAGACGCGGCTGCTCCCGGCCGTCCGGAAGACGCGCGAGGACGAGGTCGTCCTGGCGGACGGCTTCAGCTGCCGCACCCAGCTCCGCGAACTGGCGGACCGCGAGGGCGAGCACCTCGCCCAGCTCCTGGCCCGCCACCTCCCGGACCGGCCGCGCTAGCGCTGGAGGGTGCGGGACAGGGTCAGCGCGGCCGTGTGGACGGCCGGGGCGACGGCGGCGAGGCGCATCTTCGACGCCCAGCCCGAGACCGACAGGGCGCCCAGCGCCAGGCCGTCCGGGCCGAGGACGGGGCTGGCCGCGCACACGATCCCGGCGCCGGACTCCTCCCGGTCGTAGGCGACGCCCTCGCGGCGGATCCGCTCCAGCTCCTTCGCCAGCAGGCCCGGGGCGGCGACGCTGCGTTCGCTCCGCTTGACCAGCCCCGCGTCCATGACCGCCCGGACCGCCTCCGGCGGCGAGAACGCCAGGATCGCCTTGCCCACCCCGGTCACGTGCGCGGGCAGCCGCCCGCCGACCTGCGACGGCAGGCGCGGCCCGCCCGACGAGCCGAGGATCTCCACGTAGACGACCTCGGTGCCCTCCAGCACCGCGAGGTGGACGGTCTGCCGGGTCGCCTCCCGCAGGTCCGACATGTAGGGGACGGCCGCGTCGCGGAGCACGCGCTGGCGCGGTACCCGCTGGCCGATCTCGAACAGCTTCAGACCCAGGCGGACCCGCGCGCCGTCCCGCTCCAGGAGGCCCGCCTCGGCGAGGTCGAGCGCGATCCGGTGGGCGGTGGACTTGGGCAGGCCGCTGCGGCGGGCCAGCTCGGCGGCGCCGAGGCCGTCGTCGTCCGCCCGGAACGCGGTCAGCACCGCGACGGCGCGGCGCAGGTAGGTGTCGTCCGGCGGCATGGCGCCACTGTAGAAGAAGTGTCCCACCACGCGGGACGCGCGCGTTGCCCGCCGCGTCCGGGACGGGGGAGGCTCGGCCACGGCAGACGAACGAAAGGACGGCCCAATGGACCCGGGATCCGTGGAGAAGGCGGCGGCGGCGCTGCTCGACGCGTACGCCGCCCGCACTCCCATCTCGCCGCTGACCAAGGACCATCCGGACATGTCGGTGGCCGACGCCTACGCGGTCCAGCTCGCCCAGGTGGAGGCGTGGACCGCGGCGGGGGCCCGGCTGAAGGGCCACAAGGTCGGGCTGACCTCGGCCGCGATGCAGCGCCAGATGGGCGTGGACCAGCCCGACTTCGGCGTCCTGCTGGACACGATGTTCCTGCCGGAGAGCGCGCCGATCGACACGGGCCGGTTCCTGCAGCCCCGCGTCGAGCCGGAGATCGCGTTCGTGCTCGGCCGCCCGCTCGCCGGGCCCGGCGCGACCGCGGCGGACGCCGTCGCCGCCGTGGAGTACGTGCTGCCGGCGCTGGAGGTCATCGACTCCCGCATCGCGGACTGGAAGATCACCCTGCCGGACACGATCGCCGACAACGCCTCCAGCGGCGGCGTCGTGCTCGGCACCCGCCCCGTCCGGCTGGACGACCAGGACCTGTCGCTGATGGGCTGCCTGCTGCGCCGCGACGGCGACCTGATCGACACCGGCGCGGGCGGCGCGGTGCTGGGCTCGCCGATCAACGCGCTGGTCTGGCTGGCCAACGTGCTCGGCGAGCGCGGCGTGGCGCTGGAGGCGGGGCACGTGGTGCTGCCCGGCTCCATCACCGCGGCGGTGCCGGTCGCGCCCGGCGAGACCCTGACGGCGACGTTCGCCGGGATCGGTTCGGTGACCGCCCGGTTCGGAGAGGAGCCAACATGAGCGAAGCGAACCGGGGGGCGCGGGGGGTCGTCCCCCCGCAGGCAACACACACGAGCGAAGCGAACCGGGGGGCGCGGGGGGTCGTCCCCCCGCAGACAGCACACACGAGCGAAGCGAACCGGGGGGGTGGAGCAGGCATGAGCAAGTTGACGGCGGCCATCGTCGGGCCGGGCAACATCGGCACCGACCTGCTGGTCAAGCTGATGCGCAGCGAGCTGATCGACGTCCACTCGATGATCGGGGTGATCCCGGAGTCGGACGGGCTGGAGCGCGCCCGCGAGCTCGGCGTCCCGGCGTCGGCGGAGGGCGTGGACTGGCTGCTGAAGCAGCCGGAGCTGCCCGACATCGTGTTCGAGGCGACCTCGGCGAAGGCGCACCTGGCGAACGCGCCCCGCTACGAGGAGGCCGGGATCACCGCGATCGACCTGACGCCGGCCGCGGCGGGCCCGCTCGTGTGCCCGCCGGTGAACCTGGACACGCTGTCGGACGCGCCGAACCTCAACATGATCACCTGCGGCGGGCAGGCGACGATCCCGATCGTGCACGCGGTGTCGTCGGTCGTCCCGGTCCCGTACGCGGAGATCGTCGCGTCGATCGCGTCCCGCTCGGCCGGCCCCGGCACCCGCGCCAACATCGACGAGTTCACGCAGACCACGGCCCGCGCGATCGAGTCGGTCGGCGGCGCCGGGCGGGGCAAGGCGATCATCATCCTGAACCCGGTCGACCCGCCGATGATCATGCGGGACACGGTGTTCTGCGCGATCCCGTCGGACGCCGACACCAAGGCGATCCAGGAGTCGATCGAGAAGATGGTGGCCGAGGTCGCCGTCTACGTGCCCGGCTACACGCTGCGCGCCGAGCCGCAGTTCGACGGGCCCCGCGACATCTGGAACGGGATGGCCCGGGTCGCGGTGTTCCTGGAGGTCCGCGGGAACGGCGACTACCTGCCGCCGTGGGCCGGCAACCTCGACATCATGACCGCGGCGGCCGCCCGGGTGGGCGAGCAGCTGGCGCGCAGGAAGGTGGCATCATGAGCCCCGCGCAGGAGACCGCGCAGGAGACCCCGGCGAAGATCCGGATCACCGACTCGACGCTGCGGGACGGCAGCCACGCGATGGCGCACCGCTTCACCGAGGAGCAGGTCCGCGGCGTCGTGCACGGGCTGGACGCCGCCGGCGTCGAGGTCATCGAGGTCACGCACGGCGACGGTCTCGGCGGCTCGTCGTTCAACTACGGCTTCTCGCTGGAGGACGACGTCAAGCTCGTCGCCGCGGCCGTGGACGAGGCGGTCCGCGCGAAGATCGCGGTGCTGATGCTGCCGGGCGTCGGCACCGTCGAGGACCTGAAGCTGGCGCACGACGCGGGCGCGTCCGTCGCCCGCATCGCGACGCACTGCACCGAGGCGGACGTGTCGCTGCAGCACTTCGCCGCCGCCCGCGACCTCGGCATGGAGACCGTCGGGTTCCTGATGATGGCGCACCGGGTGCCGCCGGACGTCCTGGCGAAGCAGGCCCGGATCATGGTGGACGGCGGCGCGCAGTGCGTGTACGTCGTCGACTCGGCGGGCGCCCTCGTCCTCACCGAGGCGCAGGAGCGGATCAGCGCGCTCGTCAAGGAGATCGGGCACGAGGCGCAGGTCGGCTTCCACGGCCACCAGAACCTGTCGCTGGGCGTGGCGAACTCGGTGCTGGCGCAGCAGAACGGCGCGCTGCAGATCGACGGGGCGCTGTGCGCGCTCGGCGCGGGGGCGGGCAACTCCCCCACCGAGGTGCTGGTGCCGACGTTCGAGCGGCTCGGCGTCCCGACCGGCGTGGACGTGCAGGGCGTGATGGCCGCCGCCGACGACGTGGTGAAGCCGTTCCTGCACCGGCTGCCGTTCGCCGACCGCGGCGCGATCACGCAGGGCTACGCGGGCGTGTACTCCAGCTTCCTGCTGCACGCCGAGCGGGCCGCCGAGCGGTACGACGTCCCGGCCTACGAGATCCTGCAGAAGGTCGGCGAGGCCGGCTACGTGGGCGGCCAGGAGGACATGATCATCGACGTGGCGCTGCAGCTGCGCGCCGAGCGCGAGCGCGCCGAGTCCTGACCCCGGAGTCCTGACCCCGGCCCGGCCCGGTGCCGGGGCGGGCCTCAGGCGAGGGGGCTCGCGTCGAGATCGTCGAGGAGGGCGCGGGGGCCGTCGTACACGGCCGCCGCGCCCGCCTTCAGCAGCTCGTCCCGGCTCCAGCCGCCGGTGAGGACGCACACGCACGGCATCCCGGCGCGTTCGGCGGCCTCGACGTCCCACCGGGTGTCGCCGACGAACACGGCGCGGCCGGCGGGCACCCCGGCGCGTTCGAGCGCCAGGTGCACCGGGTCGGGGGACGGCTTGCTCTCCCCCACCTCCGAGGCGGACGTGGCCTCGTCCACCGCGTCGTCGGCGTCCAGCGCGGCGCGCAGCGCGTTCAGCTCGGGCACGGCGGCGGAGCTGGCCAGCACGACGCGGCGGCCCCGCGCGGCGCAGGCCCGCAGCAGGTCGGCGGCGCCGTCGAAGGGCGTGAGCCGCGACCAGTACTGCGCGTACAGGGCGGTGTGCGCGGACCGGATCGCGTCGTCGTCGCCGCGGTCCCGGCCGTCCGGCAGCAGGTGGTCGAGGAGCTTGTCGGAGCCCATGCCGATCGCCCGGTGGATCCGCCCCATCGGGACCGTGCGGCCGTACTGCAGGAATGCCTGCCACCACGTGGCGGCGTGCAGGTAGTTGGTGTCGACCAGCGTCCCGTCGACGTCGAACAGCACGGCATCGGTCATGCGAGGGCACTACCCGCTTCTACGGGCGCCAGTCGCGGAGCACGTCGATGGCGTCCTGGACGGTCGGGCGGGTCTCCAGGGCGGCCCGGCCGGGAAACGCCGGGCAGGCGTCGGGGTAGTGCGCGGCGATGAGGAACCCGCCGGCGCGGCGGATGCGGCCCGCACCGTCGATCAGCGCGCTGACGCCGACGGAGTCGCAGCCGACGACGCCCGCCAGGTCCATCGCGACCAGGACGCGGCCCTCCAGCCTGCCGATGCGGTCGAGCCAGCGGTTCAGCCGGGCGACGTTGCCGGTGACGAGGTGGCCGCCCAGCCGCAGCACGATGCAGTGCCGCTCCACCGTGATGTCGATCGACAGCGGGAGTGCGGAAGCCGCGTCTCCGGTCACCTCGCGCCTCCGAGCGGGCACCGCGTATCGTCTTGGCGCCCTCATCCTTGCACAGTGCAAATGTGGCGGACAGGCCGTTCCGCACGACGATCTTTGCACGCTGCAAGGGTTGGGATAGCTTGGCGGCATGACCCACGAGGACCCCGCCGCCGGGAGGGGCGCGTCGACTCCTCGCGGGCGGGCGCGCAGGGACCAGCTGGTGCGCATCGGTCTCGACCTGCTCGCCGAGGGCGGCTGGCCCGCGGTCACCGCGCGGGCCGTCACGGACCGCGCGCGGACCCGCCCGGGCCTGCTCCACCACTACTTCAACGGGCTGCCGGGCCTGCACGTCGCGGTCGCGCAGCGGGCCAGCGAGATGATCATCGATCCGGTGGTGGACGCGCTGGTCGCCGCGCCCGACGCCGGGTCAGCGCTGCGCGCGGTGCGCGAGCTCGTCCCGCGGATGGTCGCGGGCGAGCGCAACCTGCGGCTGGCCGCCGAGCTGCTGGTCCGGGCCCTGCGCGACCCGCGGCTCGCCGCCGAGCGGAGGGACTGGTCGCGGACCGTCCGGGCCCGCGTCGCCGCCCGGCTCGCCCACCTGTCCCCCGACTGGCCGGCCGAGCGCCGCGAGGGCACCGCGATGCTGTTCACCGCGATGCTGGACGGGCTGCTGCTGCAGCTGATCCTCGACCCCGACCTGCCGACGGCCCCGGCCCTGGACGCGACCGAGGCGCTCGTCGCCGAACGGCCCGCGCGGGCCGCCGCGCGGCCCGCCCCGCAGCCCGCGCGGGCCGCGGAACGGTGACGCGCGGGCGTCCCGTCCGGATCGGGAGCGCCCGCGCGTCCGGAGGCCCGGGCTAGTCGCGGGGGGCGTGCGCGACGGCGACCGGGCAGGCCGCGTGGTGCAGGAGCGCGTTGCTGACCGAGCCGAGCAGCAGGCCGCGGAACCCGCCGAGCCCGCGGGACCCGACGACGAGGAGCCGGGCGTCCTTCGCGGCCGTCAGCAGCACCTGGCGGGGCGGGCCGGTGATCACCTCGGTCCGGACGGCGACGTCCGGGTACTTCTCCCGCCACGGCTCGACGAGCCCGGCGAGCCGTCCCTCGGCGAACTCGCGCAGCCCGTCGGCGTCCACCAGCGGGACGGGTCCGGGCTCGGCGTCGGGCGGCCAGGCGGTGATCGCGGACAGTTCCGCGCCGCGCAGCCGGGCCTCGGTGAACGCCAGGCCGAGGGCCTCCAGCGAGGCCGCCGAGCCGTCCACGCCGACGACCACCGGGCCCTCGGCGCGCGGCTCCCGGACGACCGTGACCGGGCTCGGGGCGTGCGCCGCCAGCTCCACGCCCGTCGACCCCAGCACCAGCTCGGTGAAGCCGCCGCGCCCGCGCGACCCGACGACGACCAGCTCGGCGTCGCGGGCTGCCTCGATCAGCGCGGTCGCCGGCCCGCCGCGGCCGAGGACGGCGTGCACGTCGCCGGTGACCTCGCGGGCGTGCTCCGCGCCCTCCGCGGCGACCTCCTCGGCCACCGCGCGCAGGTCGGCGACGGGGATCGCGCCCCATCCGACCCCCGCGTACATCTCCCAGGCGTGCACCACGGTCAGCGGCACGCCCCGCAGGCGCGCCTCCTCGGCCGCCCACCGGACGGCCGCCGCGCTCTGCTCGGATCCGTCGTAGCCCGCCACCACGCCGCGTCGATCGGTCATCATCGCTCCCTTCCCGCGTTCCAGGCTCGCCCGGCGGGGACGGGACGGTCAGAGGCGAGGGTCCTCGCCTCGCGGGACCTGCGTCCCGGCACGATCGCGACGGTGCAGGAGGCCCGCCGCAGCATCGCGGTGGCGGTCGCGCCCAGCGGCTCCAGGCCGGTGCCGCGGTCGCCGAGCACGACGAGCCCGGCGTTCTCCGCCGCCTCCCGCAGGGCGTCGAAGGGCCTCTCCAGCAGCGGCGACGCCTCGATGCGCAGGTCGGGGTAGCGGCGGCGCACCGGCTCCACGGCCTCGTCCAGCTCGGCGGCGCGGGTCTTCTCCAGCAGCTCCCGGTCGTGGAACAGCGCGAGCTCGGACTCGACGACCGCGCCGGGCTCCCAGCAGCCGTGCACGACGTGCAGGGTCCAGCCGCGCAGCGCCGCCTCCTCCGCGGCGAAGCCGAGCGCGCTCGCGCAGCGGGAGGACCCGTCGACGCCCACCACGACGCGGTGCGGCGGCGTCCCGGCGCGGGCGGCGATCACCGGGCGCGGGGACCGGGCCGACAGCTCCATCGCCGTCCCGCCCTCGTCGGGCCGCTCGGGCGCGCCGATCACCACCAGCTCGGCCCCGGCGGCGGCGCTCAGCAGCGCCTCGGCGGCGGGGCCGCGCCGCAGCCGCTTGCGGACCGCGCCCGGCACCCCCAGCTCGTAGGCCCGGCGTACGCCGCCGTCGAGCAGGTTCTCACCCGCCCGCTTCATGATCGTCTCGATGTCCGGGTCGGCGTGCCCGGCCGGGTAGGGCCAGTGCCAGCAGTGGCACATCACCAGCCCGAACCTCCGGAGCCGGGCCTCCTCGACAGCCCAGCGCAGCGCCGCGTCGTTCTCCGGCGTCCCGTCATAGCCGAACAGGACGTGCGGCCACCGTTTCCTTTCCTCGCTGTTCATAGGACTGCCTCCCTCGGTCCAGTCTGCGCCGCCGGCGCATCGACCAAAAGGGGACGAAGGTCCCCCCACCCGGGACCTCCGGGCCCTGCCCGGCCTTTTGCCCAGCCATTACCGTCTCAGACAAGGAGGAGAAAAGAGATGGAAAGGCTGGGACGCGTACGCCGCCGGTTCGGCTTCGACCGCAACGATCTGCGCCGCGGCGTCGACCGCCGCCAGTGGGCGGTCGGGGTCGGCGCCGTCGTCCTGTTCGCTGGACTCGCGCCGCCGGCCGCCGCCGCGCTCGCCTCCCACGCCTACCGGACCGGCGTCGAGGCCGAGCGGCAGCAGGCCGCCAACCACCGCGTCGACGCGCGCGTCACGGAGGCCAAGTCGGAGGACGGCGCGGGCGTGCGGCACACCTACGCCGTGCTGTACTGGACGCCCTCCGACGGCAGGGCCCGCACCGCGGTCGTCCCCGCGGACAAGTCCGTGAAGCCGGGCGCGACCCGCCGCATCTGGGTGGACGGCTCCGGCGACCTGGCCCGCGCGCCCCGCACCCACGCCGACACGATCTCGACCACCGCCGTCGCCGGCACCATGGCCGTGACCCTGGTGGGCCTGCCCCTCCTGGCCGGCTACTACTTCGCGCGCCGCCACTACGACCGCCGCCGCGAGGCCCTCTGGGACGAGAGCTGGGCCGCCCTCGCCGACCGCAGGACCACCTGAGCCATCCGAGCCGGGCGTCCGAGCCGAATCTTCCGGGCCGAATCTTCCGGGCACAGCCGAATCTTCCGGGCAATCGAGTAGGAGGGCCGGGTCGCCCGGCCCTCCTCTCACACCACCGGACATGCGGGCCCGCATCCGGCGGTTCGTCAAGCCGTTGATCTGAGC
>NZ_JBEORG010000061.1:0-32128 GCF_040302145.1 Spirillospora sp. NPDC127506 | reverse complement strand
GCTCAGATCAACGGCTTGACGAACCGCCGGATGCGGGCCCGCATGTCCGGTGGTGTGAGAGGAGGGCCGGGCGACCCGGCCCTCCTACTCGATCGCGGATGCTCTGCGCGGGCTGGGTTGACGGGCTGGGGTGACGGGCGGGGTCGGCGGGCGGGGTCGGCGGCGGGTCAGTCGCCGCTCGCGCCGGGCGTCTCCGACGCGCCGGGGGTCGGCTCGCCGGACGCGCCGGGGCTCGGGCTGGTCGCCGGGCCGGTCGCGGCCCCCGGCGGCTGGGTGCCGGTCGCCTGCCCGACCGGGGTGGCCTGCGGGTAGGTGAGGTAGTCCTGCTGGTGCGGCACGATCGGCACCTGGAACTCCACGGCGCCCGCGTTCTCGAACTGCAGCCGCACGGGGACGGTCGAGCCCGGCTGCAGACCGCCGTCGGTGAGGCCGGTGAGCACGACGAGCGGCTGCTCGCCCGTGGTCGGGGTCTGCGGGGGGCTCTGCTCCGGCCCGGCCGTGTTCTGCGAGGTCGGCGTCGCGGACGTGTTCGGTGTTGCGCCGGTGCCGCCGGTGGTCGTCGGGCTGGCGGTGCCCGAGGGGCGTCCGCTCGGCGTCGCGGAGGGGCTCGCCGCGGGGGTCGCCGGCGGCTTGCCGAGCAGGCTGACCACGCCGCCCGCCCCGTCCGCCGCGGCGGGCGGCAGCGTGAGGGCGCCGCCCGCGATCTTCGCCCCGCCGAAGGCGGGCGAGCTGACCGACACCAGCCTGTCCTGCGCGCCCTCCACCTGGTTGATCATCACACCGTAGAGCGGCATGGCCTGGCCCGGCTTGATCTGCTCGGTGGGAGCGGGCCCGAGCAGGAACATGTTGCGCAGGCTGATCTTCAGTGCCTGCGGCTTGCCGTTGGGCACCGACACGTTGACGCCCTCGGTCAGGCGGGTCGGGTAGGCGGACTGTGGAGTCTCGCCGGCGCCGCAGCCGGAGATCACCGGCGCGATCGCGACGGCGCCCGCGACGGCGAGCACGACCACTCGACGGCTGTTTCGGATCACGGCGTCGGTCTCCTCGCGAAGTGTCATCAATAGATGTGACATCGGAAAGTTGTGAGAGCGGCGTGAGATACGCCAGGGGAAGCGTAGCGAGACCCTGCCGCGGACCCCGCTCCGGGGTCGCCGACACGCCAGCGCATGGCGGGAACAATGCTCGGAAACGCGCGGAACATGCACGGGAGATGCACCGGACGCCCACGGGAGACGCGCCGCGTCCGGCGCGCTCCGCCGCGCCTCGTCCCTTCCGGCCGCCTTTCCCGGACGATCAGCCGGTGCCGAGGGACTCGATCCGCCGGGTGAGGTCGGGCCCGGGCCGCGGCCCGTGGACGATCTCGCTGACGATGCCGTCCGGCTGCACGAACACGGCGGTGAGCCCGGCGCCGGCCGGGCCGGGCGCGGCCGGCCGGGGGGCGTAGGCGGTGGCGAGGACGCCGTCCCGGTCTTCGAGGAGGAGCGGTGTCCCGTCGTGGGCGGTGCCCGCGCACGCCCGCAGCTCCTTCACCGACGTCGCCTTCGCGCCGCCGGCGGGCCGCGGGTCGGCGACGAGCCAGAAGTTGAGCTTGTACTCCCGCGTCCTGCCCGCGAGCTCGGCCACCACCGTCTCGCACTCGTACGCGGGCGGGACGATGCCGATCACCCCGGGGCGCAGGTTCCGCAGCGGGACGGACGTGCTGCCGTCCGCGACGATGCCGACCTCCCGGTCCGGCAGCAGGCCGCCGATCTCGCCGGGGCCGGCGGACGGGCGGGGCGCGAGCTGCGCGCCGGTCGGGCGGGGCACCGGACGCGGGCCGAACGCCGTCATCAGCACGCCGCTGAGCAGCGCGACCAGCAGCGCGCCGGCGATGATCGGGATCGCGACGCCGAACCGGGTCACCGGGCGGACCAGGCGGCGGAGCCGGGCGCGGCGCCGCCGGCGCCGCTCCTCGCGGTGGTAGGCGGCCATGTCCCGCTCGAGCTCGCGGGCGTCGTCGGGGATGACCACGTCGACGGGCGGGAGCCCGTAGTCGTCGGGCTCCGGGTCGCCGCCGTCCGGCCTCACGCCGCACCTCCCCTCGCCGCTCGCGGTCCGCGGGCCGCCGTCCTATTCGGGGCCTTCCGGGCGCTTCGTACCCGCCGCGCCCGGCATGCTCACCTCCAGTATGGAACGCATCCGCGCGACTGGCGGGACGGATGCTTGTAACGGGGCTCCCCTTACCGGTAATGGCGTTCCGATGGGGTCACGGTGATCTGTCGGCTACGCTGAGTGTGGAGAACTGGACGCCGATGCACCATTAAAGGGCTTTGTCAATACCCCAATATGCGGTTTGACCTGGGCATTTGTCGGTAACGCCGGTTCAGCCACGCTCGTTTCCGTGCTACCCTGGTTCTAGCGGAAGGGGTACTTGTCACATGACTTTCCAGGTCGGCGACACCGTCGTCTACCCCCACCATGGGGCTGCTCGGATCGAGGCCATCGAGACTCGCACCATCAAGGGTGAGGACAGGACCTATCTGGTCCTGAAGGTTGACAAGGGCGACCTTACAGTGCGGGTCCCGGTCGAGAACGTCGAGGACGTGGGCGTCCGGGACGTCGTGGGCCAGGAGGGGCTCGAGAAGGTGTTCGAGGTGCTGCGCGCACCCTACACCGAAGAGCCCACCAACTGGTCGCGCCGGTACAAGGCGAACCTTGAGAAGCTCGCGTCCGGCGACGTCAACAAGGTCGCCGAGGTCGTCCGCGATCTGTGGCGGCGCGACAAGGAGCGCGGCCTGTCCGCCGGTGAGAAGCGGATGCTCGCCAAGGCGCGGCAGATCCTGGTCAGCGAGCTCGCGCTCGCCGAGAAGACCAACGAGGACAAGGCCGAGGCGCTGCTGGACGAGGTCCTGGCCAGCTGAGTTGACCGAACGGCTTCCACGGGTGGGCGTCGGAACCGACGTCCACCCGTTCTCGTCCACCCCGCGGCCGCTCAAGGTCGCGGGCCTCGAATGGCCCGGCGAAGGCCACGGCCTCGCCGGCCACTCCGACGGAGACGTCGCCGCGCACGCCGCCTGCGACGCCCTCCTGTCGGCGTGCGGCCTCGGCGACCTGGGCGCCGTCTTCGGCACCGACGACCCCCGCTGGTCCGGTGCCTCCGGCGTCGACCTCCTCCGGGAAGTGGCCCGCCGCGTCACCGAAGCGGGCTTCACCATCGGCAACGTGGCCGTCCAGATCATCGGCAACCGCCCCAAGATCGGCAAGCGGCGCGCGGAAGCCGAGAAGACCCTCACCGAGGCGCTGGGCGGCGCCCCGGTGACGATCTCGGCCACCACCACGGACGGCCTGGGCCTGACGGGCCGAGGCGAAGGTCTCGCTGCGATGGCCACCGCCCTCGTGATCTAGGGGCCTCGTGATCTGGGGGGCTCGTGGTCTCGGGCCTCGTCCTCTAGGGCTGGGCCGGGTGGACGGTGCCGGTCACCTCGCCGAAGGCGATGCGGGAGCCGGAGGCGCCCGGAGCCTGGGCGCGGATCGTGACCGTGTCGCCGTCCTCCAGGTAGGTGCGCTTCGTGCCGTCCGGCAGCTCCAGCGGCTCCTGGCCGTTCCAGCTGAGCTCCAGCATGCAGCCGCGCTGGCCGCGTTCCGGGCCCGAGACCGTCCCCGAGGCGAACAGGTCGCCGGTGCGGAGCGGGGCGCCGTTCACCGTGGCGTGCGCCAGCTGCTGCGGGGACGTCCAGTACATCGACGCGAACCGCGGACGGGCCGCCACCTGGCCGTTGATCAAGATCTCCAGGTGCAGGTCGAGCCCCCACGGCTCGTCGCAGCGCAGGTAGGGCAGCGGCGGGGGGTCCTGGACGGGCGGGGTCACGCGGGCCGGCTCCAGCGCGGCGACCGGCACCACCCACGGCGAGACCGACGTCGCGAACGACTTGCCGAGGAACGGCCCGAGCGGCAGCGACTCCCACGCCTGCAGGTCGCGCGCGCTCCAGTCGTTCACCAGCACGAACCCGAACACGTGGTCCCGGAACGCGCTCGTCGGCACGCCGCGCCCCGCCGACGAGGGCACGCCCGCGACGAACCCGACCTCGGCCTCGAAGTCCAGCCGGAGCGACGGCCCGTACGACGGATCCGGGTCGCCCGGCAGGCGGCGCTGGCCGGACGGCCGGATGACCGGCGTCCCCGACGGGTACACGGTGCCCGAACGGCCGTGGTACCCCACGGGCAGCCGCTTCCAGTTCGGCGGCAGCGGGTCGCCGTTCGGCCGGAAGATCCGCCCCGCGTTCACGGCGTGGTGCTCGGAGGAGTAGAAGTCGACGTAGTCGGCGACCTCGAACGGCCGCAGCAGCTCCACGTCCGCGACGGGGATCAGGTGCGGCTCGACCCGCTCCCGGTACGACTCGTCGGTGAGCAGCTCCGTCACCCGCTCCCGGTTCGCCTGCCAGGCGGGCCGTCCCGCGACCATGAAGGCGTTCAGCGACCCCGAGGCGAAGTAGTGGCGGTCCTCCACCAGCCCTGCGGCGGACATCGCCGCCAGATCGAGGACGCGGTCGCCGATGGCCACGCCGACACGCGGCAGCTCGCCGGGGCGCGCGAACACCCCGTACGGGAGGTTCTCGATGCCGAACCCGGCGTTCTCATCGACATCAACCCACGAAACGGTCGTCATGGAGACATATCTTTCCCCATGTCCGGCGTCCCGATCCGCCGCAGGGCGTCGAGATTGCGAACGTTGAGCGCTGCCAGGAGGCGGCGGGCGCCCCGGGCCTCGTCCTCGGAGAGGGCCCGGACGCCGGCGGCCAGGGGCTCGGCGTCGGCGCGTTCCAGCGTCCGGCGCACCTCGCGCTCACCGGCGGCGGCCTGCGCGGCGGCCAGCAGGACGTTCAAGAAGCCCGGCCCGGAGGGCGAGCGGACGGCGTGGCCCGCACCGTTCCAGCACGAGAACCGCAGACCGCGCTCGGCGCAGGCGCAGATGAACGCCGCCGACACGGCCGCGGTCGCGGCGCCGAGGGGCGCGCCGCGGTCGCGGGCCGCGGCGATGCGGTCCAGCGCGTCCCGCCAGCCGGGCGCCGGGCGCACCTCGATGCGCGCCGGGACGTCGGACGGCAACTGGGCGAGCGCCACGGCGGCGGCCCGCGCCTGGTCGGCGTCCTCCGGCACGGCGATCTCCACCGCGCACGGCCGGACGCGCGGCTCGGCGAGGGCGGCGTCCAGCGTCTTCGGCAGCTCGCCGACCCCGGTGTCGCCGACGAGGACGAGGTCGAGGAGGTCCTCCGGGACGAGATGCGTCCGCAGCTCGGCGAACCGGGACGCGGGGCAGCGCAGCCGCCCCGCCGCCGGGTTCCGGGCGGCCTCGCGGTAGGCGGGCAGCGCCCGGTCCAGCGGCGCGCGTTCCGGCGGGAAGAGCGCGGCGTCGTCGAAGAGCCGATCGAGTAAGGCGCTCATGCCCGGGTCAGTACCCCCGGACGCGTCCGGCTAGTCGGCGGGCGGGGTGGGGCCGCTGCGGAAGTTGCTCGACGGCGGCGGGTTCCAGTCCTTGGCCGGGCCGTCGCCGGCGTCGGGGTCCTCGGCGCGGTCGGCGGGCGGGGTGTCGTGGAGGTCCTCCTCCGCGCCCGGGACCACGATGTCGGGCCGCGTCGTGGACGCCACGGGGCGCTCCTCGGCGTCGTCCCGGTCGCGGCCGCGGACGAGTTCGACGTCCGTCGGGAGCAGCGCCGGGATCGGGTCGAGCGGCGGCCGCGGCTCCGGCAGCGCGTCCAGCGGCGGCGCCGGCTCGGACGACAGGCTCCCCCCGTACCCGGCGCCCTCGGGCTCCGCGCGCCCTCCCTGCCCGGCCGGCTCGTCCTCGCCGGGCCCGTGCGCGGGGCCGCTCGGCTCGTGTTCCGCCTCGTGTGAAGCGGGTTCGTATGAAGCCGGCTCGTGTGATGCGGGCTCGTGTGCGGCGGGCTCGTGTGCGGCCGGCTGGTACTGGACGGGCTCCGGGACGCCGCCCTCGTGCGCGCCCGGGTGCTCCGCGGCCGGGGCTGCCCGCCCTGCCTCCTGCTCTGCGACCGGCTCCTGCTCGGTGACCGGCTCGGGTTCGGCGGCGGGCTCCGGAGGGAACGGGATCAGCGGCTCCTCGTCGGCGGCGCCGGACGGCGGCTCTGCGGACGGCGGCTCGGCGGACGGCTGCGGCTCGGCGGGCGGCTCCAGCGCGAGCGGCGGCGGCCCGGCGGGCCCCAGCACCTTCACGTGCCCGCGCTGCCCCTCGACGGGAGCGGTCTCCGCGGCGGCGGGCCGGGCCACCCGGATCTGCTTGAACATCGTCAGCCACAGCCAGATCGCGATCACCAGCATCACCTCCGGCGCGACGGCCACGCCCGCGCGCACCGCGTCGTCCGGGAGGGAGCCGTACCCCCACACCGCGTGCTGGACGGAGGCCGCGGCGCCCCCGGCGGCGAGGAGGAGCAGCAGCGCCCAGCGGAGCAGCCGCGTCCACCAGCGGGCGTTGCGGGTGACGACCAGCGACAGGATCGTCATCGCGACGAGGATGTCGGCCATCGCCGGGTACAGCGGCGCCCAGCGGCGGCTCACCCGCCCGGCGAGGGCGAGCTCGCGGAGGACGTCGTAGGTGAGCACGTACGCGCCGGCGGCGAGCGCGGCGACGACGAGGCCGGCGAGCGCGGTGAGCACCCGCCGCTGCGCGCGGGTGAAGGTCGGCCGGGTCGGGTCAGATGGCATGGGGTCTCGTTCCGGGGGAGGGCGCCTTGAGGGTCCGCAGCCGAGATTAATCGGCCCGGACGGCGGCGAACCGCAACTTCTTAGTGATCACATTGTCGCTGCGCACGATAAAGGGGGAGACGTACGGTATGGACGACGACGTCCCGAGGGGAGGCTGCGATGCCCTACGGCTGGTTCGTGGACGGGACCCGAACCCGGACGGCCGGGTAGCGCGGCGTGGCGTCGCCTGATGACGGGGTCCACGACCGGCTGGGCGAGCCGGTCCGGACGTTCGACGGCCGGGCGGCGGGCCGCCGCACGTGGGCGTGGCTGTGCCTGCTCGGCCTGGCGTCGCTGGCGCTGATCCCGGCGGCCGTCGTCTACCTGCACGAAGGCGCGTGGTGGGTGGGCGTCCCCGCGCTGCTGCTCTCGATGGGGTACGCGGCCGCCGGCGGCTGGATCGCGGGACGCGACCGCCCCCGCCTCCGCAACCGGATCGCCCGCCTCTACACCAACGGGCTGTCGGTCACCGGGCCGGGCGGCGAGACCGGCTACACGTGGGACGAGCTGGAGTCGGTGACGGTCTCGGGGCGGCGCAGCGGCCCGCGGATCCGGTGGTGCTTCACGATCGTCGCGGACGACGGCGGCGTGCTGCGGCTCGAAGACGACATCCCGGACGTCCGGGCGCTCGGCGTGACCGTCGCGAAGGAGGTGACGGCCCGGATCGTCCCGCGGCGCCTGGCGGCGGTGCGGGCGCGGGAGCGGGTGCGCCTCGGCCCGTTCACCGTGGACCTGGACGGCGTCGAGAAGGACGGCGAGCGGCTGCCGTGGAAGGCCGTCCAGGACGTGGAGATCAGCAACGGCATGGTGACCGTGCGCGCGTACACCGGCCGGATGGACCTGGTGGCGGTCGCCTCCCAGATGCCGGACGCGCTGGCGTTCGCGGCGCTGTGCCGCCGGCTCAGTGATCCGGGCGGGCCCTTCTGAAAACTCTTCCGCGGGGCATGTAGAGAACCCGCCGCCGGCTCCGATCGTTCAGTGACGAACGGCCGACCGGGGCCGCTCGGGACGACACACGGGACGAGGAGCACACCGTGAAGTACATGCTGCTGATCTACAACCGCCCCGGCTTCGCGGAGGAGCTGACGGAGGCGGAGCGCGACGCGCTGTTCGCCGAGGTCGACGCGATCATGCGGGAGCTGCAGGAGTCGGGCGAGTGGGTCGGCGGGGAGGCGCTGGCCGACCCGTCCACCACCAAGAACGTGCTGGAGCGCGGCGGGCAGCCGGCGGTGACCGACGGGCCGTTCCTGGAGGCCAAGGAGCACTTCGCCGGCTTCCTCACCGTCGACTGCGAGTCGGAGGAGCGGGCGGTCGAGATCGCCAGGCGCTGGCCGGACGTCCGGTTCGGCGGGCGCATGGAGGTCCGGGCCGTCATGAGCGAGGGCGGGACGGAGATGTGACGGCGCCCCCGGCCGTCGAGGACCTGCTGCGCACCCTCGCGCCGCAGGTCCTCGGCACGCTCGTGCGGCGGCACGGCGCGTTCGACGCCTGCGAGGACGCCGTGCAGGAGGCGCTCCTCGCCGCCGCCGTGCAGTGGCCGGGGGACGGCGTCCCGGAGAACCCGCGCGGCTGGCTGCTGACCGTCGCGGCGCGGCGGCTCACCGACCAGTGGCGCAGTGAGCGGGCCCGCCGCGACCGCGAGGCCGCGGTGTCCGCGCGGGAACCCGCGGAGCCCGGCCCGGACGAGGACCGGCCGGGCGACCGGGACGACACCCTGACGCTGCTGTTCCTCTGCTGCCATCCGGCGCTGTCGCCGTCCTCGCAGGTCGCGCTGACGCTGCGGGCGGTCGGCGGGCTGACGACGGCGCAGATCGCGCGGGCGTTCCTGGTGCCGGAGGCGACGATGGCGCAGCGGGTCAGCCGCGCCAAGGCGAAGATCAGGGCGGCCGGGGCGCGGTTCGCGATGCCGCCGCCGGGGGAGCGGGGCGAGCGGCTGCGCGCCGTCCTGCACGTCCTGTACCTGATCTTCAACGAGGGGTACACCGCGTCCAGCGGGCCGGACCTGCAGCGCACCGACCTCACCGCGGAGGCGATCCGGCTCGCGCGGGCGCTGCACGGCCTGCTGCCGGACGACGGCGAGGTCGCGGGCCTGCTCGCGCTGATGCTGCTCACCGACGCCCGGCGGGCGGCGCGCACGGGGCCCGGCGGGCTGCTGATCCCGCTCACCGAGCAGGACAGGACGCTCTGGCGGCGGGACGCGATCGAGGAGGGCACGGCCCTCGTCACCGACGCGCTCACCTGGTCGCCGCCCGGCCCGTACCAGCTGCAGGCCGCGATCGCCGCCGTCCACGGGGAGGCGCACCGGCCCGAGGACACCGACTGGCGGCAGATCCTGGCGCTGTACCGGCTGCTGTCGCACCTGGCGCCGAACCCGGTGGTCACGCTCAACGAGGCGGTGGCGCTGGCGATGGTGCACGGGCCGTCCGCCGGGCTGGACCTGCTGCGGACGCTGGACGGCGACGACCGGGTCTCCGGGCACCACCGGCTCGCGGCCGTCCGCGCCCACCTGCTGGAGATGGCCGGTGAGACCGGTGCGGCGCGGGACGCGTACCGGGAGGCGGCGCGGCTCACGACCAGCATCCCCGAGCGCCGCTATCTCGAATCCCGCGCCTTCCGGCTCAACGGGAAAGACGGAGATGACGGAGAAGGCGGAGAAGACGGAGAAGACGACGGGGACGCTTGACGCGGTGTTCGGCGAGGTGCGACACGGCGGCGGGGGCCGCGCCGCGCAATGCGCGACGCGGCCGCTCGCCGATCCAATAACCTGAACCCTGTGAGTCTGCGCTTCTACGACACCGGCACCCGCAGCGTCCGCACGTTCGAGCCCCTCGAAGAAGGCCGCGTGGGGATGTACGTGTGCGGTGCGACCCCGCAGGCATCACCGCACATCGGGCACCTCCGCTCGGGCGTCATCTACGACGTGCTGCTGCGCTGGCTGCGCGCGTCCGGGTACGAGGTGACGTTCGCGCGCAACGTCACCGACATCGACGACAAGATCATCGCGGTGTCGGCGGAGCAGGGCGTCCCGTGGTTCGCGGTCGCCGAGGGCAACCAGCGCGTGTTCAACCAGGGCTACGACCTGCTCGGCTGCCTGCCGCCGACGGTCGAGCCGCGCGCCACCGGGCACGTCCCGGAGATGATCGTGCTGATCCGCCGGCTGATCGAGAAGGGCCACGCGTACGCCGCGGGCGGCGACGTGTACTTCGACGTGAAGTCGTGGGCCGACGAGTACGGCGCGCTGTCGAACCAGCGGCTGGAGAACATGCGGTCCGCAGGCGACACGCCCAATGAGGACGCCAAACGCGACCCGCGCGACTTCGCGCTCTGGAAGGGCGCCAAGCCGGGCGAGCCGTCCTGGGAGACGCCCTGGGGCCGCGGGCGTCCCGGCTGGCATCTCGAATGCTCGGCGATGGCGACGAAGTACCTCGGCCCCACGTTCGACATCCACGGAGGCGGGGTCGACCTCATCTTCCCGCACCACGAGAACGAGATCGCCCAGTCCCGCGCCGCCGGCGACGGGTTCGCGCGCTACTGGCTGCACAACGGCCTCCTCACCGTGGACGGCGAGAAGATGAGCAAGTCGGTCGGCAACGTGGTGCTGCTGCCCGATCTGCTCGGCAAGGCCCGCCCGGTGGAGGTGCGCTACTACCTCGCCTCGGCGCACTACCGGTCGCTCATGGACTACACCGGCGCCGCCCTGGCCGAGGCCGTCTCCGCCTACCAGCGGATCGAGGGCTTCGTGACGCGGGCTTCGGAGGTGGTGGGGGCCGTCCCCGCGTCGTCCGTGCCGTCCGCGTTCGCCGCCGCGATGGACGATGATCTGGGCGTCCCGCAGGCGCTGGCGGTGCTGCACGAGACCGTCCGGGAGGGCAACAGCGCGCTGGCGTCCGGCGACCATGACGCGGCGCGCGGCGCGCTCGCCGCGGTGCGGGCCATGGCGGACGTCCTCGGCATCGACCCGCTGTCGCCGCAGTGGAGGAAGGCGGGCGAGGAGGACCTCCGCCCCGTCGTGGACGCCCTGGTGGCGGTGGCGCTGGAGCAGCGGCAGGCCGCGCGGGCGCGCAAGGACTACGCGGCCGCCGACGCCATCCGCGACAGCCTGGCCGAGGCCGGGATCGTGGTCGAGGACACCCCGCACGGCCCCCGCTGGGAGCTGAAGCGCGGCTGACCGGCGCCGCGCGGAGTGCGCGACGCGTCCCGCGCGGCGGATAAAATCGGACGTTCGCGGGGGTTCGCCGACGTGCCGTCCCGCCGACAGAGTCTTAGCCGACAGAGTCTTAGCCGAGAGAGTCTTAGCCGCCCGGCAGCCGCGAGGGCGAGCACGCAATCGTCGCGAGGGGCGTAACGCACAATGGCCAAGCGCAAGGGCAAGGGACCGACCCCCAAGGCCGAGGACCGGCACTGGCACGGCAAGCGCCAGAAGGCCCGCGCCATCAAGAACGCCAAGCGCACCGGCACGCCGACGCTGGGGCCGGGCGGGCGCGCGAAGGCCGCGGCCGCCGCCCCCGGCGGGCGTCCCGCCGGCGCTCGGCGCGCGAACGGCGAGGTCCCCGAGCTGGTCACCGGCCGGAACCCGGTCGTCGAGGCGCTGCGCGCGGGCGTCCCGGGCACGGCGCTGTACGTGATGTCCAGCAACGACGAGCGGGTCCGGGAATCGATCCAGCTGGCCGCCGACCGCGGCGTCCCGCTGCTGGAGACCGGGAAGAACGAGCTCGACCGGCTGACCGGCGGCGCCGTCCACCAGGGCATCGCGCTGCAGGTCAAGCCGTACCGGTACGCGCACCCGGACGACCTGCTCAAGGGCGCCGCGCCGCTGGTCGTCGCGGTCGACGGGATCACCGACCCGCGCAACCTCGGCGCGATCGTCCGGTCCGCCGCCGCGTTCGGCGCGACCGGCGTCGTCGTGCCCGAGCGGCGCGCGGCCGGGATCACCGCGGGCGCCTGGAAGTCGTCCGCCGGGACGCTCGCGACCTGCCCCGTCGCGCAGGCGACGAACCTGGCGCGGCAGCTCAAGGCGTACCAGAAGGCGGGCTGCTTCGTCGCCGGGCTGGACGCGCGCGGCGGCGTGACCGTCGCCGACCTGGAGATCGCGTCCGGGCCGTTCGTGCTGGTCGTGGGCTCGGAGGGCAAGGGGCTCGGCCGGCTGGTCGCCGACACCTGCGACATGCTGGTCACGATCCCGATGCCGGGGAGGGCCGAGTCGCTCAACGCCGGGGTCGCCGCGGGCATCGCGCTGTACGAGGTCAGCCGCCTGCGCGCCTGACCGCCGCGGAAACTTTATCTCAACGGGAATAATCTCAACGTTCATAGGCTTAGCATTGATGTACCTGCCGTGCTCATGCCCACGCTGAGGTGATCTCCCTCATGACCTCCATCGCGGCACCGCGGACGCAGCCCGCCCGCCACGCGTCCGACCTCGCCCTGGCCGCCTTCGCACCCGCAAGCTGGGGCACCACCTACGTCGTCACCACCACCCTCCTTCCCGCCGACCGCCCGATGCTGGCCGCGACCCTGCGCGCGCTGCCCGCCGGGCTGGTGCTGCTCGCCGCCACCCGGCGCCTCCCGCGCGGCTCCTGGTGGTGGAAGTCCGCCGTCCTCGGCATGCTGAACTTCGGCGCCTTCTTCCCGCTGCTCTTCTTCGCCGCCTACCGGCTGCCGGGCGGGGTCGCCGCCACCGTCGGCTCCGTGCAGCCGCTGGTCGTGGCGCTGCTGTCGCTCGGCGTCCTGCGCGTCCGCCCGGCCCGCGCCGTCCTGTACTCGGCGCTCGCCGGCACCGGCGGCGTCGCGCTGCTGACGCTCACCTCCGACGCCCGCCTGGACCCGCTCGGCATCGCCGCCATGCTCACCGCGACGTCCCTCATGGCCGCCGCGATCGTCCTCGCGAAGAAGTGGGGACGTCCCGAATCGCCGCTGGTCATGACCGGGTGGCAGCTCACCGTCGGCGGCCTCGTCCTGCTGCCGCTGACGCTGCTGACCGAGGGCGTCCCGCCGTCCGTCACGGGCGAGAACGTGCTGGGCTTCGCCTACCTCGGCATCGTCGGCACCGCGATCGCGTACGCGCTGTGGTTCCGCGGCATCGACCGGCTCGCCCCGACGTCCGTCTCGCTGCTCGGCCTGACCAACCCGATGGTCGCGACCCTGGCGGGCCTGCTGGTCCTCGGGCAGACGCTCACGTTCTGGCAGCTCGTCGGATTCACCATCGCGCTCGGGGCCCTGGTCGCCGGCCAGTCGTTCAACCGGAAGCCCGCGCCGGCCCTGGAGGCCCCCGTGCCGCTCCCGCAGCCGGCCGGGCGGCTCTGAACATCTTCAGACGCGCAGACCCCTCCGGCGCCTCTTGAGAAAAGCAAGTTCAGCCGGGTTCTCCGTCAGTTCGATGGCCTCGGCGTAGGCGCCGGCGGCCTCCGCGTCCCGTCCCAGCCGGCGCAGCAGATCGGCGCGGATCGCATGGAACAGGTAGTACCGGCCGAGGTCGAGACCGTCCACGAGAGCAAGACCTGCCTCCGGACCCTCGACCTCCGCCACCGCCACCGCCCGGTTGAGCGCCGCGACAGGAGTGGGCGCGACGGCCATCAACTGGTCGTACAACTCCAGAATCTGATCCCACCGCGTATCCTCGGCCGTCGCCGCATCGCTGTGCACCGCGTTGATGGCGGCCTGGATCTGGTACGGCCCCGGCCGGTCGATCGCCAGGCACCGCCGGACGAGCGCCTGCCCTTCCTCCACGAGCCCGCGATCCCACAACCCGCGGTCCTGCTGAGACAGCAGAACAAGTTCGCCGCCTTTGATCCGGGCGGCCTTGCGCGACTCCACCAGGAGCATCAGTGCGAGAAGCCCCAGCACTTCGGGCTCGTCCGGCATGAGCTCCCGCAGGACGCGCCCCAGCCTGATCGCCTCGCCGCCCAGCTCCTCCCGCCCCGCATACCCTTCGTTGAACACGAGATAGATGACGGCCAGCACCCCGGACAGCCTTTCCGGAAGCTCCGCCTTCTCCGGCACCCGGTAGGGGATCCGCGCGTCCCGGATCTTCGCCTTCGCCCTGACGAGCCGCTGCGCCATCGTCTTCTCCGGCACGAGGAACGCCCGCGCGATCTCCACCGTGCTCAGCCCGCCCAGCAGCCGCAACGTCAGCGCCACCCGCGCCTGAAGCCCCAGCGCCGGATGGCAGCACGTGAACATGAGCCTCAGCCGGTCGTCCTCCACCCCGCCGTCCACGACCGGCTCACCCCCGCCGATCAGCACGGCCTCCGCCTGCTTCCCGTCCCGCAGCGCCTCCCGGCGCAGCCGGTCGATCGCCTTGTTCCGCGCCGTCGTGATGATCCACCCGGCCGGGCTCGGCGGCGTCCCGTCCGACGGCCACCGCCGGACCGCCTCCACGAACGCGTCCTGCACCGCCTCCTCGGCCACGTCGACGTCGCCGAAGACCCGGACCAGGACGGCCACCGCCCGCCCGTGCTCCTCCCGGAAGACCCGCTCGATCACACCTCGCCCACGAACGGCCGCACCTCGATCGGCAGCCCCGTCGCCTTGGTGAACCGCGCCGCGACCTTCAGCGCCGCGTCCAGATCCTCCACCTGGATGATCGTGATGCCGCCGATGTGCTCCTTGCCCTCCGTCCAGGGCCCGTCCGTCGCGACGCATTCGTCACCCCGCAGCCGCACCACGGTGCTCGCCTCGGGCCCGTGGAGCCCGCGCCCGAACACCCACGACTCCTCCAGCTCCAGATCCCGCCGGATCTCCCCGATCTCCGCCATGACCTTGTCCAGCACCTCCGGCGGCGGAGGATCGCCCACCGGCTGGATCATGTTGAGCGCATAGAGCTTCATGCCTCCTCCTTCTCATACCTCACGATCACTACCCCGGTCGTCGTCGTCACCGACTCCACCAGCCGCATGCCCGCCTCGACCCCGTCGAACAGCCGCCGTCCCGTCCCCAGCACCACCGGATGGACCATGAGCAGCCACTCATCGACGAGCCCCCGCCGCATGAGCTCCCGCGCCAGCACCCCGCTCCCCAGCACGGTGAGCCCGCCCTCGATCTTCTCGACGTCCTCCACATCACCGACGAGCACGGAGTTCATCCAGGGCAGCGGCTCCTGCAACGTCCGCGACACCACATACTTCGTGGTCCGGTTCAGCGCGTCGGTGTACGGGTTGCCGTCCGTCTGCTTCGGCCAGTACCCGTAGAACTGCTCGTACGTCCGCCGTCCGAGCAGCAGGCCCCCTTCCCCGCCCATCCCCTTCCCGAGCACGTCCCTCATGACCTGGTCGTTCCCCGCGAGGGCCCACCCCCCACGAGGGAAGCCGCCCCGCACGTCCTCATCGGCAGCGGCGGGGGCCTGCATGACCCCGTCCAACGACAGATGCTCCACAAGCACGACGTTCCCCACGGAAATCTCCCTCCTGTCACCCCCTACACGAACGAGCCACCCCCAAATCGACATAGGCTCCACCCGTGATCACCAAGCGGTCGGTGGCAGCTGTGCCCCTCACGCTCCTGTGCCTACAGCGCCGCCGGCACCCCGATCACCGTCTCAACCCAAGACACCGAGACCCAGGAAGCAAACCTGAACATAGACATCGCCGCGATGACCCAGCACAAGGTCACCGTCCGCTTCACCGAGGTGACCACCTGAAAGGAACGACATGGACGTGCGCGAGGACGACCTCGTACTGCGGCCGGACTTTCGCGTAGGTTCGGCCATCCTGGCAGCCATCGCCGTGGCGGCAGCGGCCATCGTCGCCGCAATCCTGATAGGCGACGCCCCGACGGTGTTCGCCCCGATCGTCGGCGGCGTCTTCGCCGTGCTCTTCCTCTTCGTACTCGGAAGCCTCCTGCGCGCCCGGATCGTCCTGACGCAGCACGAACTCGTCCTGCGAGGCCCGTTCTCCGCCCAGCACAAGCCACGCGCGCACATCGCCGAGGTAATCCGCGCAAGGATCACCGCTCCACGCGGAGCGACCAACGGGAACCTGTTCGTCCTGGACGAGAGCCGCAGCCTGGTCCTGAGAATCCCCGCCGACGCCTACCGCCGCGAGGACCTAGACCTCCTGGTGACCACGCTGGACGTCCCGTGCAGCGGCCCAAGCAGCCCGATCAACCCAAAGAAGTTCGCCGAGACCTACCCAGGCATCCTGACCAAGGTGGAACAACACCCCTACCGCCTGGCCCTAGCAACCGCCGCCATCATCGTGACAACCCTGCTAGCGGTACTCCTAGTCTCCCTAGCCGCAGCCTGACCACCACGAACCAACCCCCTCCCAAACCCAGACCACCGTCCACCAGTGGCGCCACCGCTTCGAACGCCCGGCTTGCGCCCTCTACTGGACGGCACACCCGTAGACTCATGATGAGGGCTGGCAAGGACACTCAGTGCTGAGGAGGGGCGTCATGACGGCTGAACCACTCAATCACGATCATGGCCCGCTCGATCCAGAAGGCATCCTCCGTCGCCTGCCCCATGAGGAGCGAGAGCGGTTCATCCGGGACTACCGCAGCGCCCTCGACGCCGCGCACGAACTCTGGCGCTACCGCCAACTCCAAGAGGTCCTCCGCCTCTGGCACATGCGGGCCACCGCGTACGCCCGCCCCGACTTCGCCGAGCGGGCACAGCAGGCACGCACAGGCGACCCGGCCGTCTTCACTGACGCCGCAGAAACAATCCCCGGGTGGCCTGAAAGTGCGGACGGCGCTCGTCGAATTACCGCGTCGAGCTGCACGCAACCGCACTCGCCCAGATCGGCGGCCTCCCTCCAGAGGCCTTCGACGCCCTAGTGACATCCCTCGCCGACGTTGCCGAACGTCCCTGGGACGCGATGGCTCTCTACAACGACGAGCCTGAATACCGCCAAGTCATCCTCGGCACCTACGGCCTGGCCTCCTTCTACGTCGACGATACAGCCGAGATCATCCGCGTCTTTGACGTCACCTGGACCGGCTGACACTCGTGACATCCATGGCGAAAGTCAGTTTGTTTGTACGAGTAATCCGTCGGCGGAGCGTGTCCACCGTACTCCTGCAGCATCGCGGAAGGTGATCTCTACCAAGAACATTCCATTTCGGAGGTGGTGTGGGACTTCTTCATATTCGTCTTCCGCCAGTTCTAGCGGCATGAATTTGGTTTCGTGGGGTGGGAGCACGGCGATGTTTTCAAAGAACCAATCGCCTCCAGCAGTCGGCTCACCATCACTCGCCGGCTGGAATACTGGGTAGATATCGAATACAGGAAGATCAGACGCATTTCGCACAAAAGCGCCGAACATGTTCTCTTCGAGGGCGGTACTAGGTGCTGGCGCGAACCACGCTGCGATCTTTTCCGCCTGAATGCGGCGCTCTGCTTCATCACGCGCACTGCGTTCCTCCGCCGCGTGTTTGTCGCGTTCGGATTCGATCCTGTATATGTGACGTGCGTAGATCACTGTGAGGACGAGGCCGACGAGTGTTAGGACGGATACAAGAGCGCTGACCCACGCGGGGACGTCACCCCAATCGAGCTTTGCAATGCTGGCTGGGAGGTGCTGGAGAGGCATGGACCCAAGCATTGCCCAAAACGTAGATCAATAGGGTCCAATCCGACCAGCGTAGAACATCTGTTTGCAAACAAGATCAACACTGTCCAGGAGTGTCCCCACATACCTCCTGACCAGCGCCGCAACCTCCCGCGCGTTCACACCCAGCCAAGCCCATCGACCCTGTTGTGAGCACCGCCGTTAGCAGCATCCGCTCGGATGGCGCCTGGTCCTCGGCTGCTCTCACCAGATCAGCCTCGGCCGGAGTCCGCTGCCTCCGGCGCTCGAAGGTCCCCAGAGCTGAACACCGGGCAGCCGAGCAGCTCCGCCAGGACAGTCCGCTGTCTGGCGGTCAGCTCGTTGGCGAACACCACCGCCTTGGCCTCTGTCTGGACCCGCGCGGCCACTATCTCCCGCACCTTCCCCGTGCTCATCAGCGTCCGCGACGAGTAAGGCCGATCCATGTTCGCCTTGCCGCCGGGCGCATGACCTTTCTTGTTGCCCGAGACCCCTCGACCTGTACGAACCGCCCCACGACACGACCACCGAGCCGCTCAACCTCGCTGACCAGAACACTCATGATTTCGGCGAAGTCCTTCTGCTTCGCCGAGAAGAGGCCGGCGACGAGAACACCGCCTCCGTCGATCACATCCCGTGCTCCTGGCGCATGCCCCTGAAACCGACCAATTCGAGGCGGTGGCTCTGACCGGCCCCTCTGCTGCGAATGCCGCCGCACATACCTCATGAAACCAACACACTAGACATGGTGACCGCGTGTGCCCAGCGCCGACCCCACCAAGCGCGCTAGGGATCGGCTGCCCACCGACCGCCTGCTTTTCAGCTATGGCAAACATCCCTGCGTCAGGTCCTGAGCGAGGGTCTCGCGGTTCTGCAACGTCCGCTCAAACCGTGCCTTCCAGATCCCTGCGAACAACGTCGCCACCGGGACCACCACTGCGGCGGCCGTCAACCATCGCCAGTCCTTTACCCTGGCCACCGCCAGCACTCCCGGCGCCGCGACCAGCAACGCCAACGCACCCGCCAGGAAGGCCGCCCCTACAACCCGGTTACCACCCACACCTACACCCCGTATCCCCGGGCTGACTCATAGATGCCAGACTTGCAGGCGATCACCTCGAACAGACCCCTACGCACAAACGTGACCCAACCTGGCCGTGCATCGATAACGCGGGGACGTCACCCAGATCGACACCGATGAGGGGCGGCTGTATCTGGCGAAGGTGGCGGACCTGTTCTCGCCGAGGCGCAACTCCACCCTGAAGGTCGAGTTCGTCCACCGGCAGCACTTCACCACCCGAGCCGAGGCGCGCATCAAGGCCGCGACCTGGATCGCCAACTTCTACAACATCCACCGCAGGCACAGCGCCAACGACGGGCTCGCCCCGATCACCTTCGAGTGCCATATGGCAGAAGCACGGACGGCATCACCGGCCCAGCTCAGGGCTGAAGTGGCATACGCCGTCTCCACGCTTTGAGGGGCTTGACACCCACCCGCATGACCGCTGTGGTCCAAGCGATCCTCACCCTCGAATCCCAGGGCCGAGGAGAATGGAATCACCTCAACGTTCAGCGCGGAGGCCGCGCTATTCGCCCCCGAGACCGGTGAGGCCATCGGTGATAATGGTGGTGACGAGTCGCCCGTATTGGCCGTCCGGGTCGAGGTCGGGGTCGTAGATGCAGACGTCCGCTCCGACGGCGTCGGTGGCCAGCTCGCCGAGCAGCGTCACCAGGTGTTGCGGGTTCAGCCCGCCGGGATCGGGGCTGTCGACGGCGGGCATGAATTCGGGGTCGAGGACGTCGACGTCGAGGTGCAGCCAGTAGCCGTCGAGGTCGCGGGCCGTGACGGTCTGCCGGATCGCGTTCAGCGCGCCTGCCGGATCGTCGATCCATTGGCGGGCCGATATCACCGCGGGCAGTGTCCCGCGGAGTTCGTCGAGCGCGGCGTCGTCATCGCGGCACCCGGCGTGGACGGTGTGCTCGGGGGCGAAATAGGGGGCCAGGCCCTCGATGTCGGATATCGCCTCCCAGTGCAGGCCGACGGCGGCGGCGAGGTCCTCGCCCGCGAGGCTCGCGCACCTGTCCGAGTTTCCCGGGTGGCGGAAGTCGGTGTGGCCGTCGATGTGGACGAGACCGTACCTCCCTCTGCGGGCGAGCGCGACTCCGACGCCGACCAGCACGCTGCAGTCGCCGCCGAGGATGAGCGGTGCCCGTCCCCGGTCGACGATCCCGCCGACGCGGTCGGCGAGCCGGGTCGCGTGGTCGATGAGGGCGTCCTGGTTGCGCACCCTGCCTTGGCCCACGACCCAGTCGTCGACGTACCGTCCCGGGATGACGACGCCGGCGTCCTCGGCGCCGCCGGAGAGCAGCCGAGCGTGGAGCCCGGCTTCGCGCAGGGCCTCGGGCGCCTTGGCGCAGCCCGGGACGCTGGTCTTGCGCGGCGGCCGCAGCCCGAGGTTGGAGGGGGCTGCCAGTATGGAGATCATTTCGGGTGCTCCGTCATGAGGTGCCGGGTCAGCCATTCGATCGCCATCGGGTAGCGGTACTCGATGGCGGAACGAGTCGCGTCGAACAGTCGAGGTGGTGTTGATCCTGGCGTCCGGCATCGATCCAGATGGCCCGCATCGACCTGAGGGCCTCGGCGTGGCCGGGTGCCATCCGCACAGGGGGTTGCCGCGCAGCGCCTCGCTCGCGACGACGTGCTCGTGGAGTTCCCCTTCGAGCTCGGAAGGCCACGGCACCATCCTGCCTCCCCACTCCTAACCGGCAAAGAAGTTAGAAGATTAATGATGTGCATATCAACCGCCGGTCGGGTTTGCTGGGAAGGTAAGAGAGCGCCAGGAGCGGGCATGCGAGAACTTCCTGCGGCGGTGCGTCCGGTCGTCGACTTCCTCAACACGATCGACGTGGAGGACGGCACCGATGTACTGCGCGACGGCCCAGAAGCCTTGGCGAACTGGCTCGTCGAGCACGGGCTGTGCGCCGCTAGACCGTCCGTGACTACGGCGGACGTCCGCGCGGCGATCGACCTGAGGCGCGGACTCCGCAGCCTGGCGCTCGCCAACAACGGAGAGCCGGTCGACGCCGAGGACGTGCAGGCCGCCCAGACCGTCCCCACAGCGCTGACGTTCAGGATGCGCCTGCCTACCGGCACGGATGCGGCAGGCCCCGACCTGCTCGCGGACGACAGCGGATCGTTCTCCGACGCCCTGGGACGGATCGCCGCCGCATACTTCACCGCGTCCGTCCGCGGCGGCTGGGCGCGGGTGCGACGCTGCCCGGCGCACGACTGCGCCTGGGTCTTCTGGGACTCCTCCAAGAACGCGTCCCGGCGCTGGTGCTCGATGCGCGTGTGCGGCAACCGCGCAAAAAAGTGCGCGCGTTCAACGAACGAAGAAAGAAGCGTCCCACCAACACTCGTACGCGGTGACCTGAGCAGGGCTGACCTAGCGCTATCTTTGGTCTCAAAACGGCCAAGGAAATGTTCGTCGAACGCCGACCCGCAACCACGAAAACCGGTCCATGGAGCCCCTGCTTCACTCCCGCCGACAAACTCGCCACCATGAACATGGCCTTCCGTACCCGCTGACGTTTTCAAATCTGGCGAATAATGAGGAACGCATCGTAGGGAGTGATTCATGTTCCTGGAAACGGCAGCGCCCCCATCCGAACAGTCGGGAAGCGGTTGGACTCTGATCTTCTGGGGGCTCACCGCGCTGGCTATATCCGTCCCGATCGTCATCAACTACCGCGGCTTCGCAGACTGGTGCGCCGGGCACCGCTGGAACAGGGCACTGCACAAAACCCACCGACAGTCTGTGTTGTATCAGCGCCTTGGCGCCGCTGTTTTCACCGTGATAGGCGTCCTCGTCCTCGTCCTCGGCGTCATCGAGGTAGCCCACGGATAGTCCTGCCCCTCAGAGGCGCGACGGTGAAGACGACAAGGCGCGCGCCCGGTAGCCGGGCGTCCCTTCCCCATGGAGCTCAGTGACGGTCAGATGGGAGTGTCGTAGGGAAGGGGGCTGCGCTTGCGTCCGGCCGTCCGTCGTCGAAGGTACGGAACCCGCTTCGCAAGGCTCATCCCGCGTCAGCCGGCGGACAGCTCCGTGCATGGCGCATGTCGAGGGCCGCGAAGCTGAACAGCACCGCGACGGCGGCGCCTTCGAGGGCGAGCGCGAGCACGATGCCGGACCGGTAGCCGTACTCGTGGAACCCGAACAGGCTGGCCTGCTCGCTGATCAGCAGGCCGATGATCGTGCCCAGCGCGAACACCGCCGCCCCGAGCGCCACGAGCGCGTGCGGCGCGCGGCCGAACACGGGTAGCGACCGGACACCGGTCAACGACTGCAGCGGGCCCGCCAGGACGAGTCCCAGCACCACCGCCGCGACGAAGTTGAGCGCGAACAGGGCCCCGATGGTCGGGATGACCCGGTAATGGTTGGCGAAGTACTCGTGCAGATGGACGGCGCCGATGCCGAACAGCAGCAGCACGCCCAAGTAGCGCAGCACATGACGCAATGCGATCACCCGCCTGGGACGAGGGAGCCGCCGCTCACTCCGCTCTCGACCTGCTGGCCCTGGGGTGAGACGGCGTACCATTCGGCGCCGAACTGGGTGAGCGCCTGACCTAGGGTGTCACCGCGTCCGGTATCGGCTTGGTAGTAGTACAGCGGGTGGCCCGCGTAGACGAGCTGGCGAGGCCCCTGGGAGCGGGCGATCGTGGTGATCTGGGACCGCTGGGCGGCGCCGCCCGCCGTGGGTGGGCCCTGGGTGGTCGCCGGTGGCCAGATGGCGGCGCACGCCCCGTTGCAGTTCGACTGGTTCGGCAGGTCGGCGACGAACAGGTAAAGGGTGCGGCCCCTGCCGTCCACCAGGATCTGCCCGAGCGATCGCACCTGCTCTGTGCGGATCTCCGCCTGGCCGGGGTGCAGCGAGTTCGTCGCCATCGCGCAGCCGGCGGCCACCGTCACCAGGATGGCGACAGGCGAACCTCGGAGCCGGCCCATGCACCGACGGGGCATGTCAGTAGCCGCCGCCCGTCGACTGGATCCTGTTGCCGGACGCCGACAGCACGTACCACGCGGCGCCGAACTGGTCGAGAGCCTGCCCCTTGGTGCTTCCGGGGGTGGTGCCGTCGGGCGCGTAGAAGTAGACCGGATGCCCGCTGTAGGTGATCTGCGTGGAGCCGTCCGGACGCTTGGTGGTGCCCAGCTTCGCCGCGTCCGCCCCCGTCCCGGCGTTGGGCTTCGCCGGGGTGGTGACCGGCGGCCACACCGCCGCGCACGCCCCGGTGCAGGCCGACGTGCCGCCCTTGTCCTTCTCGAACAGGTAGACCGTCCGGCCTTGACCGTCGACCAGGATCTGCCCCAGGTTTCCCACAGTCGCCGTCTTGATCGTTTCACCGGTAGTGGCACCGGAAGGAGACTCGGACGGAGGCGAGGCCGTCGGCGCCGCCTGGGTAGGAGACGACTTGCTCCCCTCTCCTCCGCCGCCGCACCCGGCGACCGCCAGCATGACCGCCGACATGACGGCCGGCACCCCTGTGATCATTCGCGGTCGGCGCCGCCGTGTCCGTGTGGCCGTGCGGACCAGGTCGGCTACCTGCGACTCAGACATTCGCAATTCCTTCCCTCGAAACGCGAATCGGTGGGCTGATATCTCTTGCTCCTGCCGCCACATACCCCTCCGATCAGCCCGTGAACTGTCAGATCCCAGCCGTGACCTGCTCTTTTCCATGTGATCCCCGATGGTCTGCCCGCAATTCTGTGGGAATGGTGATCGATGGGGCTTTCACTCGTGCGATGGCGGAAAGGGAGGCTCGGAATGGTTCGCCGTCGCCTGTCGCCCAGGCCGCAGGCCCGGGGCGCTGGTGGCCGCGATCGGGCCTGCCGGGGCGGTGACCGCGATCGTCGAGCCCACGCGGGCGCGGCTGGAGATCGTCGAGACGGTGCTGGGCTCGGGTGCCACCCACCTGGCGAGCGGGGCGACGATGCTGCTCGGCCTGACTCTGGTCTTCGTCGGGCGGGGCGTGGCCCGGCGGCATCGCCTTGCCTGGGGCGCCGCGATCATCCTGCTGGCAGCGGCGGCGGTCGCGCTCCTGGCGATGGGCCCGAACGTGGAGGCGGCGACCTCACTCGCGGTCTGCGGTGCGCTCGTCCAGTGGGCGCCGCTCCAAGATCATCTTTACACACTTCGAGTTACAAGCTCGCGCTCATGCGGCTCGGCGAGCATCTGGGGTCTGGAGACGACAGCGGGGGCGTCTGCGTAGCTGTACTTCGCTGCTGTACCTGTTAGCAAGGAGGCCCTCTCCGGTGTCGGAGGGGGCCTTTGACGTGGGAGCCGGCGAGGGGACTTGAACCCCTAACCTTCTGTTTACAAGACAGATGCTCTGCCAATTGAGCTACGCCGGCGGGCTCGTCCCGCATCGTAGTCGACTCGGTGGGAGTTGCGCTCAGGGTGTCGGGGACAGGGGGCTCACCTGGGGGAGTAGCGGCGCAGGAGGCGGTCCACGGGGGCGTCGGCGGTGGGGGACTTCGATTCGACCAGGACCAGGTCGTCGCGTTTCGGGTGGCGCGGTGGGTGCAGACGAGGTCGGTGTCGAGGGTCACGCGGCCCTGGTGGTTCATCTCGCGCGGGGCGCTTCGAGCGCCCGATACCGCCTCCGCCCCTGACGCGTCTGCCCGCACGCCGCTTCGAGACGGGGGCGGCGGGGCCGTGCCGCAGGTTTTACGGTGGGGGTATGGGTGCGTTGGGTGTTGCCGGGCCGGGGAACGCTGAGGCTTTCCGGTGGTGGGGGCGGATGGCGCGCAATCCGCTGGAGACGTACGGCGGGCTCGCGCGGCGGTACGGGGACGCGGTGCGGGTGCCTTTCGGGTGGCGGCGGGCGTTCTACCTGCTGTCGCGGCCCGAGCACGCCGAGCGGGTGCTGGTGGCCAACCAGGACAACTATGTGAAGGCGTTCACGTACCGGCCGCTGCGGGCGGTGCTCGGGGACGGGCTGCTGACCAGTGAAGGGGACACGTGGCGGCGGCATCGGCGGCTGGTGCAGCCGGTGTTCTCGCAGCGGCACGTCGTCGGGTTCGCGTCGCAGATGGCGGAGGCGGCCGTCGGCTGCGTCGAGCGGTGGCCGGACGGGGTGACGCTCGACGCGGCGGGGGAGCTGCGGAAGCTCACGCTGGACATCGTCGGGCGGGCGCTCTTCGGGAGCGAACTGGCCGGCGAGGCGCGCAAGACGGGGCAGGCGCTGGAGGCGCTGCAGCGGGGCGCGGTGATCGGGACGTTCCTGCCGGGCGCGACGGCGAAGCGGGGGGTTTACCGGCGGGTGCCGGGGCTCGGGGGTGCGTTGACGCATCTGGACGGGCTGGTGCGCAGGGTCGTCGAGGGGTCGGCCGGCGGGGAGATGACGGAGCTGCTGAAGGAGCGCGGCGAACTCGATCCCGAAGAGCTGCGGGACGAGGTCCTGACGCTGCTGCTGGCCGGGCACGAGACCACCGCGGCGTCGCTGGCGTGGACGCTGATGCTGCTGTCCAGGTACCCGGCGGCCAGGGACCGGCTGGAGGAGGAGGTCGACGAGGTTCTCGGCGGCCGCGAGCCCAAGGCCGAGGACGTCGATCATCTGCCCTGGACGAAGGCCGTCCTCTCGGAGGCGATGCGGCTGTACCCGCCGGCCTGGACGATCGAGCGCGACGCCGTCGGCGACGACGACGTCGCGGGGGTGCCGGTTCCGGCCGGGTCGACCATCGCCGTCCCGCCCTACCTGATCCACCGGAACGCGGACGTCTGGCCCAATCCCGAGGGGTTCCAGCCGGAACGGTTCATGGGGGAGCAGCAGCGTCCGCGGTATTCGTACCTGCCGTTCGGGGGCGGCAGGCGCATCTGCGTCGGCGCCGGGTTCGCGATGCTGGAGGCGACGCTGGTGCTGGCCGCCATCAGCCGCACGCACCGGCTGGACCTCGTGCCGGGTGTCACCGTTCCGTGGCGGGCGGAGATCACGTACCGCCCGGCCGGTGCGGTTCCCATGCGGGTCACGCGCAGGTGAGCCTGGACCCTTGCGGGCCCGGGCTCGGGACGGTCACGCCCTCGTGCGCGGCAGCAGGAGCGCCGGGGCCAGGGCCAGGACGGCGATGCCCAGGGCGATCCAGAAGGAGTTGCTGAACGCGATCGCCAGCTTGGGCGCCACGGACTCGCGGACCGCGTCCGGGAGCGGGCCCAGCGCGGCGAGGCCGGGGGTCTGCGCGGTGATCTCGCGTTGCAGGATCACGGCCAGCGCGGTGGTCCCGACGGACGCGCCCATCCGCTGGAGGGTGTTGATGGCGCTGGTCGCGCGGGGGATGAGGTGCTGCGGCAGCGCCTGGTAGGCGGCCGCCATCGACGGCATGATCGTCGCGCCCAGGCCGAGGCCGATGACGAACAGCGCCGCGGCCAGCACGGTCACCGAGGTGTCCGCGCCGAGCTGGGTGTAGGCGGCCGTGCCGAGCAGGCCGAGGACGATCCCGGTGGGGACGACGACGCCGGCGCCGACGCGGTCGGTGACGCGTCCCGCCAGCGGCATGGCGACGGCGGCGCCGAGCGCCTGCGGGGACAGCAGGAGCCCGGTGGCGAGCGGGCCGTGGCCGCGCACGACCTGCCAGTACAGCGGCAGCAGGACGAGGACGCCGAACAGGGCGATGGCGACGACGACGTTGGTGACCGCGGCGGCGGCGAAGCCGCGGTGCCGGAACAGGGCGATGTCGATCAGCGCGGAGCGCCCCCGGGCGTGCACCGCGTACAGCGCGATCAGCAGGGCGGCGGCGCCGACGAACGCCCAGGTGCGCGGCGAGTCCAGCCCTCCGGGACGTCCCGCCTCGGTGGTGCCGTAGACGAACAGGGTCACGCCGCCGCAGAGCAGCAGCAGCCCCCGGACGTCCAGCGAGGCGGGGCGGGGCGCCGAGCGGGGCAGCAGGCGCAGCGCGGCGACGACGGCGATCGCGCCCAGCGGCAGGTTCGCGAAGAAGATCCAGCGCCAGCCGAGGGACGAGATGATCAGCCCGCCGACGATGGGGCCGGCGACGGAGCCGAGCAGCATGGGCAGGCCGATGAAGCCCATCACGCGTCCCATCCGGGCGGGGCCGGCGGCCTGCGCGAGGATCGTCTGCGCGACCGGGATGATCATCCCGCCGCCGACGCCCTGCACGACCCGGAACGCGATCAGCGCGGGCATCGACCAGGCGAGGCCGGAGAGCGCGGAGCCGGCCAGGAACAGCAGCAGCGCGGTGATCCAGACGCGGCGGGCCCCGTACCGCTCGGTGGCCCAGCCGGTGACCGGGATGACGGCGGCGAGACCCAGCATGTAGCCGGTCAGCACCCATTGGACGGAGGTGATGGAGGCGCCGAAGCCGGCGGCGAGCGTGCGGGTGGCGACGTTCACGGCGGTCGCGTCGACGATCGACATGATCGCGCCGAGGACGACCACGACGCCGAGCGTGACGAGCCCGCGGTCGAGTTTCTGGGACGGGGCGGCTGGAGCGGCGGTGAGCGCAGTCATGGCGGTTTCCTCGCATTTCAGGTCGGACGGGTTTCGTCAGGCGGGCCGGATGTTGTGGTTGCGGTGGAACACGTTCTGCGGGTCGTAGGCGCGCTTGACCTCGCGCAGCCGCCGGAAGTCGTCCGGCGTGTAGGCGGTGGCCGTCCGCGACGTGTCGTGCAGGAAGTTCAGGAACGAGCCGCCCGTCGCGTAGGGCGCGAGGGCCGCGTCGTCGCCGGCGGTGCCGTCGACGGTGAGCGAGAAGGGGACGTCGCGGTGCCCGACGGGCCCGGCGTCCGGCGCGGGGCGGGCCATCGCGCCGCCCCAGTGCTTCACCTCGATCCCGGACGCGGCGCTGCCGGCGATCGCGGCGATCAGCGGGTCGGGCAGGTCGGCGCAGAGGTGGAAGTGGTGGGGCGGCGTGCCGCCGAGCGACTCGGTCTCGGCGTACGGCATCGTCCGGAAGTCGTCCTGGAGGGGCGGCCCGCCGGATTCGCGCAGTGAGCGCAGCGCCCGCGCGCCGTCCTCGGCGGAGCCCGCGTAGACCCCGCGGACGGCGACGACCCGGCCGTGGCGGGCGTGGTCCGTGACCGCCACCGAGACGGACAGCGCGTCGGGACGCGCGTCCGCCTCGTCCCGGAACCGGGTGAGGACGTCGGCGGCCCGCTCGATCGGGAACAGCGCGACCCCGCCGTACACCGTGGAGACCGGGTGCAGGCGGAACTCCAGCGACGTCACGACGCCGAAGTTGCCGCTGCCGCCGCGCAGCGCCCAGAACAGGTCGGGGTTGCGGCCGGCGTCGGCGGTCAGGTGCCGGCCGTCGGCGGTGACGATCCGGGCGCTCAGCAGGTTGTCGGCGGCGTACCCGTACCGGCGGGCCAGCCAGCCGACGCCGCCGCCGAGCGTGTAGCCGGTGACGCCGACGGACGCGTGCGAGCCGGACAGCGGGGCGAGCCCGAGCGGCGCGGCGGCGGCGATGACGTCGCTCCAGCGGGCGCCGGCGCCGGCGCGGGCGACGCGGCGGGACGGGTCGACGAGCACGCCGGACATGCGGGACGTCTTCAGCAGCAGCCCCTCGTCCGGCGGGACGACTGTGCCGTGCCCGGTGGCCTGGACGGTCAGCGGCAGCCCCCGGTCGCGGGAGGCGATGATCGCGGCGCGGACGTCGGCCGGCCCGGCGGCGTCGACGGTGAGCAGGTCGGAGGTGCGGGTCGCGGTGGCGGCCGAGGCGGTCATGATCTCTTCCTTCCGGAGGATTTTTCTCCACTTACCCGTCACGCTAGCACCGAGCGGAGGATTTGTCTCCACTTATCTCCGAGAATCTTCGGGACGCCGGCCGCGCGCCCGGTCGTACAAATAGTCAAGATTCGTGATAGTTAATAATCCTGACTAAAATGCAAGGGGAGGAGAAACCTCCACATGCTTGCTATGGTCGGGACCATGAAGTCCAAGGAGCGTCCGCTGCGCGCCGACGCGCGCGACAACCGGAACCGGATCATCGCCGCGGCCGCGGAGGTCTTCGTCGAGCAGGGGCCGGGGGCGCCGCTGGAGGAGATCTCCAAGCGGGCCGGCACCGGCATCGCCACGCTCTACCGGCGCTTCCCCGACAGGAAGGCCCTGACGAGAGCCGTCGCCCTGGACGCCCTGGAGCGCACCACCGCGGAGGTCAAGCGCGCGCGGGACGAGGAGCCGACGGCGTTCGCGGCCCTCGCCCGCTACATGCACCGCGTCCTGGACATCCGCATCGGCGCGGTCTTCCCCGTCCTCCTGGAGGAGATCCCGTTCGAGGACGAGGAGATCGCCGCCGTCCGGGCCGACGGCATCGCCGTCATGCAGGACCTGGTCGCCACCGCGCAGCGGGACGGCGACCTCCGGCCGGACGTCACCCACGGGGACCTCGGGATGCTGCTCGTCCGGCTGTCCCGCCCGCTGCCCGGCCCGCTGCCCAAGGAACTCGGCGAGGAACTGGCCCACCGGCACCTCGACGTCGTCATCGACGGCCTCCGCGCCTCCGCCGCCGCGCCGGGCGCGCTCGGCGGGCCGGCGCTGACGTTCCGCGACCTCGACTCCATGGGAGACGTCGGTCCAGGTGAGAGCCCCTCCTGAGCGGGCACGGGGAGGGCATGAACATCACCGGAATCATCAGCGCGCTCATCATCGGGGCGATCATCGGGGCGCTGGGCCGGCTGCTGCTGCCCGGCCGCCAGCCGATCGGCGTCATCATGACCGTCCTCATCGGCATGGCCGCGGCGCTCATCGGGACGGGGATCGCGCAGATCGTCGGCGTGCGGACGACCTCGGGGATCGACTGGATCGAGCTGGTCCTCCAGATCGGCCTGGCGGTGCTCGGCGTCGCGATCGTCGCCGGCCTCCGCGCCCGCCGCGGCCACCGCCGCGCCCCCCGCTGACCGCCCCGGCCGGCGGCGCGGCGCAGCGGCCGAAAGGAGGCATTCGGCAATCGAACATTGGCCGCAGAGGCATTGTTTAATTGTCATTAATGTGATATGCGCCATGAGGCCCGGATCGGAGTCATGCCCCTCGGCGGCGGAGAGGTGAAATGGCTGCCGGTGGAGCCGTGCTATGTCTTCCACGTCGGCAATGCCCGCGAGGACGGTTCCGGGCGGATCATCCTCGATGCCGTGCGCTACACGCGCGCCGCGTTCAAAGCGACATGGGCGAGAATGGCCGGTGAACGCGAAATCGCGCCGCGCTCCGGCGGCCTTTACCGCTGGACGATCGACCCGCGCTCCGCGAGCGTCCGCGGGGAATGGCTGGACGACCGCGGAATCGAGTTCCCGACCCTCGACGACCGCCGCACCGGCGGCTCCTACCGGTTCCTCTACGCGGTCGCCCAGGGCCGTGCGCGCGGCCTGCTGAAGTACGACCTCGCCCGGGGAGCCGTGCGCACGGCGGGCCTCGGCGGGGCGTGGATCCCCGGCGAGGCCGTCTTCGTCCCCCGCACCGCGGACGGGGACGGGGATGGGGATGGGGACGGAGACGGGGACGGGGACGAGGACGGGGGCTGGCTGCTGACGATCGTCGCGCACGCGCGCGGAGGACCGTCCCGGCTGGTGGTCCTCGACGCCCGCGACCTGTCGGTCACCGCCCAGGTCCACCTGCCGCGACGCGTTCCCCTGGGTTTCCACGGCGCGTGGATCCCGGACCACCATCTCGTCAAAAAGGGGTCGCGAGGGATGAATCTCTGATCTCATAGTGCACTCGAACGGATGCGTAGCGTCACGTCGGGTCATGGGGAGGCCAGATGGTGGGGGGACTTGCGCCGGTGGCGGGGTACGAGCGGTTCCTGCTGCTCAGGAAGAGGTTCCGGCGGGCGGCGGCGGTGCTCGCGGCCGTCTTCCTCGGGTGGTATTTCGTCTATGTCGGGCTGTCCGCGTTCGCCCGGGGGTTCATGGCGCGGACCGTGGTCGGGCACGTGAACGTCGCGCTGCTGCTCGGCCTGCTGCAGTTCGCCTCGACGTTCGCGCTGGCGTGCGGCTACGCGGTCTACGCGCGGCGGCGGCTCGACCCGCTGGCCGGTGAGCTGCGGTGACGGGCGGGACGCTGACGTTCGGGCTCTTCGTCGCGTTCATCCTGATCACGTTAGGCATCACGATCTGGGCGCGGGTGAACACGCGGGGCGCCGACGACTTCTACGCGGGCGGCCGGACGTTCTCCGGCGCGCAGAACGGGGTCGCGCTCGCCGGCGACTACATGTCGGCGGCGTCCTTCCTCGGCATCGCCGGGATCATCGCGCTGAACGGATACGACGGGCTCCTGTACTCCATCGGCTTCCTGGTGGCGTGGCTGCTCGCGCTGCCGCTGGTCGAGCTGGTGCGCAACGCGGGCCGGTTCACGATGGGGGACGTCCTGGCGCGGCGGGTGCGGCGGCAGGCGCCGGTCCGGCGGGCCGCGGCCGTGTCCACCGTGACGGTGTCGGTGTTCTACCTGCTCGCCCAGATGGTGGGCGCGGGGGCGCTGGTCTCGCTGCTGCTCGGCATCCACCGGGGCGAGCGGTTCCTCGGCATGGACGCCGGCACCGCGAAGACCGTCACGATCGTCGTGGTGGGCGCGCTGATGATCTTCTATGTGGCGTTCGGCGGGATGAAGGCGACGACCTGGGTGCAGATCATCAAGTCGGCGCTGCTGATGGCGGGGGCGGTCGTGCTGACCGCGCTCGTCCTCGGCCGGTTCGGGTTCGACCTCAGCGCGCTGCTCGGATCCGCCGCCGACGCCAGCGGCAAGGGCGAGGCGTTCCTGCGCCCCGGCCAGCGCTACGGGCAGGACGTCCCCGGCGACGCCTACCGGACGATCGTCAACAAGCTCGACTTCATCAGCCTGGCGCTGGCGCTCGTGCTCGGCACCGCCGGGCTGCCGCACATCGTCAGCCGGTTCTTCGCCGTCCCGGACGGGCGCGCCGCCCGGACCTCGGTGTCCTGGGCGATCGGCCTCGTCGGCGTCTTCTACCTGATGACGCTCGCGCTCGGCTTCGGCGCCGCCGCCCTCGTCGGACGGCAGGCGATCGTCGCACAGGACCCGTCCGGCAACACGGCGGCGCCGCAGCTCGCGCAGGCCGTCGGGGAGCACGTCGGCGGCCGCCTCGGCGGCGACGTCATGCTGGCGTTCATCGGCGCGGTGGCGTTCGCGACGATCCTCGCGGTCGTGTCGGGGCTCGTGCTGGCGTCGTCGACGTCGCTCGCGCACGACTACTTCGGCCAGGTGCTGATGCTCGGCCGCCCGCGCGAGTCGCAGGAGGTGGCGGTGGCGCGGTTCGCGTCGTTCCTCGTCGGCGCGCTCGCGATCGTCCTCGCGGTGGTCGCCCGCAACCTGAACGTGGCGTTCCTGGTCGCGCTGGCGTTCGCGATGGCCGCGGCGGCGAACGTCCCGGCGATCGTGCTGGCGCTGTTCTGGCGGCGGTTCAACTCCGCCGGGGTCGTCGCCGGGATCTACGGCGGGCTCGTCAGCTCGCTGGTGCTGGTGGTCTTCTCGCCCGTCGTCTCCGGGAAGGTCGATCCGGTGACGGGGGAGAGCCGGTCGCTGTTCCCGGCGGGCGTCGACTTCCACCTGTTCCCGCTGGAGAACCCGGGGCTCGTGTCGATCCCGATCGGGTTCGCGTGCGCGGTCGCCGGGACGCTCCTCGGACGCGACAAGGCCGACGCCGAACGCTACGACGACCTGTCGGTCCGCGCGCTCACCGGGGCAGGCGCGCACTGACCCGCGGCCGGGCCGCACGGCGGGGCCGCACGCCGGGCCGGCATGGCCGGGCGGCACGGCGGGGCGGCACGGCGGGGCGGCACGGCGGGGCGGCACGGCGGGGCGGCACGGCGGGGCGGCACGGCGGGGCCACACGGCGGGGCCACACGGCGGGGCC
>NZ_JBEORG010000060.1:0-32209 GCF_040302145.1 Spirillospora sp. NPDC127506 | reverse complement strand
CGCGGAGCGCGAGCCCGATCGGCGTCCAGCCGGTGGGCCGCAGCGTCGCGATCGCCGCCTTCGCCCGGGCTTTGTCCATCGGGCCGACTGGGTAGGCCATCGGTCTCATGACCCGCCGCTCGGCACGTGGTGGGCGACCCGGCGTCCGCCAAGTCCGCATGGGGCTTGCACGAAGACGGGGCGCGGACCGCTGCTTCCCGGGCGTGAGCCTGACCAGTGGCGGCCCGACCTCCGAGGACCGGGCCGGCGCTCGGGCTCGGTAACCTCGGAACTGTGGCGGACACAGCGGGTGCGGCGGGCGAGCCGTCGGAGGGCTCGGTCGCCGGCCTCGGTCCGATCAGCCATTCGATCTTCCGTGTCGCGCGGCTGCACAAGGCGTTCGCGGGCCGGCTGCTCCGCGACGTCGGCCTCTATCCCGGCCAAGAGCTGCTGATGATCCAGCTGTGGGATCGCGGACCGCAGCGGCAGGTCGACCTCGTCCGGACCCTGGAGTCCGACGCGCCCTCGGTGGCACGTTCGGTCCGCCGGCTGGAGGCGGCCGGGTTCGTCCGGCGCACCCGCAGCCCCACCGACAAGCGGGTGACGATCATCGAGGCCACCCGTGCCAGCCTCGCGCTGAAGCAGAGCGTGAAGCGGATCTGGGCCGAGCTGGAGTCGCTCACCGTCGGCGAGATGGACGCCGCCGAGCGGGACCGGGTGCTGCACGCGCTGCACGTCCTGGAGAGCAATCTGATCGCCGCCGAGCAGCGGGATCCGGGCCCGCCGGCCTGACGGCGGGCCCGGTCCGCGGCACGGCTCAGCTTCCGGGCCCGCGGCGGACGAAGCGGATCACCGGCAGCAGCCGCGGCGCCTTGGCCAGGTAGGCCGCGAAGGCGGGCGCCATCTCGACGAAGCGCGCGAACGCGGCCTCGCGCTCCCGGCCGGCCAGTTCGACGGCACGCACCGGAACGGTGGCGATGCCGCCGTCGATCACGGCCTCGATCTCGGTGTCGGGGTGAGCGCGCAGGTTGACCGTCCAGGCCGGGTCGCGCGGAGCACCCATCGCGGACCCCACCACCAGCCAGCCGTCGCCGTCGCGCAGGGACATCGCGGGGTTCACCCGCGCGGTCCCGGTCCGTACGCCGCGGTGATGGATGAGGACCAGGTCGGTCCCCCAGGCGCCGACGCGGCCGCGGTTCGCCCGGAACTCCGCGATGACGCGGTCGTTGAACTCGGTCATTATCGGTTCCTTCCGTTCCGCCGGGCCGCGCCCCGCGCCGGAGCGCGGCCCGCCGAGGTCAGTTCATGAACATGCCGCCGTCGACGTTCAGCGTCTGGCCGGTCACGAAGTCGGCGTCCGGAGACGCCAGGAAGAAGATCGGCCCGACGAGGTCCGCGGCGTGCTGGTCCCGCTTGAGGGCGCGGCCCTCGCGCTGGGACGCGATCAGCTCCGGCGGGAAGTTCTCCAGCACGGGCCCGGTGAGCGTCAGGCCGGGGGTCAGCAGGTTGACGGTGATGCCGTCCGCGCCGACCTCGCGTGCGAGGCTGCGGGTGAACCCGACCAGTCCGGCCTTCGCCGTGACGTAGTGGACCTGCCCGGGGACGCCGGGGAACATCGACGCCGACCCGACGTTGACGATCCGGCCCCAGCCGCGGCCCCTCATCAGGGGCAGCAGAGCGTGAGTCACCAGGAAATAGCCGGTCAGATTGATGTCGATCACCGTGCGCCAGCGGTCGGGGCTGGTGTCCTCGAACATGTCGAACGGGAAGAACCCGGCGACGTTGAGGAGCACGTCGACGCCCCCCAGCCGGCGAGCGGCGTCGGCGATCGCCCGCACGTCGTCCTCGTCGGCGATGCTGCCCGCGACGGTCACGAGCGACTCGTCCGCGCCCAGATCCGCGCGGAGCTTGCCGAGGGCGGCGGCGGACAGGTCCGTGGCGATCACCCGATCGCCGTTGCGCAGGAAACGGCCGACGAGAGCGGACCCGACTCCTCCGGCTGCGCCGGTGATGACGACGACCCGTCCGGTGCCGTGGTCAATGCGTGCGGTGGTGTTCATTGCGGTGTCCCTCCACTGGTAGTGGACGTCAGGAGGAGGCCCCGGCCGTCTGCGCGGGCTGAAGGGCGGGGTAGTCGGTGTAGCCCGCGGCGTCGCCGCCGTAGGCCTTGCTCAGGTCCGGTTCGCGAAGCGGCGCGCCCTTCTCCAGCCGGTGCGGCAGGTCGGGGTTGGCCATGAAGAGGCGGCCGAAGGAGACCAGGTCGGCGGCGCCCTCCTCGATGAGCGAGAGGTGCTCCGGCCCGGTCCGCGACCCGGGAGTGGCCGGGTTCAGCATGAACACGCCGGACCACCGCGCCCGCAGGACGGACGTCAACCCGGGGTCCGTGGACTCCAGCACGTGCAGGTAGGCCAGGCCGAGGTCGTCCAGTTCGTCGACGAGCAGCCGGTACGTCTCGGCGTGATCGCGCTCCTCGATGTCGTTCAGCGGGTTCGCCGGGGAGATCCGCAGCGCGGTGCGCCCGGCGCCGATCTCCTCGGCCACCGCGCGGACGGCTTCCAGCGTCAGGCGGATCCGGTTCTCCGGCGGCCCTCCCCACTCGTCCTCGCGCCGGTTGGCGTTGGTGGAGAGGAACTGGTGGAGCAGGTAGCCGTTGGCGCCGTGCAGTTCGACGCCGTCGAAGCCGGCCGCGATCGCGTTGCGGGCGGCCGAGGCGAAGTCCGCGACCGTCTCCCAGATCTGCTCGCCGGTGAGCGGCACCGGCTCGACGAAGTCCCGCGGGCCGCCGGCGGTGAAGATCTGGCCTTCGGCACGGACCGCCGACGGACCGACCGGCACGGCGGACGAAGAATAGTTGTCCGGATGCCCAATTCGGCCCGTGTGCATCAGCTGCGCGACGATCTTCCCGCCGCGGCCGTGCACGGCGTCGGTCACCCGGCGCCACGCCTCGACCTGGGCGGTGCTGTGCAGACCGGGCGTGTCGGGGTAGCCCTGGCCGATCCGGCTGGGCTGGACGCCCTCGGTGACGATCAGCCCCGCACTTGCCCGCTGCGCGTAGTACTCGGCCATCAGCCGGGTGGGACTCGCGTCCGGCCCGTACGCGCGGCTGCGCGTCATCGGTGCCATCACGACCCGGTTCTTGAGCGTCCCGAACCCGACCTCCACGGTCTCGAACGGGTTCACGCGGGCTTGGCCCTCGATGGAAGCGGTCATCTGCCGTCCTCATTCCTTGCTCGACTCGGTGAACAGTTAGCCGAACAAGTAACTACCGCGGATGATTCCCGGCGGACTTCGGCCCGGACGACAGCGGCTCAGTCTCCGTTCGCCGTGCCGATCGGGATCACGGTCCGCAACCGGCGCGCCCACGTCGCCGCCGCGGGCGCGACCGGTGGAACGGTGCCGCTCCGGTCAGACGGTGACGACGATCTTCTTGGCGGAGACGCCTTCCGAAGTTGGCGGAGCGCGCCGGGGATGCGGTCGAGAGGGTGACGGACGCCGTACTCGTCATCCCCACCGGCTGAGCGGCCACCGCATCCGAACTCAAGGCTCGCCCTTGGCGCCGGGGCCCGAGTACCACCGCCACGCCCCGGCGTCCAGGGCGGCGAGGCCCCGGGACCGGCAGCGGGTGCGCAGTGCCGGGCTTCGTCGCCGGTGACCCGCCCGAACACCAGCAGCGGGTCGTCGACGGCCAGCCGGTCCGGGTCGGTGCTGATGTGCTCGTAGGCGATGGGTGACAGCCGGGCACACATGGCGTCGGTGGCGGGAAACCCGTCGGCGCATGGCTGCTTGACCGCAGCGTCCAGGTAGAGGCTGTTCCACTACACCACCGCGTTCAACGCGAGGCCGAGCGCGCCGGTCTGGTCCTCCATGCCCTCGCGGTAGCGCCGGCGTAGCTGGCCGCGTCTGCCGAACGCGAGGCGGCGGCGGGCTTCTGGTAAGGATAGGAGTTGATCTCGTCGGCGGCGCTGTCGCACAGGTAGAACCGGGTGGCCGGGCGCTCGGGTTCCGAGCCCGCCGGCGCCGCACGCCGCTGCCAGTCGGGGGGATTCGAGCGGGTCGTGCACGGTCGGGTCGTCGGGAGACTTCCGATGGCGGGCAGAGCGTCGTCCAGGACACAGCGGCCGCGCGAGACGTTGGTGACACGGTGACGGCCTCGGGCCGGTGGTGGGGCCGCGGTCACCGGCCGGGCTGTGGGTGTCGAAGGTGCGGGCGACTGCTGGGGCCAGCCGATGCACGGCGACGGTCTCGGTGTCCAGGATGATCGCGGTGTAGGCGGCGAGCTTGCCGGGGGTTTCCTGCAGCAGCGGCGGCGCGGCCTCCCAGTTCCTGCAGTTGGTTCAGGCCGTCCAGCGGGATGCGGGATGGTTTGGGGGCGTACCGGACCAGGATCGGCAGCAGGCCGCGCGCCTTGGTCTCCGCCTGGTCGTGTCAACTTCGTGTGGGTGGGGGGCGGAGGGCGATGATGGGTGCGCACGGGCTGTCCGGCGGCGTGCTCGTGCGCCGGTCTTCGGCGAGTTGGACCAGGCGGGCGGCGGTGTCGGCGAACAGCAGTAGTTGGCGGGCGGTGGAGGGGCCGAACGGCTCGGCGTTCGGCTGTGCGAGGACGGCGAGGACCCCGTGGGTGGCCTCGCCGTTGTCCAGCGGCAGGATCAGGATCGGCCCGGCCGGCAGGGCGCTGAGCGTCTGATCGGTGACGATTCGCGCCGACAGGGCCCGGCGGGAACTGAACGCCCGGCCGAGCATGGACCGCCCGCGCCGGACCGTCAGCCCGCGTATCCGGTCGCTGCCGTCGCCGACCGCGACATCGATCCGCAGGGTGTGGGCTTCTTCTGCGGGCAGGGCGATGAATGCCAGTGGAACGCCTGCCATGGAGCGGGCCCGCTCGGTCACGAGCTTCAGCAGGCTGGGCAGGGCGGTCCCGTTCAGGACCGCCGCCATCAGGTCGAATGAGGCGGTCAGCCGCCGCTGGTCGGCCGCGCCCCGGGACATGCCCGCTGGGCCCCAGACGGTCGCCGGTGGTTCGTTGCCGGTCATGTCGTCATCCCGCTCTCTTCGTGGCCGGGCGGTGGCCGGGCCTTGAGGTCGCGGGCCGCAGATCCGCGCTGGCCGCGGCCCGGTTCGGTGCGTGTGAGCGCCGGGGCGCGGTCAGGCCGCGGTTGACCGGATGTCCGGAGTCGTGTCCTGGGGGTCGGTGGCGGAGGAACCGTCCATGAACACGCGGTGCAGCCCGGTGGCCAGCAGTAGATGGGCCGGCTGTGGGCGGGGGCGGGCGAGGGTCAGGGTGGTGCCGGTCGCTTCGGCCCGTCGGTGTGCGCCGACGAGCATCGCCAGTCCGGACGCGTCGCAGGACGTCACGTCCGACAGGTCGACGGTCACGTGGGCGCCGCAGTCCCGCAGCGCGGCGTACAGGCGTTCCCGCAGGAACGGGGTGGAGGTGGCGTCGAGATCGCCGCTGATGGCGATGACGGTTCGGTCGTTGAGCCGTTCAAGGGTCAGGCCGATGGGTTCGGCGGGGCCGGCCGTTTGGACGAGGTGGTGTTGCGGCGTCATGGCGCCGGACCTGTCTGGGCTGAAGCGCCCGAGTATGGAGAAACCAGGGGAATGCGGGCTTGGCCGCCCGCATCGAGAAGACCCTCGTCACGGTGAGTCTACGCGCTTGCCTTGCCATCGCGCTGTGTGTGAGGCTGCGCCGGTCAGAGGCGAGCCTGGACGCTCGCGGTGTCAGTGAGCCGCCGCGGGGGCCGCCGGTCCGGAAGATCGGGACGAGCGGAAGGCGCCGGCGGCGAGGGCCGTCGGGGCGACGACCCTCCCTCTCGGAGTCCGCTGGCGTGGCGATGTAGCCGCGGGGCGGATGGTGCCATCACCGGATGGCGGCAACCTGCGGAATCGACCATCCCCCGCGGGGGCCTTGACCAGGGTGCCTGCCTGATAGACGGCTCGCGCGTGGAGTGTCCGGGGTGTGCCGGGGGGAATGGGTCTGGTGTCCGATCGAGGGGATGAGCATGACCGGGCAGGTGGACGATCGGCCGGGCGCCATTCATGACCGCTTGGTGGAGGCGATGAACTCCGGGGTCCTGGCGACCGACGAGCACGGCCGGATCACGGCGTGGAACCCGCGCGCCCGGGAACTGCTCGGCTACACACGCGACGAAGTGCTGGGCAGGCCGATGCACCGGCTTCTGCACCGGGACGCCGACGGGCACGTCCCTCCCGAACGGGACTGCCGCCTCATGCGCGGGCTGCGCACCGGCGTTCCCGATCAGGGGGACGGCCAGCGGTTCGCCCACCGGGACGGGCGGCTGATGATGTGCTCCTGGTCGTCGGCGCCGATCTACACCGGGGACCCGGGCCGGACCGGGCCCGTGGACGGGGCGGTGGCCGGGCTGGTCATCGTCTTCCAGGACGCCGCCGACCGGGTCGAGGCCGAGCGCGAGCGGCGCGAGCAGATGGCGCGAGTGCAGCGGGCCAATTCCCGGTTGCGGCTGGTCGCCGAGATCACGACGGTGCTGTCGTCCACGCTGAACGAGCGGGAGGCACTGCGGCGGCTGGTCCGGCTCGTGGTTCCCCATCTCGGGGACTGGGCCGAGGTCGATCTGCTGGTTCGCGACGGCCGCGTGGAGCGGGTGGCCGCGACGCACCACGAACTGTCCGCCGCCGACATCGCCGGGCTTGAGGGGCCGCTTCCGCCGCTCCCGCGCGTGCCGCGGGGACCGCTGGCCCAGGTGCTGCGCGGTGGCGCGGCGGTCGTGGTCAGCGGCGATGCCGATGTGCGCTCCGACGAACCGCTGGACGCCGCCCAGCGCGAACTCTTCCAGGTCATGGACGCCCAGAGCGCGATCATCGCCCCGCTGGCCGCCCGAGGTGAGACCTACGGCGCGCTGACACTGGGCTACTCCCGCCCAGGGCACGGCTACGGGCCGAACGACCGGCTCGTCGTCGAGGACGTCGCGCGCCGCACCGGCCTTGTCCTGGCCAACGCCCGCCTGTACGCCGAGCAGCGCAACACCGCTGAGGCGATGCAGCGCAACCTCCTCACCCCTCTGCCGCAGCCGGGCGAGCTGCGGCTGGAGGCCCGGTATGTGCCCGCGGCCCGAGTCAGCTGGGTGGGCGGCGACTGGTACGACGCCTTCACGCTGCCCGGTGGCGCCATCGGAGTGGTCATCGGGGACATCGTGGGCCACGACCTGCAGGCCGCGGCGCGCATGGCCCAGGTCCGCAACATGTTCCGGGCCCTGGCCTGGGACACGACCGCGCTGCCCAGCACCGTGCTGGCCCGCTTGGACGGCGTCATGGCCGGCGTCAGCGACGCCGACCTGGCCACCGGCGTGTTCGGCCGCGTCGAAGAGGCCACCGGCGGGCGGTGGCGGCTGCGCTGGTGCAACGCCGGCCATCCACCGCCGCTCCTGATCACCGGTGACGGCGGCACGCATTTCCTGGAGGAGCACGGAATGCTTCTGGGCGACCCCGACCTCACCGGGACTCGCCCCGACGGCGCCCGTGTCCTGCCGGCCCTGTCCACACTGCTGCTCTACACCGACGGTCTCATCGAGACCCACGACAGCGACCTGTCCGACCGCCTCACCAGCCTCCGCCGCCACGGTTCCCACCTCGCCCAGCTTCCCCTGCCCGACCTGTGCGACCAGCTCCTGGAGCGCATAGAGCCCAGCGGCGAGGACGACGTCGCGCTCCTCGCCCTCCGCATCCCCGGCTGACGGCCGCGGGCGTACGCACCCCGCTACCGGGCCGCGGGTCCGGAAGCCGGGCCGCGGAACGGTCAGGCGATGGGGTCTGTCGTGGGAGCGGCGGCTCAGGGGCGGGCGGTGGAAATGTCGCAAGAGGCCAGGATCTCCTCCGGCAGTGCGAAGCCCGCCCCGGCGGACGCCCTGGCCAGAGCCGCCTCAGCCGAGGCCGGGCGTGTCTCGGGCGGCACGACCAGAAGCAAGAGCGGCTCCGCACGGCCGCAGGCGACCGCGACCATGTGGTCGAGGCGGGGAAGCCGGCCCACTCCGATCTCCCGACCCAGGACGGCGATGCCAAGCGGCACGCGGTCCCAGTCGCCCGAGTCGATGATCAAACGGCCGGCGGTCATGCCCGACCGCCCGGCCAGGGCGGTCACCAATGCGGTGAGTTCGACCGCGGCGTCGCGGGACCGGGGCCACCAGCCGCCGTCCATGACCCCGCGTCCAGCGCCGCCCGGCGTCAACCGCAACCGCGGCGCCACCGGTGGCGGAAGCAGGGGCGCGGCTGCGGCGGCGGGGTCCGCGAGCGGGACGCTGTGGGCCATGTCGGAGGCCCCAATCTCGGCCTGTCGAGGGCCGGGCAGTACATCACCGAGGACGGCGCCGGCAATGCGGCCTGCGCGCGAGATGCCTTCGGTAGCACCACACTACGTCACCGGCTGCCTTCGGCGGGCTCGAAGGCGTTCGGCCATCACCGGAGGGAAGCCACCGCCACGCGCGTAGACTGCGATCATCCGGCCAATGGCGTCGTCCCGCCCGGTTGACCCGCCTCCTCGCCGGAGTGTTCCTGCTCGTCCTGATGTACGGGATCAAGCCACGCCGACACCGTGAGGGCGCCGGTTCGCCGGCACTGTGGCGGCGTCGCAGATTCTGAGACTCCGCCGCATCCGGCAGAGGCGAGACCGCACAGGGAGGCCGCGGTCGCCGCCACTCGGCGAAGGCCAAGAGAAGTGCAGCGAATGGCAATTGAATTTTGCTGCCCTCCGTCCGGAAAAGTCAGAAAATCGTGAGTATGATGTAGATATCCGATAAACGGGGGCATTGTCTCTATATGGGGATGGCTTGATTGCCGGTCGCCCTGAGAATCGCTCCTGCCGCATCTGCGGAGGGAGCGAAGTGTCGGGTCGGCCCGTCCCTCGCCGACAACGCACCGGGGGTCGCTGCCCGCGCCTCTCGGGAGAGGGGCGCGGCTCTGTGCGAACCACCGCCGAACGAAGAACGACCATCAGCTTTTCTCCGTCCATGACTCCTCGGCTGGCGATGCGGCCGTTGGCCCCGACCGACCGCGCTGGTCCGATGCAAGACGCCTCGGGCCGCACGCTGCTGGATGGCGTCTGGTGGCCCCGGTCGGTCGATCCGGCCGTGGAACTGCCCGGACTGGTTCTGGCGCTGCAAGCGCAGGGGCCGCCCGACGAGCATCGCCCGATCGTCCACATCATGATGCGCGCGACCGACTGGGGCGCCCATCCCCGTCGGCTGTGCGTCGACGGCCCAGAGGACACCAGGGAGGTGCTGCTCAGCTGGTTCGGCAACCTTCCCGCCGGACTGCTCACCGCGATCTATGCCGACGGCCGTCGTGTCGACCTGCTCACCGTCCCGGCCTACGCCGACGATGCGGTGGCACGGGCCGCCCTGGAAACGACCGACCGCCCCTGACAGGCCGACCGGCCCGGGCGATCCCGCCCGGACACAATCGGCGGCGCAGAACGCCGGGGGATCGGAGGGGGACGGCTACAAGAACACCCGCTGGCACGCTGAATCAGACGCCACCCGGCCTGTGAGGCGCCAGCGGACGGCACCGGTGCCCGCCGGCGTAGGCGCGGCGTGCCGCCGATCCAGGCCCGCCCAACTCGGGGAGGAGCGGACGGCCCTGGATCAGCCGGCACGGCCCCAGCAGCGACCAGCCGCTTCCCAGTCAAGCTCTGTGTCGCGGTCTCTGGACACAGGCACTCCGCACACGCATCATCACTCGTGCCGATGACCGTCGCCTCCACGGAAACCTAAAGAGGATCAAGAACGGATTTTCGGCTACGCTGTCGAGGTGCCTGGGCGGATCGTCCCGAGAGTATTTTTTCCCTTTTCGTAAAGAATGATGATTTGGGAGTACGATAGGAAAGTACCCGGCAAACGGCGAGCTTCCCTCTGAGGGCTGATCCCGCAAGTGGCGCGGCATGCGCTCGAGCCCACCGATCCGCGAGCGCCACTGGGGAGAAAACGACCCGCCGCATCACCCAAAGCCAGCGGAAGGCGCCTGAGCATGTGGACAGCTACCGAACGTCGCACGATCAGCCTTTCACCGCCCTGGACTCCACGGCTGCGGCTGAGCCCCGCGGCTCCTCCCGGCTCGGCGCGGATGGTGCTGGACGGCGCCTGGTGGCCGCGTTCGACCGACCCTGTCTCTGAGCTGCCGGGGCTGATCCTGGCCCTGCAAGACCACGATCCCGCCGACGGCCGCCGCCCCATCACCCACGTCCTGCTCCGGAAGGACGACTGGGACAGCCACCCGCGTCGACTGCGCGTCGACGGCCCGGCAGACGCCCGGGTGGTGCGGCTCAGCTGGTTCGACTCCCTGCCCTCCGGGCTGCTCACCGCCATCCATGCCGACGGCCGGCGCGTCGACCTGTTCACCGTCCCGTCTCCCACACCTCCGGCTGAAGCCGAGACAGCGATGGAACTGGCCGCCCACCCTCGCAACCACATCCACACTCCCGACCTGCTTTCTGCCCTCACCCCAGGACACGGCCGGACGGACCGTGCCGACCGCCGGCGCGACGAAGCCGCCACTGCGCAGGACGACTCAGAGCGCGTGTGGGAATCCGAAGGCGGACGGCTGCGAGAAGACCCGCGGCACATCGATACCGGCCCGCCGCCCGGCCGCCGCACTTTCGTCCACTTGTGAACCCGCCGTGCACGCGCAGTTCCGCAATCGCCGTTGGCAATTGCGAATAGGCGGCCGGGTGCACCGGGTGGTTCGTGACGCTCTGTGGACGTGGGTGACTCTGCTCCGTCCACGGGTCAGGAGACGACGACGGCGATTGCGGCGATGACCGCGCAGACGAGGACGAGCGCGATGACCATGCCGCCGATCAGTCCCTTCATCAGCCACAGGTAATCGTCCCTCATGCTCATCGAGCACCTCCCGTCGTCCTTGTCAGCTGGTCGCCGGGTCAGCGGGACGGTCCAGGCGGAACAGGTGCGAGGCGACCCCGGCGGGGGCCAGCGCGGCCCGGCCGATGCCCACGTCCATGCGCCCATCGACGAGTCGCTGATACTGCTCTGGGACACCGGCCTCCACCTGGTGGATTACCAGATCCGGGAAGAGCGCCTAGGCCTCGTGCAGAATCTGCGGCATCGAGTCGTAACTGGCATCGATGATGCCCACCCGCAGCGTGGGCGAGCTGCTCTGCGCGGTCCTGGCGGCCTGGGCGGCGCGTGCCACATGGGCGAGGATCTGCCGGGCCTCGACCAGGAACGCCGCCCCCGCCGGGGTCACGGCGACGTAGTGGGTGGTGCGGTCCAGCAAGCGCACGCCCAGTTCTCGCTCCAGCCGCTGGATCTGCTGGCTCAGCGCCGACTGCACGATGTGCTCGCGGGCCGCCGCGCGGCTGAAGTTGAGCTCCTCGCAGACAGCGACGAAGTAGCTGAGCTGGCGCAGTTCCACGGCTTTTCTACCTTCTGAGCTGGAACAGCGAGGCCTGCCTGCGGAGCCTACATGCGACGGGCCCCTAGAGGGGGTCGCTGGTCCAGCTCCAGACGCCTCCCTCGTGTCGTGGGCGCACGAGTTGTGCGCCGCTGGAGTCGGCGAGCTCGGCGACGGTCTGGATCAGCCGGCGGTGGAAGTCGTCGGGCGGGTGGGCGTCGGATGAGCCTTCCAGCAGGGTCACACTGACCTTGGCGTCGTCGCGCAGCTGCGCGGTCAGCCTTCCGGTCCCGTCCAGTCGGAGCATCACGATCGCATCGGCGCGGACCAGGTCATGGCCCCCGCCGGCCTCGATCCAGACCTGGTGCATCGTCCCGCTCACCGGCCCCATCTCCTCGGCTCAGGCCGTCGTACCCCTTACTGTCCAACATAAGTCGTTTCCCTAGGGGATGAGTCCGGCGGCGCGCGCAGGAGATGACCGATGTCACCCTGTACCCGGCGGTTGCCGGGTACAGCCTCCGCCGGTGCCACGTCGTCCCGTCCTCGCTACTCGGCCGATCGTGATCACGTCGGGTGCGGCTCGGAGAGCGTCCGCTTTCGGGTGCGGTGGCCCGTCCGGTCAGGGACGGGCTCAACCGGTAGTTCAGGGTCGTCGCGTCTGTCCAGGGCAGCGGAGACGATGGGGCCGCCCTGAACGCCCCTGCGAGATGGAAGACGGCCATGGTGCCAAGGACGGCCAGTCCGGCGCTGACCACAGGTGCCGTCCAGCGGCGTCGGTCGCGAGGGCGCCGGTGTCGGCGGCGCGGATGGACACGCCATGGCTCATCGGGCTCAGGCGGCACCCGCGCTTCTGGCGGGGACTGCGAGTTAGTGATCACCACACTTGGCTACCAACAGTGATGATGCTCACACAATTAGGCGCGCTGTTGGCAGCTCCACGTGGACCACGTCGTTTGTGCCGGTGAAGTATCGCGACACTCGCTGTAGTGGGTGTCCCAATGGACTGTTCCCGGCGGTATGTATCATCCAAGCGTGATGTCAGCTCAGACTGATGTGTTGAAGTTGCTGGCCGATCCGCTGCGTGCGCAGATCGTGTCGCTGCTGGCTGAAGAGGCGTTGTGCAACTGTCACCTCGTTGAGGAGACCGGTGCCAGGCAGACCAATATCTCCAACCACCTGCGGGCGCTGCGCGAAGCGGGGCTCGTGGACACCGAGCCCTGCGGACGGTTCACCTACTACCGGCTGCGCCCCGAGGCGTTGGAGCATCTGGCTTCCGAACTCGGAGAACTGGCCGCCGCCGCCCGCGAGGCCCAGACCGATCAGCGCAAGAGGCCGTGCACGTGACCAGCACGCAAGACTCTGGTGCCGCCACACGTCCGCAGGACGCGGGGGTGGTCGCCGGGCTGTCGACCCTCGACCGGTTCCTGCCGGTGTGGATCATCGCGGCGATGGTGCTCGGCCTCGGGCTGGGACGCGCCGTTCCCGGACTGGACCACGCGTTGGCCGAGGTCGAGGCCGGCGGGATCTCGCTGCCGATCGCGCTGGGCCTGCTTGTGATGATGTACCCGGTGCTGGCCAAGGTCCGCTACGACCGGCTCGACACCATCACCGGCGACCGCCGCCTCATGCTGACCTCGCTGCTGCTGAACTGGGTGATCGGCCCGGCGGTGATGTTCGCGCTGGCCTGGATCTTCCTGCCGGACCTACCCGAGTACCGCACCGGTCTGATCATCGTCGGGCTGGCCCGCTGCATCGCGATGGTCATCATCTGGAACGACCTGGCCTGCGGCGACCGGGAGGCCGCCGCCGTCCTGATCGCCCTCAACTCCGTCTTCCAGGTCATCGCGTTCGGTGCGCTCGGCTGGTTCTACCTGCAGGGCCTGCCCGGATGGCTGGGCCTGGCGACCGATGAAGCGGACTTCTCCGTCGGCAAGATCGTGGTCAACGTGCTGGTGTTCCTGGGCGTCCCGCTGGCCGCCGGCTACCTCACCCGCCGCTTCGGTGAACGCGCCCGTGGCCGCGCCTGGTACGAGGAGCGGTTCCTGCCCCGGGTCGGCCCCGTTGCGCTGTACGGGCTGCTGTTCACCGTCGTCATCCTGTTCGCCCTGCAAGGCGACACCATCACGGGCCGGCCCGCCGACGTCGCCCGCATCGCGCTGCCGCTGCTGGCGTACTTCGCGCTCATGTGGGGCGGATCCTTCGCTCTTGGACGCACCGTCCGGCTGCCCTACCCGCGCACCGCGACGCTCGCCTTCACCGCCGCCGGGAACAACTTCGAGCTGGCGATCGCCGTCGCCATCGGCACCTTCGGCGTCACCTCCGGGCAGGCCCTGTCGGGCGTGGTCGGCCCGCTGATCGAGGTTCCAGTCCTGGTCGGTCTGGTGTACCTGTCGCTGTGGCTGCGTCGCCGATTCCCACCCGCGGTGCGATGACACGACGATGACCGTCACCGACCCGCTCGCCACCGAGGTGCTCACCACCGTCGGCCGGCACGGCCTCGAACAGCGAAGGAACGCCGATGCCTGATCAGGCTCGCTCCGCCAAGCCCAGCGTCTTGTTCGTCTGCGTGCACAATGCCGGACGCTCCCAGATGGCCGCCGCCTACCTCGCCCACCTGGCCGGTGACCGAATCGAAGTGCGCTCCGCCGGGTCCGCGCCCGCCGACCAGGTCAATCCGGCGGTGGCCGAGGCGATGGCGGAGGAGGGCATCGACATCTCCGCAGAGACCCCCAAGGTGCTCACGGTCGACGCCGTCCAGGCATCCGACGTGGTCATCACCATGGGATGCGGTGACGCTTGCCCGGTCTTCCCCGGCAAGCGCTACCTGGACTGGACCCTCGATGACCCCGCCGGAGAGGGCGTCGACGCCGTCCGCCCGATCCGCGACGAAATCCGCACGCGCATCGAGAACCTGGTCGGCGAGCTCCTATCGGACAAGTGAAGGAGAAGGGCAGAGCCGGGCGCCGGGGCGTGACGTCCTCGGCAACGTGTGCTCTGCCCGGTCTGGCTGCTCCAGAGCCGGGTCTGCCGGGGGCGTGCGGTGAGCCGCGCCAGGGGGCTCAGTCGCCGGGTGGGCAGCAGGTGTGCAGGTAGTCGCGGAGTTCGGCGAGTGACCGGTCGACCGCGGCGGAGTCGATGCGGTAGAAGACCTGCTTGCCGTCCCTGCGCGAGGTGAGCAGGCCGCCCCGCCGCAGCAGCGCGAGTTGCTGCGAGGCGTTGGACTGGCCGACCCCGAGGCGCTCGGCGACGGTGCCGACGGTGAGTTCGACGCCGCCGGCGAAGAGTTCGAGCATCTGCTGCCGCTGCTCGCTGGCCAGCGCTTTGAGGAACTCGCGCGCTCCGGCGCCGAGCTGAACGGACGGCGCCGCCCCGCAACCGCCCGGTGCGGGGGCCGCCTTCTCGACCGGCTCGACCATCGCTGCTGGCTCCTCTCAAGGTGTGCGCCCAGCATACGCCACATATCAACACTTCATTATTTTATGAAATATTGATATGTTGACTCCATGCTCACCGCACCACTCGTCATCGTCGGCGGTGGCCAGGCCGGTCTGGCCACCGCCCGCATCGCCCGGTCCCTGGGCTTGGTGCCCATCGTCCTGGAGGCGGCCGGCCAGCCGGCCGGGTCCTGGCCGCAGTACTACGACAGCCTCACCCTGTTCTCACCGGCCAGGCGCAGTGCACTGCCCGGAGCGGAGTTCCCCGGCGATCCGGACGGCTACCCCACACGGGACGAGGTCGTGGCCTACCTGACCGACTACGCCGCCCATCTGGACGCCGACATCCGCACCGGTCGCCGAGTCAAAACGGTCGTGGCTGCCAAGGACGGCACACGACCGGGGTTCGAGGTGATCACGACGAGCGGCGAGATCTTCGCCGCGCCGCTGCTGATCGCCGCGACGGGCGGATTCAGCCGCCCCCACCGCCCGGACCTGCCGGGACTGGACGGCTTTCCCGGCACGGTGCTGCACTCGTCCGACTACCGGCGTCCCGGCCCGTTCACCGGCCGGCGTGTCGTGGTCGTGGGAGGCGGGAACTCGGCCGTGCAGATCGCGATCGAGTTGGCCGCGGTCGCCGACGTCACGCTGGCGACCCGGCACCCGCTCCGCTTCATGCCCCAGCGCGTGCTGGGGGTCGACATGCACATCTGGTTGCAGCGCACCGGGCTGGACGCCGCCGGTTGGGCGCGCCCGCTGCTGACCGGCGGCAAGGGCACCCCGGTGTTCGACACCGGCACCTACCGGGACGCCATCGCCACCGGCAACCCCGACCGCCGCCCGATGTTCACCCGCCTGGACGGCGACCAGGTCCTCTGGAGCGACGGAACCCGCGAACACGTCGACGTGGTGCTGCTGGCCACCGGGTTCCGGCCGGGCGTGGAGTACCTCGCCCCGCTGGGCGCACTGGACGGCGACGGACAGCCCCGCCATCGCGGCGGCGTCTCGGCCACCCATCCGGGACTGGGATTCGTCGGCCTGGAATGGCAGCGCTCCTTCGCCTCGGCCACCCTGCGCGGAGTCGCCGCCGACGCCCGGCACGTCCTCACCCGGCTGCGCAAGCAGGTACGCACCTCCGACGGCGCGCTGACGTCCACCCGATGACCGCCTCCAGAGCAAGACGGCGTGTGGAATCAGGCCGGGACTAGAGCCGGCAGGGTGAACAGACCCGACAGTCGGGTCAACCTGTCCGGCACCACCCGGTAGTACACCCACGTGCCGCGCCGCTCCCCCTCGATCAACCCGGCCTGGCGCAGCACCTTCAAATGGTGGGAGATGGTCGGCCCGGTGAGGTCGAACGCGCCCGTCAGATCGCACACGCACGCCTCGCCCCCGTCCACCGAGGCGATCATGTTCAGCAGACGCAACCGCACCGGGTCGGACAGCGCCTTGAACACCTTGGCCAGCTCGGCGGCCTCCGCCTCGCTCAACGCCGGACCGCTCAATGGCGCGCAGCAGCCGGGGTCGGTCACGTCCTCAAGCTCCAGCATCTTAGACATGCATCTAATTTGACATCTATCTATCCAGTGATGCAAACTGGCGCCTGCTTAGACAAGCATCTAAACAAGGAGTCGGAGATGAAGACGCTGCTCGCCCGGATCACCGCCCGGCGCGTCAAGGCCGTGTCCTTCTGTGAGACCTGCGGCCAGGTCTGCACGCCCACATGCCGCTCCGCCGCACACATCGACCGCGTGACGACCGCCGCCTACCGCACCCGCCTCTGACAGCATTCCCCGGCGCCCGACACCCATGACCGAACCGACAAAGGAGTCATCGTGAACGACGAAACCGGACGACCGGAGCCAGCAGCCTCCCCGGACGCCCCCGCCAGCGCAAGCAGCTGCTGCGGTGTCAGCGCGTGCTGCACCGACGCCGAGCAGGCCGTAGACCCCGGTGCCACCGTCCAGCAGGCCAAGACCGACGCCGGCTGCGGCTGCGTCGAGCAGGGGCCGCTCGACGGGCTGCCGGTCGTGGTGATCGGCGCCGGACCGGTCGGGCTGGCCGCCGCCGCCCATCTGGCCGAACGCGACCAGGACTTCCTCGTCCTGGAGGCCGGGGGAGAGGTGGGCGCGGCGATCTCAGAGTGGGGACACGTCCGGCTGTTCTCGCCATGGCGATACGACACCGACGCCGCCGCCCGGCGGCTTCTGGAGCCGACCGGGTGGCGTCTGCCCGACCCCGAGGCCCTGCCGACCGGCGCCGAACTCCTCCGCGACTACCTGGCACCGCTCGCCAAGGTCCCCGCGCTGGCCGGACGGATCCGCACCGGCACCCGCGTAGTGGCCGTGACCCGCCACGGCGTGGACGTGACCCGCACGGTCGGCCGCGAGGAGCGCCCGCTGCTGGTCCGCGCCGTGGGCCCGGACGGAGCCGTGGACGACATCGCCGCTCGCGCGGTCATCGACGCGTCCGGCACCTGGGGCCGCAGCAACCCGCTCGGCCACTCCGGCCTGCCCGCTCCCGGCGAGGACCAGGCAGCCGCCCACATCACCGGCCCGCTGCCGGACGTGCTGGGCCGTGACCGGTCCCGCTTCGCGGGCCGCCGCACCCTGGTGGTCGGGATGGGGCACTCGGCCGCCAACACCCTCCTCGCCCTGGCCGAACTCGCCGAGAACGAGCCCGGCACCCGCATCACCTGGGCCGTGCGTGGCGCATCGGTGGCCCGGCTCTACGGCGGCGGCGACGCCGACGGCCTCCCCGCACGAGGCGCGCTCGGCACCCGCCTGAAGGCGGCCGTGGACAACGGTGAGATCGACCTGGTCCGCGGCTTCACCATCACCGGCGTCGCCACCCCGGACGGTGAAGCCGGATCCGTCCAGGTCAACGGCCAGACTCCGGACGGCCCGCGCGTCCTGGAAGGCGACATCGTGGTCGCCGCGACGGGGTTCCGGCCCGACCTGGACATGCTGCGCGAGGTTCGGGTCGAACTCGACCCCGCCACCGAGGCACCCGCCAAGCTCGCCCCACTGATCGACCCCAACTTCCACAGCTGCGGGACCGTCCCGCCGCACGGCGAACGCGACCTCGCCCACCCCGAGCCCGGCTTCTACCTGGCCGGGATGAAGAGCTACGGCCGCGCCCCCACCTTCCTGATGGCCACCGGGTACGAGCAGGTCCGCTCCATCGTCGCCGCGCTCTCCGGCGACCGCGAGGCAGCCGACACCGTCCAGCTCGACCTGCCCGAGACCGGCGTGTGCTCCACCAGCCTGGTCACCGACGACCTGCTACCGGGCGCCGCCAACCCGAGCGCCGGCCAGGATGACGGCTGCGGGACTTCGTGCTCCACCGAGGCGACGCCCGCCCCGGCCGCCCAGTCCGAACCCGACGGCGGATCATGCTGCGGCCCCACGGCCCCCGAACCGGTCAGCATCGGCATCGGAGCCCCCGCTGGCCTGGGATTCGCAACCGGGCACGTGCACGGCTACTCCGGAGAGGCCGAACACAGTGGTGCCTGACGGGGCGACGACCTGATGAGCCGTGGCACTCCCGCACCGGGATCGGCGGCGGACACCTCCGCCGCCGGCCCCGGCACGGTGTCCCGCGTCCCGCTGCTCGCCCTCTGCGTCACCGAGATCACCAGCTGGGGCGTGCTCTACTACGCCTTCCCCGTCCTCGCGCACGACATCACCCGCGACACCGGCTGGTCCACCGCGGCCATCACCGCCGCGTTCTCCGCCTCGCTCATCGTCGCCGCGTTGGGCGGCGTCCCGGTCGGGCGCGCGCTGGACCGGCACGGCCCCCGCGTCCTGATGACCGGCGGCTCGGCGCTCGCCGTGCTCGCCGTCCTAGCCGTGGCCGCCGCGCCCACCCTCTGGACGTTCGCCGGAGCCTGGCTGCTGGCCGGCGTCGCGATGTCCGCCGTGCTGTACCAGCCCGCCTTCGCCGCGCTCACCCGCTACTACGCGCCGCGCCACCTCGGCGCCCTGACCACTCTCACGCTGGTCGCAGGCCTGGCCAGCACGGTCTTCGCGCCGCTCACTGACACACTGTCGGCCCACCTGACCTGGCGCGGCGTCTACCTCGTGCTGGCCGCCGTCCTGGCGGTCGTGACCGTCCCGCTGCACCTGCTGGCCCTGCACCGCCCCTGGCCCCCGCCACCCCAGGCCTCACCGGACAAGCCCAGCCGCCCGCACGAGCAGACCGGGTCCGAGGTGTCGGCCACCATGCGCAGCAGGCCGTTTCTCCTATTGGCCGCCGCGCTCACCCTGTCGGCGTTCGCGATGTACGCGGTAATGATCAACCTCATCCCGCTGCTCACCTCCCGCGGAGCCAGCGGCAGCACCGCCGCCTGGGCGCTCGGCCTCGGCGGGATCGGCCAGGTCACCGGGCGCCTCGGCTACGGCGCCCTCGTCCGCCGCACCAGCGTCCGCGCACGGACCGTCTGGATCCTCGCCCTGTCGGCCGCCACCACCGCCGCCCTCGCCGCCATCCCCGGACCCGTGCCGCTGCTCATCGCCGTCGCCTTCCTCGCCGGCACGACCCGGGGCATCGCCACTCTGCTCCAGGCGACCGCCGTCTCCGACCGCTGGGGCACCGCGTCCTACGGCGCCCTGTCGGGCATCCTCGCCGCGCCCATCACCACCGCCACCGCCGTGGCGCCCTTCGCCGGAGCCGCCATCGCCGCCGGACTCGGCGGATACCCCCGCATGTTTCTGGTGCTGACCGTCATCGCCGTCCTGGCCGCAGTACTCGCCGCCGGTACCGCAACGGCCCGCACCACAGGACGCCGGCCGTCGGCCGCACCATCGGCAGTACGCATGCCCGCCCCGCGCCTGGCACCGCGCAGGAACGAGGAATGACACATGCCTACCAATGTTCTCGACGTCGCCGTCATCGGTGGCGGTCAGGCGGGTCTGGCCGCCGGTTTCTACCTGCGCCGCAGTGGCAGGGAGTTCGCGATCTTCGACGCACAGGAAGAGCCGGGCGGGGCTTGGCCGCATATGTGGGAGTCGCTACGGCTGTTCTCACCCGCCCGCTACAGCTCGCTCCCAGGCTGGCCGATGCCGCCCTGGAATCACGGCTACCCACCCGGCGCCCACGTCGTCGACTACCTGACCGCCTACGAGAAGCGCTACGACCTGCCGATACACCGGCCAGTGCGCATCCACGCGGTGCACCGCGACGGCGATCTCTTCCGTTTGGACAGCGCGACCGAGTTCTGGTGGGCCCGGCACGTCATCAGCGCGACAGGGACCTGGTGGCGCCCCTACCTGCCCTACTATCCGGGACGCGGCGACTACCAAGGCCGTCAGCTCCATACCGCGCAGTACCGCACGCCCGATGACTTCCGCGAGCAGCGCGTCGTGGTGGTCGGCGCGGGTAACTCCGCCGCCCAGATCACCGCAGACCTGCAGTCGCGGGCGACAACGATCTGGACGACCCTGCGCCCGCCGCGCTTCCTCCCCGACGACCTCGACGGACGTGCCCTCTTTGAGTTGGCCACTCGCCGTATCCGCCAGCTCCGCGATGGGCACGCCGACTCCGGCGGCATCGGCGGACTGGGCGACATTGTCGCCGTGCCTGCGGTACGGGACGCCCGGGATCGGGGCGTTCTGCGCGCCCAGCCGATGTTCGACCGCCTTACCCCAACCGGCGTGGCCTGGCCCGACGGCAGAATCGAGGACTGCGATGCGATCATCTGGTGCACCGGCTTCCGCCCGGCGCTGAGTCACCTCACGCCGCTCGGCCTGCGTGACGGGACGGGGCGCATACCGACCGGCGGTGGAACCCGGTCATTGGCTGAACCCCGGCTGCACCTGCTCGGATACGGCGACTGGACGGGCCCCGGCTCGGCGACCCTGGTCGGCTCTGCCAGAACCGCCCGAGACGCCGTCCGCGACATCACCGCCCAACTCGACCTCGAATAGACCGCCGGCACACCTCCCGGCCGTGTTCTCTGCGGGCAGGCTGGATCCAGTAGGTGCCAGAAGGCGCCTATCCCGCCGGTGCCGTGGGGACGTCCGGCAGGAGTGCCTTCAGCACGGCACGCAGTTCTGCGTAGCGCCTGCGTTGATACCCGGTGAACAGCACGGTGTGCGAGTTACCTCCGATCGCCGTCTCTTTGGTCGTCCCCAGCGCCTTCACGGTCTTGACATCTTCGGCTGTAGCCATGAAGACGCACCCGTTGACCAGCATCGTGGGATCTTTCCATTGCACTTGGACGATGTCGGCCAAGGGGATCACCGTGTGCCGCTCGGCTGCTATGCGTGCCAAGCCGCTTCGGCGTATCTCCACGTGGTCGCCGCGCAAGGTCACCGTGGCCAGATGCGCCTTGATCGTCCGGGGCTCGCGCTTACGGAGGTCGGCCATGACCGCATCCTCGCACCACCCGGGAGCCGTCAACCTCCGCCGATTTGCGCAACCACCTGACCGCCGTCGGCTCCACCAAGATCACCGTCATCCCTTCCAACAACCGACGGGATGCACTTGGCGATCGTCCACTCAGCCAAGCCGAGGCCTGCCTCAAGGGGCCGCAGGCTGTACGTCGTCTCACCACGCCACGGAACGTATGTCCCTCAATGATCATCTATCGAGTGGTGAGGATGCACCCGACAGCATGGGAAGACACACCCCCGAAAGACTTCGTGTTTGTGTCGTTTGACATGGTCGTCGGGCGTATTTCACCTTAGGCTCCGGCGATATGGCTCGCCGTACTGGGCTCGTCATCGCCCCGCTGCTGATCTTTGTTCTGTTCGGACTTGCGGGATGCGGCAACGGTGGCGGTGCCCAGGGGTCGTACAAGCCGACGTTCCTTCCCTTCAAGATCAGTTATAGTCCGGGAAGCGGGATGGTCGTCACCGGCGACAAGTCGGTCGTGACGCCGCTGGGGGAGTTCTCGATCGGCGCCAAGTACTCGCTGCCTCGGCGGCCTGCCGATGCCATCCGTGTGGTGCTCCGGGACCGGTCAGTCGGTTTCGACGAGGTCTATGATCTCGGCGGTCATGCGGGCGAGTTCGAGGCCACCCTGGACGGTACGACGAAGGTCCAGGTCCGCGACCGGACGGTCACGATCGATGTCACTCAGGTCGAGACGAGGAGCATCGAGTTCAGGCCCGCTCAGGCCGCTGCCCAGGAGGCACCGCCGAACCTGCTGAACAAAGGAATCGACAGGTGGAACGGCTACTGGGATGACGCGTTCTACAGTCCACTGGCCCTGAGTCGATGGGCCTACGGCGACTCCACCATGGGGAAGTGGTACGGCCTGGGGTTCGTCTGGTTCTTGATCCGACTTGTGCTCGCGCTCATTCTCGGAATCCTGGACATCGTTCTCGTCCTGGTTTGCGTTTTCGCAGCCTGCTTCTACGTCTTCTTCGGTGGCACCGGCCGGAACATTGCCTACGGATTATCCTGCCTGTTCGGATGCCTCGCCTTCTATTCCGTTCGAGTCCTCAGATGAAACTTGATGTCCGCGAGCCGATCGCATCCTGTGCCGGCCATCTCTGCCCAATGGCTTCGCCGGTTTGAGGGTGTGGACAGAGGTACAAAGCCCGCTCAGTTCGGGCGTCGTAACGGTGGGCGTCGGTGCGGTGGCCTGCGGGAGGGGAACGCCTTGACCGCGTGGGACCGCAGGGCGCGCTGGTGCCGTGGCGTTCTGCCAAGTGCACTACGCGCTCCCGCGGTCCCCGTCAGGCTGTGTTTCAGTGTGGGCTCAGGCGGACCTGGTCCGGGTGCACTTTAGTTTTATGCCTTCCCAGCGGCAGGTCTGCTGGTAGTCGGAGCGGAATGGGGCGCCGACCCAGGGGTAGCGGTCGTCGGGCTGCTTGCCGGGCATGACGCCGGTGAAGTTGGCGGCGTCATCGATGCTTCCGGTGCCGGTGTACTTGGTCTGCATCGGATAGGGGTAGACGGGCCGGGTCCGGACGGTCCGGTCGCCGTCCTTCTTCGCGGCGGTGATCTTCTCGGGTGCGGTGCCCTTCTCGACCCAGTCGTAGATGGGTGTGAACAGGTCGAAGGTGTCGGGTCCGTATCCCTGGACGCAGTGGTAGACGCCGGGGAACAGGAAGGTTCGGGCGAATCGCCCGGTGGCCTTGGGGCCGCCCATCCGCTGGGTGAGGGCGTGGTGGTAGGCCAGGGTGCTCTCGGTCGGGATGGCGGGGTCGGCCCAGCCGTGCCACATGATGAGCTTGCCGCCGCGGTCGCGGAAGCGGGTGAGGTCGGGGTCGGTGGAGTCGTAGATGCCGCTCATCTCGCGCAGCTTCTTGAAGGTGCGCAGGTCGAAGCGGTGGTCCTTGAGGGTGTAGGACGCGGGTGGGTTGTTCCAGGACGAGAAGTACTTGAGGTAGTTGTAGCCGAGGGCCTCCAGGCCGCCGGTCTGGCCTTGGGGTGCGATCACGTAGCCGAGCCAGGCCGCTTCGGTGCCCTTGGCGAGTCCGGCAGGGAACAGCCGTCGGCCCTTGGCGTCGACCGGTCCCTGGTAGATCTTGCGGACCACGTCGACCTGGTCTCTGGTCAGGCAGGTCGGTTGGGGCGAGGCGGTGGGGCAGCGCAGCGTGCCGGGGTCGAAGTCGCAATTGCGCGGGTTGTTGATGAGGCCGTCGGTGAGCCCGTCGGTGGCGTCGCAGGCCTGCATGACCTTGCTCTGCAGGAGCGGCAGCTTGTCCGGGCCGAGGATCTGGCGGCCCTTGTCGTCGGTGTTGACGGTGGCGATCCAGGGGAAGAACTCGCCGGCCAGTGCGACGAGGTTGTTGCCGGGGGCGCCGGCGATGATGCCGTCGAAGTCGTCGGGGTAGCGCTGGGCCTCCATCAGCGCCTGCCGGCCGCCGTTGGAGCAACCGGCGAAGTAGGAGTACTGGGGCGCCTGCCCGTAGTAGGCCTTGGTGACCGCCTTGGCGACAAGCGCGGTGACGTGCTCGGACCGGTAGGCCATGTCGATTCGCAGCTGCGGGTCCGAGTGGGCCCAGAGGGCGTCTCGCGAGTCGACGCCGATGTGGCCGCCGTTGCTGGCGCCGAGGACGACGCGCCCGTCGTCGGGGGGCGCGCATCCGCCGGGGAGGAAGTGGTTGGGGTTGTCGGGGGCGGCGAATCCGCAGAAGCCGCCGCAGCCGAGCTGCACGTAGCGTCCGGTCCAGCCCTGCTCGGGGAGCCGGAGCTCGAACTGGATCTGGGGTGAGACGTAGCCCTTGACCTGGCAGTAGGCGGGCTTGTCGGCGGTGGCGGCGACGTGCGTCGCGGAGATGATCCTTGTGGGGGCATCTGGCAGGGCGGTGAGGTCCAGGCCGGTGAGCTGCTGGCAGGGGACGGCCGCCGCCGTCGGTGTGGTGGTGCCGGCTCTGGCCGGTGTTCTGCCGGTGAGGGCCTGGGCGGCGGTGACCGTCATCAGTACGGCCATGAGGGTGCCGATGATCAGGAGTGTCGGTCTGGTTTTGGGCAGGCTTACGCGTCTCATGTGGGGTGGGTGTCCTTCCGCCGGGGGTGCAGCAGAGGACCGCTCTGCTGCGGTCGGAAACGGGTGAGGGCGTTGCGGGGAGGGTGGGTGGTCAGTTGACCTGGCGGCTGCGGCCGGACCAGTACGGTGCCCGCAGCGACTTCTTGTCGATCTTGCCTGCGGGGTTGGTGGGCAGGGAGTCGATGAAGTCGACGCTCTTGGGCGCCCAGACGCTGCCCTTGTGCTTCTTGACCAGGTCGATGAGCTCGCCGGGTTCGACCGGGGTGTCGGGCCGGGTGACGACGAGGGCCTTGACCGCTTCGCCCCACCGAGGGTCCGGGACGCCGATGACGGCGCACTGGGCGACGGCGGGGTGGGTGATCAGGACGTCCTCGATCTGGCGGGGGAAGACGTTGAAGCCGCCGGTGACGATCATGTCCTTCTTGCGGTCGACGATGAACACGTAGCCGGCGTCGTCGATGTAGCCGATGTCGCCGGACCGGACCCAGCCGTCCTGCATCGCCTCGGCGTCCCGCCCGGCATCGACGTATCCGACCATCTGCCCGGGCTGGGACGCGCAGATCTCACCGGTCTCGCCCGGCGGCAGGAGGTTGCCGTCGGCGTCGCGGACGGTCAGATCGACGTGGTACATCGCGCGTCCGGCCGAGGCCAGCCGGGCGATCCCCTCGGGGGAGTCCAGGCGGTGGTCTTCCTTGCGCAGGCAGGTCATGTAGCCGGGCTCGGTTCCGGCGTAGGTCTGGGCGAAGACCGGCCCGAAGGTCTCCAGGGCGCGGCGGAGCCCGTCGGGGGCCATGGGGGAGCCCGCGTAGATGATCGTGCGGAGCGTGGACAGGTCGGCCTTCTCGCGGCGGGGGTGGTCCAGCAGCATGTAGACGATCGTGGGGACGACGGCGGTGGCCGTCACGCCCTCCCGTTCGATGGTGTCCAGCAGCAGGTCGAGGTCGAAACCGGGCAGCAGGACGTTCGTGCCGCCGCGCATGAAGACGGGCATCACGAAGGTCTGGGTGAAGTGCGTGAGCGGCGCGGCGTGCGCGAAGACCTCGCCGGGGCGGATGTCGCCGATCTCCAGGCCGGCGGTGATGGCGTAGTGCGACCAGGTGGCGTGGGTCTGCAGGACGCCCTTGGGGACGCCCGTGGTTCCCGAGGTGAACCCGACGAAGGCCAGGTCGTCGACGCTGATGTCCACGTCCGGGGCAGTCGAGGGCTGCGTCGCGAAGGCGGTCTCGTAGTCCAGGACGTCCGCCGCGGGGGTGCCGCCGCCGAGCCGGATGACGTGCCGGAGTTCGGGGAGCCGGTCGCGGATCTGCGTGATCTGGCCGTCGAAGGATTCGTGGTAGATCAGCGTCGAGGCCCCGACCTCGTCGAGGAAGTAGTGGAAGTCCTCGGCGGAGGCGCGCGTGGGCATCTGGGTGACCGCCGCGCCCGCCTTCCAGATCCCGCACATCGTCGGGATGAATTCCAGGCAGTTCGGCATCAGGAGCCCCACCCGATGCCCGTTGCCGACTCCGAGGCCGGTGAGCCCGTTACCGACCCGGTTGGCCCACTGGCGCATCTGGGCGTAGCTGAGGCGCCGGTCGGCGTCCACGAGGGCGGTGCGGTCGGCGTAGTAGGTGCACGTCCGGTCGAAGACCTTGGGCAGAGTTCCCCACATGGCGTCTACCTTCCTGATCCTGGGGTGGCCGTGGATTGCCGTGGTGATGCGGATTGCCGGTGCTCGGTGGCCCGCTGGAGCGCCTCGGCCGTCGCCTGCCGGGCCTGGTCGTACTCGCGGAGGGTCTGCTCGACCAGCTCGGCGACGCTGAGGATCCCGGTGATTCCCGAGACGCTGTGGCCGGCGCTCCATACGTTGCGCTGGTTGAGGAGCCGTTGCTGCGCGAACCCGTCGGCGCCCTGCGGCGGGGCGTCCGCCGTTGCCTTCTTCAACCATCCGTCCAGGAAGTTGGCTGGTAGACCGCTCAGGGCGGTGGTGAGGGTGACGTCGTCCAGGGACGATTCGACCAGTGCCTGGCGGAAGGCGTCGTCGGCGAGGCTCTCGGTGGTCGCGATGAACTTGGTGCCCATATAGGCCAGATCGGCGCCCAGGGCCTGGGCGGCCCACAGGGCGACGCCGTCCGACACGCCTCCGGCGAGGACGATGGGCCCGTCGAACTGGCCGCGGACGGCCCGGACGAACGACAGCGGGTTGGCCCAGCCCGTCTGGCCGCCGGCGCCCGCTGTCAGCAGCACCAGGCCGTCCACGCCGGCGTCGATCGCGCGTTGGACGTGCCGCATGCTCGCGACGTCGGCGAAAACCAGGCAGCCTGCGTCCTGCAGCGGGGCCAGGACGGGAGCGGGCGACCCGACGCTGGTGATGACCAGGGGCACCTCATGGCGGATCAGGGAGGCGACGTCCCCCGCGAGCCGCTGGTTCGAGCGGTGCACGACCAGGTTCGCGGCGAACGGCGCGGCCTCGTCCTCCAGGTCGGCCAGGCCGGCGGTGATCTGCTCCAGCCAGCCGTCGAGCTCGGACGGCGTCCGCGCGTTGTGGGTGGGGAACGAGCCCACCACCCCGTTGCGGCACGCCGCGGTCACCAGGTCGGGCCCCGACACGTCGGTCATCGGAGCGGCCACGAGTGGGAGCGCTAGGCGGTCGAGCCGGGAAGGCAGCGCCATCACCCCTCCAGAGTGAAGATTCGATGGTGGATCCTGAGATCACAGCATGCGTCTGTAGTGGGCACTTGGTGGCGTAAGTAAATATGGATTAACCTCCGTTGGCAAGAGCAAGCAGCACGACACCAGTGCGGAGGTTCTGCGTGGACCGTTTCGTTCAGATCGCCGGGGTCGGGATGACCCCGTTCTCCAAGCCCAGTGCGGGCACCCCCTACACGGTGCTCGCCGAGCAAGCCGCCCGCGTCGCGCTGGCGGACGCGGGCCTCGACTACCGCCAGGTGCAGCAGGCCTACGCCGGTTACGTCTACGGCGACTCCACCTGCGGCCAGGCGGCCCTGTACAGCCTCGGGCAGACCGGCATCCCCATCGTCAACGTCAACAACAACTGCTCCACCGGCTCCTCTGCGCTGTGGCTGGCCCGCCAGGCCGTCCAGAGCGGCGAGGTGGACTGCGTGCTGGCCGTCGGCTTCGAGCAGATGCGCCCGGGCGCCCTCGCCAGCGTCTGGGACGACCGCCCCGACCCCCTCGAACGCTCCGAGACGGCGATGGCGCAGATCCAGGGAGCGGACGCGCACGCACCGGTCGCCGCGCAGTTGTTCGGCGGCGCCGGCCAGGCCTACGCCGACGCGCACGGCACCGCCCCCGAGACGTTCGCCAAGATCTCGGTCAAGGCGCGGCGCCACGCCGCCGCGAACCCCTACGCGGTGTTCCGGACGGCGCTGACCGAGGAGGAGGTGCTGGCCTCCCCGCGCATCTACGGTCCGCTGACCCGCCTGCAGTGCTGCCCGCCCACCTGCGGCGCGGCGGCCGCGGTGGTCTGCAGCACCGACTTCGCGCGGCGGCACGGCCTGGATGCCTCCGTCGCCATCCGCGCCCAGGCGCTCACCACCGACACCGCGTCCACCTTCGACGCTGGAGACATGATGAAGGTCGTCGGCTACGACATGAGCCGGGCCGCGGCCGAGCGCGTCTACGCCGACGCCGGCGTAGGGCCCGACGACATCGACGTGGTGGAGCTGCACGACTGCTTCACCACCAACGAGCTGATCAGCTACGAGGCGCTCGGGCTCACCCCCGAGGGGACTGCGGAGAAGTTCGTCCTGGACGGCGACAACACCTACGGCGGGAAGGTCGTCACCAACCCGTCCGGCGGGCTGCTGTCCAAGGGACACCCGCTCGGCGCCACGGGCCTCGCGCAGTGCGCCGAGCTGGTCTGGCAGCTGCGCTGCCAGGCCGACGCCCGGCAGGTCGAGGACGCCCGGCTGGCTCTCCAGCACAACATCGGGCTCGGCGGCGCCGCCGTGGTCACCCTCTACGAGAGGACCAGCTGAGATGGCCGGATCACCAGCGATCGGCTTGTCCACGCCGCCGTCGACCGTCGATGTAGAGCGCGGGCGGCTGCGGTTGTTCGCCAAGGCCATCGGGGAAACCGACCCCGTCTACACCGACCTCGACGCCGCCCGCGGTGCCGGCCACCGCGACCTGCCCGTTCCCCCGACCTTCCTGTTCTGCCTGGAGATGGACCGGCCGGACCCCTTCGCCTTCCTGACCGAGGCCGGAATCAACCTCGACCGGGTCCTGCACGGCGAGCAGAGCTTCACCTACCACGCGCTCTGCCACGCCGGCGACAGCCTGACCTTCGAATCCCGCATCACCGACGACTACGAGCGCAAGGGCGGCGCGCTGCGGTTCCTCGTCCGCCAGACCCATGTCACCAGAGCCGGCCGGCCGATCGCCGACCTGAGCAACGTCATCGTTGTTCAGCAGGAGAAGGCGGAAGCATGACCCTCCTCACCGACCTGCACGAGGGCGACGAACTGCCGCCCCTGCGGCTACCGAAGATCAGCCGAACGACGCTGGCCCTGTACGCGGGCGCATCAGGCGACCACAACCCCATCCACATCGACATCGACGCCGCCCGCAACGCCGGGCTCGACGACGTCTTCGCGCAGGGCATGCTCTCCATGGCCTACCTCGGCCGGCTCCTGACCGGCTGGGTCACTCAGGACCGCATCCGCTCCTACAGCGTCCGCTTCACCTCCATCACCCCGCTGCACGCCGAGCCGATCTGCACAGGCCAGGTCACCGCGATCGAGGACGGCGACGGAGAACGGCGCGCCCGCCTCGACCTCCAAGTGGCACTGAACGACGGCACCATCACGCTGCGCGGCCAAGCCCTCATCGCACTGGCATGACAGCACCGGAAAGGACTCCCGTGGGAACACTCGACGGCAAGATCGCCCTGGTCTCCGGCTCCGGCCGCGGCATCGGCCGCGCCATCGCCCTCAAACTCGCAAGCCACGGCGCCCGCGTCGTCATCAACGACCTCGACCCCGAACCGGCCGAGGAGACCCTGACGGCGATTAAAGCCGCCGGCGGCGAGGCCGTCGCCTGCGTCGGCAGCGTCACCGACGAAGACTTCGCCGACCGGTTCGTCGCGACAGCCGTCGACAACTACGGCGGTGTCGACATCGTGATCAACAACGCCGGCTACACCTGGGACAGCGTCATCCAGAAGATGACCGACGAACAGTGGGACGCGATCCTGGACGTCCACCTCAAGGCACCGTTCCGCATCCTGCGCGCCGCCCAGCCGGTCATCAGCGCCCGCGCCAAGGCCGAACAAGCCGACGGCCTGCGCGTCCACCGCAAGATCGTCAACATCTCCTCGATCGCCGGGCTCGGCGGCAACGCCGGGCAGGCCAACTACGGCGCCGCCAAGGCCGGCATCGTCGGCCTCACCAAGACCCTCGCCAAGGAATGGGGCCGCTACGCGGTCAACGTCAACGCCGTCGCCTACGGCCTCATCCGCACCCGCCTCACCGAAGCCGCCGCCGACAGCGACTCCACTATCGACGTGCAAGGACGCCAGATCAAGGTCGGCGTCAACCCCGGCCTGCTCACCGCCATGGAGCAGATGATTCCGCTCGGCCGGGCCGGCACCCCCGAGGAAGCCGCCGGAGCGGTCTACCTGCTGTGCCTGCCAGAGTCGGACTACATCAGCGGCCAGGTCGTCGTCTGCGGCGGCGGCTACTCCTGAACGGACCTAACATTCCCCACGTGATGCCGACCGAGGACAAGACCGCGATGACCCGGACGAGCACGCATCCGGCACGCGGCAGGCGCCCACGCGACCGCAAGGCGCAGATCGTGACCGCCGCCGCCGACCTGTTCCACCAGCACGGCTACCACACCGTCACGATGGACCAGATCGCCGGCGCGGTCGGCATCACGGCCGGGGCCCTCTACCGCCACTTCCGCAACAAGCAGGAACTGCTCGCCCGCACCGTCGACGACGGCCTTTCGGCGTTCGAGACCGCCGTCCGCGACACCGCACCAGGAGACATCGACACCCTCCTGGACGTCATGGCCTCCCTCACGCTGGACCGCCGCGACCTCGGAGTCCTCTGGCAACGCGAATCCCGGAACCTTCCCGACGCCGACCGCGACCGGCTACGCCACCGCTTCCGCGGCGTCGCCGAGAACACCGCCCCGGTCATCCAAGCAGCCAGACCCGGCCTCACCACAGCCGACGCCGACCTGCTGACCTGGGCACTGTTCGCCGTCTTCGCCAGCCCCTCCCACCACAGCGCCCATCTTCCCCGCGCACGCTTCCACGCCCTCCTGCAGCAACTCGGAGGTGCCGTGATCCGCACCGCGCTCCCCGACTCCCCGGAGAAGCCCGACCGCCCCAACGCCGCGACCAACACCGGGCTCTCCCGCGCGTCCCGCAGAGAATCCGTCCTCGACGCCGCCGCCCGCCTATTCGGCGAACACGGCTACCAGGCCGTCAGCATGGAGGACATCGGCGCCGCCGCCGGCATCAGCGGCGCCGGCATCTACAACCACGTGACCGCCAAGTCCGAACTCCTCGTCGCGGCCCTCACCCGCGCCGCCGACGCCCTGCACATGGACGCCGGCCGCATCTTCGCCACCGCGTCCACCCCCGGCCAGGCACTCACCCGACTTCTCCGGTCCTACATCGACCTGACCCTGACCTCCAGCCACCTCACCGGCGCACTGATCACCGAGGTCGTCCACCTACCCCACGACCAACGACGCACAATCCGCCGCCTGCAACACGACTACGTCGGCGAATGGGTCCAACTGCTCACCACCGAGACACCCGACCTCATCGAACCCGAAGCCCGCGTGATCACCCAGGCCGTCCTCGCCATCGTCAACGACCTGGCCCGCATCCAACACCTGCGCCGACGCCCCCACCTCGACGACGATCTCGCCGCCCTGGGACGCGCTCTCCTTACCCCGTCGCTACCGGGTATCGCCTGACGAAGCCACAAACGCTCCTGCTTGCCACACAAGGCTAATATTTGCATACTTGTGCAAGTGAACAAACCTGAGTCAACGGGCGATCTTGGTGCGGTGCTGGGCCACCAGCTCTTCCGCGCTCTGGGCGACCCCACGCGTGTCCGCCTGGTGGATCTGCTCGCCGAGCGTTGCCGCGCCTGCTCAGTCTCGGAACTCGCCGAATGCCTCGACGTCGACCTGTCCGTCGTCTCCCGACACCTCGCCCTTCTACGGGCTGCAGGCGTCCTACGGGCGACCAAGACCGGGCGGAGCGTCCTCTACGAGATCCAATTCGACCCACTCGCCGAGACACTGCGCGGCATCGCCGACGCGCTCGAACGCGCCCGCGACGACTTCACCACAAGCGCCTCCTGCGCCCCGTCGGCCAACGACCAGAAGGAAGGAACCTCGTGACCGCCACCGCGCACGCCGCCACGGCATCCGACGCCGCCGGCTCCGCCCCCAGAACACCCCTGGTCATCGACTATTGGACTGTGGCAATGGGAGAAGAGGCCTCATGCGGCTCCTGCGATGAGACGCTCACCGTGCTCGACCGGGCCGTCGACACCGTCCGCCCATTCGCCGACCAGCTCGGCATCGCCCTGAAGATCACGCCGCGAACCATCTCTACCTGGGACCAGGCACTGGAACACCAGATCACCGCCTCGCCGACCATCCGGGCCGAGGGAAGCGAACTGTGCCCCTCCCACCCGGACGGCACCGAAACCCGCCTGTGGATTTGGCGCGGCGAAACCACCAACTCGCTCCAGCCTCAGGCCGCCCTCGACTTCGTCCTCCAAGCCCTGACCGCCTGCAGTCGGCAACTCAGTGACTACCTGGCCCACGGCGGACCTTCCCCGTACCTCCGCCAATTCCTCTCCGTCTCGAGCGCAACCGCTCCTGCAGCAACCGAGGCCTGCGGACTTAGCCTCGATCCACCGGGTGATTGCTGTTCAGGTTGCGGAAACGACAAAAGGGATGCCCCGTGGCCTGCGATGATGGGCTTGTCTAAGGTCCA
>NZ_JBEORG010000059.1:0-32232 GCF_040302145.1 Spirillospora sp. NPDC127506 | reverse complement strand
ACGACGACGCCCTTGCCTCCGGCTCGGAGTTAGCACCACCTCTTCCTCCAGGGGACTTTCACCCCCAAGCAATCGCCCATGCTGGGCGCACCATGTGGAACGGCCCGTCCGGCAGCCGGACGGGCCGTTCCAGATTCGTGCAGGCGCGTCGCTCAGGGTTCGAACTTGTAGCCCAGGCCCCGGACGGTCACGATGTGCCGCGGAGTGGACGGCACCTCCTCGATCTTGGCGCGGAGGCGTTTGATGTGGACGTCCAGCGTCTTCGTGTCGCCCACATAGTCGGCGCCCCACACCCGGTCGATCAGCTGCATCCGGGTCAGGACGCGGCCGGCGTTGCGCAGCAGCACCTCCAGCAGCTCGAACTCCTTGAGCGGCAGCTGGACGGGCTCGCCGCCGACGGTGACCACGTGCCGCGCCACGTCCATCCGGACGGGACCGGCCTCCAGCGCCGCGGGCGCCGGCTCCCCGGCCTCGCCCCGGCGGCGCAGGACGGCCCGCATCCGGGCGATCAGCTCCCGGGTGGAGAACGGCTTGGTGACGTAGTCGTCGGCGCCGAGCTCCAGCCCGACGACCTTGTCGACCTCACCGTCCTTCGCGGTCAGCATGATCACGGGCACGTTGGACTTGGCGCGCAGCTCCCGGCACACCTCGGTGCCGGGCAGCCCGGGCAGCATCAGGTCGAGCAGCACGAGGTCGGCGCCGCTGCGCTCGAAGAGGTCCAGCGCGTCGGGTCCGGTGGCGGCGACCGCCACCTCGAAGCCCTCCTTGCGGAGGTTGTACGACAGCGCGTCGCTGAACGACTCCTCGTCCTCCACGACGAGCACGCGGGTCACGGTGTTGCCTCCCGGGCGGTGTTGTGAGCTCTGTCCGCGGTCCTCGCGGCCGGGCGGGGGCGGGACGGCGCGTCGAGCAGCGGCAGCCGGATCGTGAACGTCGACCCGTGCCCCTCCTTGCTCCACACCGTCACGTCGCCGCCGTGCTTGCCGGTGACGTGCTTGACGATGGCGAGGCCGAGCCCGGTCCCGCCGGTCCGCCGGGAGCGGGCGGGGTCGACCCGGTAGAAGCGCTCGAAGATGCGGCCTGTCTCGGCGTCGGGGATGCCGATGCCCTGGTCGGTCACGTTGATCTCGACCCGCCGGTCGTCGCACCGCCGCGCCGACACGACGACCCGGGTGCGCTCGGCGCTGTAGGCGACGGCGTTGTCGACGAGGTTGCGCAGCGCGGTGACGAGCAGCTCCTGGTCGGCGCGGACCCGCAGGTCCTCCTCGCCGCCGGACGCCAGCTCGATGTGCTTGGCGGACGCCTTGAACCGGCAGCGTTCGAGCGCCTCCGCCATGACGTCGTCCAGCGCGACGGGCCCCATGTCGGGGAGCGGCTCGTCCCCCTGGACCCGCGACAGCGTCATGAGGTCCTGGACGAGGTTGTTGAGCCGCGTCGACTCGTACTGCATCCGCCCGGCGAACCGGCGGACGGCCTCCGGGTCGCCGGCGGCGCCCTCGACGGTCTCGGCGAGCAGCGACAGCGCGCCGACGGGTGTCTTCAGCTCGTGGCTGACGTTCGCGACGAAGTCGCGGCGGATCGCCTCGGTGCGGTGCATGTCGGTGAGGTCCTCGGCGAGGACGAGGACGAGGCCGTGCGAGCCGAGCGGCGCGACGCGGACCGCGAACCAGCGCCCGTCGGCGCGGCCGCGCCCCCTGGTCGGGCCGACCTGGATCTCGTTCTCCCGGATCTCGCCGTCCCGGCGGACGAGCCGGGTCATCGCCAGCACCTCGTCCACGACGAGGCGGTCGCCGCTGACCAGCCCGTACGCGCGCGCGGCGGAGCTGGCGCGCAGCACCCGGTCCTCGCCGTCGACGACGACGGCCGACGACCGCAGGACGCTCAGCACCGACGCGACGCCCGGCGGCAGCGCCTCCGCGGGGGCGGGGGGCGCCGGGGCCCGCTGCGCCCGCTCGCTCACGCGCACCGCCAGGCCGGTCGCGAGCCCGATCGCGAGCCCGGCCGCACCGGCGAGGCCCGCCACTATCTCGACCTCCACACCTCGGATCGTAGGCGGCGTTCCGGCCCGCCCTGCCCGTCTGCCCTGGTCGGGTCCCTCCGTTAGCCGAAAGTTCACCTTCGGCTCCAGGGGCGTTCACGGTGGGACGGCAGGCTGTGGCGTGGGCGAGCAGGCCCCGCGACCACACGGCGGGCCTGCCCCCGTCCCGTTCCCCTGCGGAGGACTTCACGTGCGCGACGCCTACCACGAGGAGCTCGGCTCCCTCACCGACAGCCTGGTGGAGATGACCCGCCTCGTCCGGTCCGCGATGGCCCGCGCGGTGACCGCCCTGCTGGACGCCGATCTGCGGCTCTCCGAGGAGGTGATCAGCGGCGACGAGCAGGTCGACGAGATCGACGCGGACATCGAGGCGACGGTCTTCGACCTGATGGCCCGGCAGCAGCCGGTCGCCGGCGACCTCCGCACCCTGATCACCGCGCTGCGGATGAGCGGCGACCTGGAGCGCATGGGCGACCTCGCCGTGCACATCGCCAGGACCGCGCGCCGCCGGCATCCCGAGTCGGCCGTCCCGCCGGAGCTGCGGGCGACCGTCCTGGAGATGGGGCGGACCGCCGAGCGGATGATCGCGAAGACGGGCGGCGTGATCGCGTCGCAGGACGTGGAGACGGGCCTCGAACTGGACGCCGACGACGACCGGATGGACCGGCTCCACCGCCGCCTGTTCGACGTCCTGCTGTCCCCCGGGTGGACGCACGGCGTCGAACCGGCCGTCGACATCACGCTCGCCGGCCGCTACTTCGAGCGCTTCGCCGACCACGCGGTCCACGTGGCGGAGAACGTCGTCTACCTGGTGACCGGCCGGCGCCCCGAGGAGATCGCCGACCTCGGCTGACACCGCCGCCTTCCCTCGCCCGGCCGGGTTTTGGAAAGATCACCCTGGAGGCACCGATACCGGGGTGGGACGTGGACACGGCACTGATCGTCACCGTCGTCGTCGCGCTGACGGCCTGGGTGTTCCTGCTGCGCTCGTCGATGATCAGCATGATCTGGGGGCCGGTCGTGCGGTCCGCGGGCGGGGACGCCGTGTGGGCCGCCGTGACGTCGGTCGTCCTCTACATCGCGGGCCTGGCCGCGTTCGCGCTGGTCGTGCTGGCGGTCCACTGGGCCCTCGGCGGGCTGCCCGCGCGGGCGCTGGTCCTCGTGCTGAGCGTGCTGTACGCGCCCGTGGCGTTCATGCCGGCGCCCGACCGCGGCGCGCGCCCCTACGAGGACGTCCGGCGCGCCCTGGTGAGGGCCGGGGCGACGGAGGAGCAGGCGCGGGCCTGCGCCTGGGCGACCGGGCCGCTGGCGTTCGCCGGGCTCGCGGTCGTCGGCGGGGCCGTCATCTCCGTGTTCGCCGGCTGAGGGGCCGTGTTCGCCGGCTGAGGGGCCGCCTCGGCGGCGGCCCCCCGGCGGATCACTTCTTGCGGCCGCGCCTCGACTTCTCCTTCTTGGCCTCCTTGGCCTCCTTGGCGGGCGGGGCGGGAGGCTTGGGGTCGTCCTTCTTGGCGGCGCCCTGGTTCTTGACGGCCTCGATCGCCGCCTTGGCGGCGGCCGGGTCGAGGTACTCGCCGCCGCGCTTCAGCGGGGCGAAGTCGTCGTCCAGCTCGTAGACGAGCGGGATGCCGGTCGGGATGTTGAGGCCGACGATCTCCTCGTCGGAGATGTCGTCGAGGTGCTTCACCAGGGCGCGGAGCGAGTTGCCGTGCGCGGCGACCAGGACGGTCTTGCCGACGGCCAGGTCCGGGACGATCGCGTCGTACCAGTAGGGCAGCAGCCGGTCGACGACGTCGGCCAGGCACTCCGAGCGCGGGATCAGCTCGGACGGCAGCTCGGCATAGCGGAGGTCGTTGACCTGGGACAGCGGGTCGTCGTCCTTGATGGGCGGCGGCGGGGTGTCGTAGGAGCGGCGCCAGATCATGAACTGCTCTTCGCCGAACTCCTCGCGCGTCTGCGCCTTGTTCTTGCCCTGGAGGGCGCCGTAGTGGCGCTCGTTCAGCCGCCAGGACCGCTTGACGGGGATCCAGAGCAGGTCGGCCACGTCCAGCGCGATGTTGGCGGTGCGGATGGCCCGCTTCAGCAGGGAGGTGTGCACCACGTCGGGAGTGATGTCGGCGTCGAGCAGCAGGTCGCCGCCGCGGGTCGCCTCGCTCTCCCCCTTCGCGGACAGGTCGACGTCCACCCAGCCGGTGAACAGCCCCTCCGCGTTCCAGACGCTTTCGCCATGCCGGAGCAATACCAAGGTCGCCATGACACCAGAGCCTATCGGCCCCCGGCGGGTCACTCGCGGTTGGCCGGGTCCGCGAAGGAGGCGAACGCCTGGAGGTTGGCGAGGCTCTCGCCGCGCTTGACCCGCCAGTCCCACTCGCGCTGGATGGACGTCTTGAACCCTCGTTCGAGGGCCTTGTCGAAGTTCTCGTCGGAGTAGGTGAGGACGCAGCCGAGGATGCGGTCGATCTCGTCCGGGGAGATCGAGGCGAGTGGGAGCTTCCCGACGAGGTGGACGTCGCCGATGTCGTCCAGGGCGAACGCCACCCCGTACATGCGGCCGTTCTTCTCCAGGAGGAACCGGTAGAACTCGGCGTGGTTCTCGTCGGGGCGGCGGCAGAAGAACGCCTCGATGTGCAGCGAGTGGTCGCCGACGATCAGCCACGTCATGGTGGCGAGCTTGTGCTGCCCGGGGAGCTTGACGAAGAACGCGTTCTCGCGCGGCTCGTCGAACTCCAGCTCGGCCGCCTTGAGCGTCTCGCGGATGGTCTCGACCGGGTCGGGCGCGCCGCCCCGCGTCCCCGGGTTCGCTTCGCTCATGCGGAGACCTCCGCGGGGACGTGGACGGACGGGATCGTCATGGCACCGGTATACACGTCGAGGAGGCGGTCGACGGTGGCGTCCCAGCCGAAGCCGTGCGCGTGTCGGACGGCGCCGCGGGCCAGCCGGGCGTGCAGGCCCGGTTCGGCGTGCAGGCGGCGCAGGACGGCGGCGTAGTCGGCCGGGTCGTGCCCGGAGATCAGCACGCCGGACTCGCCGTCCGCGACGGCCGTGCAGAGGCCGCCGACGCGGGAGGCCACGACGGGCGTCCCGCACGCCTGCGACTCGACGGCCACCAGGCCGAACGACTCGCTGTGGGACGGGACCACGGTGACGTCCGCGGCCCGGTACCAGTCGGCCAGCTCGCGCTGCGGGCTCGGCGGCTCGAAGCGCATGACGTCCGAGATGCCCAGCTGAGCGGCCAGCGACTGGAGCCCGGTGGGGCGGCAGCGGCCGGAGCCGGACGGGCCGCCGACGACGGCGACGACGAGCTTCGAGCGCAGCGCCGGGTCGTCCGCGAGCATGCGGGCGACGGCGCGCAGCAGGACGTCCGGCGCCTTGAGCGGCTGGATGCGGCCGACGAACAGCAGCACGTAGGCGTCGCGGGGCAGGCCGAGCCGGCGGCGGGCCGGGCCGGTGCGGTGCGGGAGCAGCCCGGCGCCGCGGGCCAGGATCGGCGACTCGGGGCGGAACAGGGAGAGGTCGACGCCGGGCGACACGGTCGCGACGCGCGCGGGGTCGGCGCCGTAGAGGCCGACGAGCTCGTGGGCCTCCTTGCCGGTGTTCGCGACGAGCTGGTCGGACGCGGCCACGACCTGCTCCTCGCCGAGGACGCGCTCGGCGGGCTCCGGCTTGTCGTCGTCCGCGAGGGCGGCGTTCTTCACCTTCGCCATCGTGTGCATGGAGTGCACGAGCGGCACGCCCCACCGCTGCTTGACGGCCTGCCCGGCCTGCCCGGACAGCCAGTAGTGCGTGTGCAGGAGGTCGTAGTGGCCGGGGTCGTGGGCCGCCTCGACGCGCAGGACCCCGGACGTGAAGCCGCACAGGTACCGGGGCAGCTCGGTCTTGTCCAGCTCCTCGAACGGCCCCGCGACGACGTTGCGGACGAGGACGCCGGGGGCGAGCTCGACGACCGGGGGCAGGGCCCGCGAGGTCGCGCGGGTGAAGATGTCGACTTCCACACCCCTCGCGGCCAGCCGTTTGGCGACCTCGACGATGTAGACGTTCATGCCGCCCGCGTCGCCGGTGCCGGGTTGGTCAAGGGGGGAAGTATGAACACTGACCGTCGCAACCCGGTTGATACGACGCGACACTGCACACCACCTCCGGTAGTGCAACCTATCGACCGTGTTAGGTGTTCCCTCAACAAGGGGGACAACCGTGACTTCCCGCCACAGTGATCGACCTCACCGGCGACCCGCCTCCCGGCACCTGGGACCCTGGACGCATGCGTAAGACCGCGATAGTGACCGGAGCAAGCAGCGGGATCGGGGCCGCGACGGCGAAGCGCCTGGCGGCGGAAGGGTTCCACGTCGTCGCGGCGGCGCGGCGGCGCGACCGCCTCGACGCGCTGGCCAAGGAGATCGCCGAGACCGTGCCGGGCGCCGGCAGGGTGGCGGCGGTGACGCTGGACGTGACGTCGCAGGAGTCGGTGGACGCGCTCGCGGCGGCCGTCGACGGCTGCCACGTCCTGGTCAACAACGCGGGCGGCGCCCTCGGCCTGGACGGCGTCGCCACCGCGGACCTCGACGACTGGCAGACGATGTACGACACGAACGTCCTGGGCCTCGTGCGGGTGACCAAGGCGATCCTGCCGAAGCTGATCGAGAGCGGCGCGGGCCATGTGGTGAACATCACCTCGCTCGCCGCGCACGTCCCGTACGAGGGCGGCGGCGGGTACAACGCCGCCAAGCACGCCGCCTACGCGGTCAACGAGGTGATGCGCCTGGAGCTGGTCGCCGAGCCGGTCCGGGTCACCGAGATCGCGCCGGGGCTGGTGAAGACCGAGGAGTTCTCGCTGGTCCGGTTCCGCGGGGACGAGGAGCGCGCCGCCAAGCCCTACGAGGGCGTCCCCGAGCCGCTGGTCGCCGAGGACGTCGCCGACTGCGTCGCCTGGGCCGTCACCCGCCCGCCGCACGTGAACATCGACCGGATCGACGTCCAGCCGCGGGTGCAGGCCGCCCCCTACAAGCTGCACCGCGAGTAGGGCTCCGCCGCGGGGCAGGGCTTCACCGCAGGGCAGGGCTTCACCGCGGATCGGGCGCGACCGCCGTCCAGGGGAGCGTGACTTCGCCGAGGCGCCACCGGTTCCGCCCGCCGTACGGGGGTCGCGTGAGGACCGGATGGGTCCGCGCCAGCAGCGACACGGCCTCGACCCAGCGCGCGCGAGGGCCGAACGCCGAGTACGGCGCGGCCGTCGCCCAGCAGCGGTCGAAGCGGGTCAGCAGCGTATGGACGGGTTCGCCCGGCACGTTGCGGTGGATCAGGGTCTTCGGCAACCGCTCCGCCAGCGCGGACGGACGTTCCAGCGAGCGCAGATGGGCCGCGAACGTGATGGTCTGGGGGCCGTCCTTGGTGAGGGTCACCCAGACCGCGCGCCGCCCGATCTCGTCGCACGTCCCTTCCACGAGGACTCCTTTGGGCGCCAGGCGCGAGCGCAGGTCGTCCCATGCGCGCCAGGCCGCCGGCTCGTCGTACTGCCGGAGCACGTTGAAGGCCCTCACCAGCACGGGCGGACGCGGAACCGGCAGCTCGAACCCGCCCCGCCGGAACGACAGCCCGGCGTACAGGCCCGGCCCCCCGGCTCCGTTCAGTCCATTCCGCAGGGCGGCGAGGAGGGTGCGGCCGGCGGCGACCCGCTCCGGCTCTATCTCGACGCCGACGACCTCCAGGTGCGGGGAGACGGCGCGCAGGCGGTCGTAGAGCTCGAACGTGGTGACCGGGGACGCGCCGTAGCCGAGGTCGACGGCGAGCGGGCGCCCGCCGGTGCGCAGCGGGCGGGCCTGGGTGGCGGCGATCCAGCGGTCGACGCGGCGCAGGCGGTTGGGGGCGGTGGTGCCGCGGGTGACCTCCCCCCGCGGCTTCTGGGCTGGGGGCACCCGGTAATTGTTCCTTCTCGCCCGCTATGCCTCGTACGTCCAACGGCGTATGCCCGGCACCCCGACCGCGCCCCCCGCTGAACCAGATTCGGTAAGTCATCGGTTACGGTGCTGCCGACACCGTCCCCCGAGGAGTGCCGATGCTCGACCTGGCGACCCTGCACGAGGCCATCGCCGCCGCGATCCCCGACCGCGAATGCCTGGTGTGGCGCGACCGCCGGATGACCTGGCGCGAACTCGCCGACCGGACGCGGCGGCTGGCGAACGTCCTGCACGGGCACGGCCTCGGCCTGCGCGGCGGCTCCCGCGGCGCGGCGGCCGAGCCGTGGGAGTCGCCGCACGACCATCTCGCGCTCTACCTGCACAACGGCCCCGAGTACCTGGAGGGCCTGGTCGCCGCCCATCAGGCGCGGGTCGCCCCGTTCAACGTCAACTACCGGTACGTGGACGACGAGCTCGCCCACCTGTTCGGCGACGCCCGCCCGGCCGCCGTGATCTACCACGCGCGCTTCGCGGACGCGATCGGGCGCGTCGTGGAGCGGCTCGCCGGCCGGCTCGGCGGCGGGCGCCCGCTGCTCCTCCAGGTGGCGGACGAGTCCGGCGCCGCCCTCCTGCCCGGCGCGCTCGACTACGAGGAAGCCCTCGCCGGGGCGCCGTCCGACCCGCTGCCGGTGCGGCCCCACGCCCACGACCTGCACATCCTCTACACGGGCGGCACGACGGGCATGCCGAAGGGCGTGCTGTGGCGGATCGGCGACCTGATGGCCGGCCCGCTCGGCCTGCGCCGCCGCGACGGGTCGCCGCTCACCGGCCTCGACGAGGCGGTCGCGCGGGCGGTGCGCAGCGACGTGCGCGTCCTGGTCGGCCCGCCGCTGATGCACGGGGCGGGCACGTGGTCGGCGCTCGGCGCCTGGTGCGGCGGCGGATGCGTGGTGTTCCCCGACCGGGTGGACGGCCTGGACGCCGCCGATCTGATGGCCACCGCCGAGCGCGAGCGCGTCACCCGGATGCCGCTCGTCGGGGACGCGTTCGCCCGCCCGATCGTGGCGGCGCTGGAGGCGCGCCCCCACGAGCTGGGCGCGCTCCGCACGTTCGTGAACTCCGCCGCGGCGATCAGCCCGGCCGTGAAGGCGCGGATGCTCGAACTGCTCCCGCATTCCCGGATCGTGGACGTCCTCGGGTCGTCGGAGTCCGGCTTCCAGGTGACGCGGAACGGCTCGTCGGCGACGTCGTTCGCGGCCGCGCCCGGGACGGCGGTGCTGTCCGCCGACCGGTCCCGGCGCCTCGCGCCCGGCGAGGAGGAGCTGGGCTGGCTGGCCAAGGGCGGCGGCTCGATCCCGCTCGGCTACCTCGGCGACCCGGAGAAGACCGCGGCCACGTTCCTCACCCTGGACGGCGAGCGGCTGGTGGTGCCGGGCGACCGGGCGCGGCTGCTCGCGGACGGCACCGTGGAGGTCCGCGGCCGGGAGGCCACGACGATCAACACCGGCGGGGAGAAGGTGTTCGCGGAGGAGGTCGAGTCGGTGCTGCGCGGGCTGCCGGGCGTCGCGGACGCGCTGGTCGTCGGCCGGCCGAGCGAGCGCTGGGGCACGGAGATCGTCGCGGTGATCGGCCCCGCCGGGGCGCCGCCCGACGACGAGCTGCGCGCCGGCTGCGCGGCCCGGCTGGCCCGCTACAAGATCCCGAAGGCGTTCGTCCGGACGGACCGGAGCCTCCGCCTGCCCAACGGCAAGGCCGACTACGCCGCCGCCCGCGCGCTCCTGCACTAAAGAATCCCGTTCGGTTTGTAGGCCGGGATCCTGTACCGGCGGCGCCGTGATCGGCGATGCTGGCGGAATGCCGGATCTGCACTCCCTGCTCGCCGACCTCGCGGCCGAGGGCGACTCCGTCGACGCCCTGGTCGCCCCGCTTCCAGCCGAGCGCTGGGCGGACCCGACCCCCGCCGAGGGCTGGACGATCGCGCACCAGATAGCCCACCTCGCCTGGACCGACGACCAGGCCGTCGTCGCCGCGACCGACGCCGGCGCCTTCGCGAAGCTCGTCGAGGAGGCCCTGGCCGACCCCGGCGGCTACGTCGACGCGGGCGCGCGGGAGGGCGCGAAGGAGGCCCCGGCGGCCCTCCTCGCCCGCTGGCGCGAGGGGCGCCGCCGCATGGTGGACGCGCTCGCCGCCGTCCCGCCGGGCACGCGCCTCCCCTGGTTCGGCCCGCCGATGAGCGCCGCGACGCTGGCGACCGCGCGGCTCATGGAGACGTGGGCGCACGGCGAGGACGTCGCCGACGCGCTCGGCGTGCGCCGCGAGCCCACGCACCGGCTCCGGCACGTCGCGCACATCGGCGTCCGCACCCGCGACTTCTCGTTCCGCACCCGGGGCCTGGAGCCGCCCGCCGAGGAGTTCCGCGTCGTCCTGGAGGGCCCCGGCGGCGAGGAGTGGACGTGGGGGCCGGCGGACGCGCGGCAGTGCGTGACCGGCCCGGCGCTCGACTTCTGCCACGCCGTCACCCAGCGCCGCCACCGCGCCGACCTCGCCCTCGCCGCCACCGGCCCGGACGCCGACCGCTGGCTGGACATCGCCCAGGCGTTCGCCGGGCCGCCCGGCCCCGGCCGCCCGCCGGCGGCCGGGAGGGCGGGCACTGAGAGAGACGGGCACTGAGAGATCGGCCACTGCGCCGGGCGTGCACGTTCAGCCGGAGGCGATCTTGGAAAGGCCAGCGGTATGACAGTTCTGATCGCTTTTGACGGTTCTGACGACGCACGGGCCGCCGTCGACTACGCCGCGCGGCGCCTCAAGCCCGAGCCGGCCGTCGTCATGACGGTGTGGGAGCCGCTGCTGACCCAGCTCGGCTGGGCGCCGCTGGCCGCCGCCGTGCCGGTCGCCGCCGAGGCCCCCGACGAGGGGTTCGAGGAGGAGAAGCAGGCCGAGGAACTGGCGCGCAAGGGCGCCGACATGGCGCGGGCCGCCGGGCTGACCGACGTGACGACGCGGGCGGAGCGCGGCGGCGGGCCCGTGTGGGCCGCCATCGTGGACGTCGCCGACGAGCTGGACGCGTCCCTGATCGTCACCGGTTCGCGCGGTCTCGCGGGGGCGCGGTCGGTCATCCTGGGCAGCGTATCGACCCGCGTCCTGCACCACGCGCACCGCCCGGTCCTGGTCGTGCCCCCGCCGCGGAAGGACGGCTAGCCCGCCGCCACCGCCTGTTCGAAGGCCGCGTAGGCGTCGTCCGTGAACAGGACGAAGCGGGCGTCGGTGACCTGCGTCGAGGTGGCGCGGACGGTGCCGACGGCGATGCGCGCGGCGTCGTCCATGGGCCAGCCGTAGATGCCCGCGGACACGGCCGGGAACGCGATCGAGGCGACGCCCAGCTCGTCGGCGACGCGGAGGGACTCGCGGTAGCAGGAGATCAGCTGGTCGGAGCGGTCGTCGGCGGAGGAGTACACCGGCCCGACGGTGTGGATCACCCAGCGGGCGGGCAGCCGCCCGGCCGTCGTCGCGACCGCCTGGCCCGTCGGCAGGCCGCCGCCGTACTGGGAGGCGCGCAGCTTGCGGCACTCGTCGAGGATCTCCGGGCCGCCCCTGCGGTGGATCGCGCCGTCCACCCCGCCACCGCCCAGCAGCGACGAGTTCGCCGCGTTGACGACCGCGTCGACCTCCTGCTCGGTGATGTCGCCCCGGACGAGAGTGATCTTCATGTGCGCGTTCCTCCGCATCGGACGGACCTGTCAGAAGACAAGAATTCTCACCCGCGCCGGACGTGAAACGCGTCCGGGCCGTTCCCGGCGGTACGCTCATGGCGGACGGGGCTCCGGGGGCGGTGCGGCTCGTCCGACTTCGTCCGGCCGGACGCAGGGGGGCTACCATGCCGAACGCCAGGCGCAGTGCACACGGACGATCTCATACAGATGAGCTCACAAGGGCGTGACAGTCGCGGAGGTACCCCCTTGAAGATTTTCCTCGCCGGAGCGACCGGAGTCATCGGCCGCCGGCTGATCCCGCTGCTCGTTCAGGCGGGCCACGAGGTCGCGGGGACGACCCGCCGGACCGGACGGGCCGGCCTGCTCCGCGATCTCGGCGCCGAACCGGTCGTCGTGGACATGCTCGACGGCCCGGCGGTCCGCGACGCCGTCGCCGCCGCGCGCCCGGACGCGGTGATCCACCAGCTCACCGATCTCAGCGAGGAGGACTTCGGCGCCAACTCGCGGCTGCGGATCGCCGGCACCCGCAACCTGGTGGACGCCGCCCGGGCCGCCGGCGTCGAGACGATGATCGCGCAGAGCATCGCGTGGCTGTACGTGCCGGGCGACGCGCCCGCCGTGGAGACCGACCCGCTCGACTCCTCGCTCCCCCCGTACGAGGGCGTCGCGGCGCTGGAGAAGGCGGTCGCCGAGATGCCGCGCGGCGTCGTCCTGCGGTACGGGGCGCTGTACGGCCCGGGCACCTGGTACGCCCCCGACGGCGCGATCGCCGAGCGGGTCCGCGCGGGCACGATGCGCCCGGCGCCGTCGTGGACGTCCTTCGTGCACACCGAGGACGCGGCGTCGGCGGCGCTCGCGGCGCTCGACTGGCCGGCCGGGCCCGTCAACATCGTGGACGACGAGCCGGCGACCACCGCGGACTGGCTGCCCGTGTACAGCGCGACCATCGGCGCTCCGCACCCGGGCAGCGCCGGGAAGCACGCCGCGACGACGGGCCGCCCGGTGTCCAACGCGAAGGCGCTGAGCCTCGGCTGGAAGCCGCGGTTCACCTCGTGGCGCACCGGTTTCGCGCAGATGGAGGCCGCGGGCTCCTGAGCCGCTTCCCATCAACCGGACGGAACGTGACAATTCACCCGAACTGGAACGAGCGCTTCGCCAGCCCGAGCCAGTAGCCGTCGATCACCGACCGGCGGCCCTCCGGCGCCTGGTCGGCGTCCGCTCCCAGCGCCACGAACAGCGGCGCGAAATGCTCCGTCCGAGGGTGCGCGATGCGGGCCGCGGGCGCCTTGGCGCGGAAGTCGAGCAGGGCGTCGATGTCGCCGTCCCGCACGGTCCGGTCCGCCCACTCGTCGAACTCCGCCGACCACGCGGGCGGCTCGGCGTCCGGCTCCGGGCGCAGTTGCCGCAGGTTGTGCGTGGTGAAACCGCTCCCGATGATCAGGACGCCCTGGTCGCGCAGCGGCGCGAGGCGCCGTCCGAGGTCGAACAGCCGCTCCGGCTCCAGCGTCGGCATCGACATCTGCAGCACGGGGACGTCGGCGTCCGGATACATCTCCACGAGCGGCACGTACGCGCCGTGGTCCAGCCCCCGCCGCTCGTCCTGGTGCACGCCCGGGACGAGCTTCCGCACCTCGGCCGCGAGCTGGGGGGCGCCGGGCGCGTCGTAGCGGACGCGGTAGTAGCGCTCGGGGAAACCCCAGAAGTCGTACACGAGCGGCACCCGGCGGGTGGCGCCGATGCTCAGCGGCGCCTCCTCCCAGTGCGCGGACACCATGAGGACGGCCTCGGGCTTCGGCAGGTCCGCCGACCAGCGGGCGAGCTGCTCGGTCCACACGGCGTCGTCGGCCAGCGGCGGGGCGCCGTGGCTGAGGTAGAGCACGGGCATCCGGGCCATGGGGTTCCTCCCTGGGTCTCTCCGGGTCTCTCAATTAATTGAGAGTTCAACCATACGCGGGAGATGCTTGAAACTTCAAGCCTTGAGGGTTCAAATATTTGGGTAGACTGGGGGCATGACCGAGACGCGCTGGCTGGACGACGCCGAACAGGAGACCTGGCGTGCCTTCCTGTGGACGTCGCGGCTGCTCAACGAGGCCCTCGACCGGCAGTTGCAGCGCGACTCCGGCATGCCGCACGCCTACTACATGATCCTGGCCATGCTGTCGGAGGCGCCCGGCCGGGCGCTGACGATGACCCGGCTCGCCGAGATCGTCCACTCGTCCCCGAGCCGCCTCTCGCACGCCGTGAACCGGCTGGAGGAGGTCGGCTGGGTGAGCCGCTGCAAGCACGACCACGACCGCCGCACGACGATCGCGCGGCTGACCGACGAGGGCTACGCCGTCCTGCGAGAGGCGGCTCCCGGGCATGTCGCCGAGGTCAGGCGCCACCTGTTCGACCCGCTGACCCGCGAGCAGATGCTCGAGTTCCGGGAGACCCTCCGCGCCCTGCTGTCGTCCCTCGACCCGAACCACGAGGCGCCGTGCGCCGGCGGCGAGGGCTAGCGGCGGCCCCGCTCCGCCCCCCCGGCTCGGCCCCGCCCCCCGGCTCGGCCCCGCCCCCCGGCTCGGCGATTCAGGGCCGGAGGAACTCGACCGCGTGCGACTCGGCCTCCGGATGGGCGGCGCTGAGCAGGCGCATGCCCTCCTCTTCAAGGCCGGTGCGCTCCCGCTTCGGGACCGGGCGGAACGGGTCGATGCGCAGCACCGCCTCCCCGCGCTTCTTCTCGATCTTCCACATGCCGTGGACGAAGCCGTCCACGAGGAACGTCGCGCGGATGATGCCGTTGACGGTGAAGACCCGCTTGCGGTCCTCCTCGCTGATGATCCGGGCGCGGGCGGCGTGGGAGAGCAGCAGGTTGTCGAAGTCCGGGACGAAGCGGACGGGCGCCGGCGCGTCCGGGCCGGGACGCGGCGCGTCCGGCACGTCGTAGAGCACCAGGCCGTTCTCGTCGCGGAACTCCAGCAGCCCCGGGCGGAGCCGATCGACGACCGGGCCGAGGCGCGTCAGGCCCGACCAGCGCTGGACGTCCCGGACGCTCGCCGGCCCGAAGGCCGCCAGGTAGCGCAGCACCACATCGTCCAGCGTCGTCTCGGCGGGCGGGTGCCCGTCCAGCCAGGTGTCGAGCGTCGTGTGCCGCGCGACCCCCGAGGCGCCCCAGATGCCGCGCGGCGGGGTCTGCACCAGCGGCAGCCGCAGGCGGACGGCCCAGCCCAGCAGATCGGCGTCGTGGTCGGGCCACCGCTCGGCCAGCGATGCGCGGACCTCCTTGTCGGTGCGCGGCTCGTCCTCCAGCAGCGCGCGGGCGTGGGCGGTGACCGCGTCGAGGTCGATGCCGTCCAGCTCGGCGGCCCGCGCCTTCAGGAGGTTGTCGAGGATCGGCTGGGTGAGCGGCCGCAGCGCGCGGGCGTCGCGCGCGCTGACCAGGTGGAGCGTCCCGCGCATCAGCACGATCCGCAGCACGCGGCGCTCCGCCAGCAGCGCGCCGAGATCGCCGAACGCGAAGTCCGCGAGGCGGCTCCACAGCCCGATGTGCGGCGGGTTCGGCGCCTGCGCCTGCATGCCGACCAGGTGCTCGACTGCGTCCAGCACGGGCATGTCATGCCGCTCCAGCAGCATCTGGCGCGCCAGCAGCGCCCGGTTCAGCGCCCTCCTGCCGATCGTCACAGCGGCCACGCCCCCGCCGTCGTGCGCGGAGTGCACGGAAGGCTCCGCCCGTCCGTGATGCACATGACGTCCGGGATGCACATGACGTCCGGGATGCACATGGCGTCCGGGATCAGGACGCGATGGTGGAGCTGTGGCCGGTTCATCCGCCTATCCTCACCGATGCGGAGGCGGCGCGGGTACTCCGGTGCCGCTACTCCGGTGCCGCTACTCGGGTGCGGCTACTCGGGTGCAGCTACTCGGGGGCCGCCGGGATCGTCAACGGGAAGCGGCGGCGGCGAAGGCGGCGATGACCGGGTGCGGACGGGTGCCGTCGCCGGCCAGCTCCGGCTGGAAGAGCGTGGCGAAGTAGAACGGGTGCCCGGGCAGTTCCGCGATGCGCACCTGGCCGTCGCCGTCGTGGCCCGTGAACCGCAGGCCGTTCCGGCGCAGGACGTCGAGATACGCCGGGTTCGGGCCGAACGCGCAGTTGAAGCGCTCGACGCTGCGCGGGATCCCCATGAGCCGCTCGGCGAACGAGCCCGGAGTCACCGCGACCTCCGCCTCGTGTCCGGCGAGCGAGCAGGCCAGCGGCATGATCAGCAGATCATCGGCGGGCCCGTTCCCTCCCGGCCCGTTCTCAGCGTGCTTGGCCTCCTTCAGGCCGCAGACGTTGCGGGCGTATTCGAGCAGCATGTGCTGGAAGCCGCCGCACGTCCCCAGGATGGGAATCCCCTCCTCCCTGGCGGACCGTACGGCCGCCACCGCACCGGACTCGCTCTTGTAGGGGCTGCCCGGCAGCAGCCACACCCCGTCGAAGCCCGTCAGGCCGTCCCCCACCTCATCGGTCGGAATCCAATACGCCTCGACGAGGAGACCGTCCCGTTCGCGGACGGCCTCCAGCAGGCCCGGTATCCGGACGTGGGACTGGACGTTGGGGGATCGCTCCCCCACCAGGGCGATTCGTGCGGTGAAGGTCATGCCGCCGATCCTGGCCCTCGACCGAGCACAAGCGCCAACGATGATTTCCGATGCGTCGATAAGCGATGCTTATCCTCCGTGGATCCTCACCTCTTGCGCACGTTCGTCACCGTCGTCCGGGCAGGCTCGTTCTCGGCGGCCGCCGACGAGCTGGGATACACGCAGGCCGCCGTCTCGCAGCAGATCGCGTCACTGGAGAACGACCTCAAGGCGACGCTCCTGCACCGCCGCCCGGTGCGGACGACGGAGGCCGGGGCGCGGCTGCTGGAGCACGCCGGGCCGATCCTGCTGCGGCTCCGGGCGGCGCGGTCCGAGATCGCCCGGCTGACCGCGGCGCCCCGGCTGCGGCTCAGCGTGGGCGCGTCCCCGCTCGCCGCCGCCCATGTCGCGGGCGCGCTGGCCGCGGCCCGCCGGGCGCATCCCCGCCTGGAGGCCGCCGTCCGCGTCCTGCCCCGCGCGGGAATCGACGCCGCCGTCGCGACCGGGGACCTGGACATCGGGCTCGTGGACGGCATCGCGGCGCCCAGCGACCCGCTGCGGCTGGACGCCGGCGTCCCCGTCGCCGCCGTCGCGGTGGCCGAGCGCCCGCTCGCGGTCGTGCTGCCCGCCGCGCATCCGCTGGCGTCCCGGCCGGGGCTCGACCTGCGCGATCTCGTGGACGCGCTGTGGCTGGACGCCCCGGACGTCGCCGTGCCGCTGGCGGCGCTGCGCCGGGCGACCGGGGCGCGGGACGGCTTCCGCCCGTCCCTCACCTGCGAGGGCGGTGACGTGGAGCTGCTGGTCGCCCTGGTCGCCGCGGGGCACGGGCCGGCGCTCCTCCCGGCCGGTCTCGCCGGGCGTCCGGGGCTGGCGGAGGTGCCCGTGCGCGCGCCCCGGATCGTCCACCGCACCGAGGTGCTGCACCCGCGCACGACCGGCCCGGCGGGTACGGCATTCATCGCGGCCTTGACGGACGGCACGTCATGAACGTACGTTCATGAACAGACGTTCATAAGGAGGGGGCATGGCGGACATCGTCAACACCCATCAGGCCGAGGCCTGGAACGGATACGAGGGCCGGCACTGGGCCGGCCACCACGACCGCTACGACGCGGTCAACAGCGGCTTCAACGACGTCCTGCTGGACGCGGCGGCCATCGGGGCGCGCGACCGCGTCCTCGACATCGGGTGCGGGAACGGGCAGGTCACCCGGCTCGCGGCGCGGCGCGCCCGGCTCGGCGGCGCGACGGGCGTGGACCTGTCCGGGCCGATGCTCGCCCGCGCCCGCTCGCTCGCCGCCGCGGAGGAGGTCGCGAACGCGGCGTTCGAGCAGGGCGACGCCCAGGTCCACCCGTTCCCGGACGGCGCCTTCGACGTGGCGGTCAGCCGGTTCGGGGTCATGTTCTTCGCCGATCCGGTCGCGGCGTTCGGGAACGTCCGGCGGGCGCTGCGGGACGCCGGACGGGTGGCGTTCGTCGTCATGACGCCGCCCGGCGAGACCGACCTCGGGGAGGTGTTCGCCGCGCTGCCGCCGCGCGCGGAGCCGCCGATCGGGCATCAGGGGCCGCTGTCGCTGGCCGATCCGGACCGCGTCCGCGAGGTCCTTGAGGGCGCCGGGTTCAAGGACGTCCGCACACGCCTGGTGGACGCCGAGCAGATCTGGGGCCGGGACGCGCGCGACGCGGCGGAGTTCTTCGCCGGCTGGGGCCCGATCCGCTACAACTACGGCGAGAGCGGCGAGCTGGTCGACGCGCTCACCGAGGTGATGGCGCGGTTCGAGCGGGACGGCGCCGTCCGGCTGCGCAGCACCGCGCGGCTGGTGGCGGCACGGCGATGAAGCGGGTCGCCGTCCTCGGGGGATACGGGGCCGTGGGACGCGAGGTCGTCGCGGGCCTGCGCGGGCACGTGCCGGAGATCGTCGTCGCGGGCCGGGACCTCGCCAAGGCCCGCACCGTCGAGGGCGCGACGCCGATGCGCCTCGATCTGCGGAGCGACGACATCGAGCGGCTCGACGCCGACGCGGTCGTCATGTGCGCGGAGACCGAGAACGTGCGGGTCGCCGAGACGTGCCTCGCACGCGGCGTCCACTACGTCGATGTGTCCGCGTCGTACGAGGTGCTCGCCGGGATCGAGAGGCTGGACGCGACCGAGGCGACGGCCGTGCTCAGCGTGGGGCTCGCGCCCGGGGTGACCAACCTGCTCGCGCACGGATTCGGCGGCGCGGACGTCGACATCGGCGTCCTGATCGGCACCGGCGAGCAGCACGGGCCGGGCGCCGTGGAGTGGACGCTCGACTCCCTGGGCGAGGTGGGCGAATCCTGGCGGATGCGCTTCCCGCCGCCCTACGGGACCCGCACCGTCCACCGGTTCCCGTTCTCCGACCAGTACACGCTCCCCGGCCGGGTCCGGACGGGCCTCTGCCTGGACTCGCGGGCGCTGACCGCGCTCCTCCCCCGGCTCAGGCGGGTCCGGGACGCGGCTCCGCTGCGGGCCGCGCTCCGGCACGTCCACGTCGGCGGGGACGGGTTCGCCGTGGCGGTCGAGTCCGGGGAGCGGGTGCGGTCGTTCTCCGGGCGGCGGCAGAGCCGGGCGACGGGCCTGGCCGCCGCGCTGGTCGTCCGGCGGCTGGACGGGATGCCGCCCGGCGTCCGGCACATCGAGGACGCCGTCGGCCCCGACTTCCTCCCCGAACTCGCCGCCCACGGGTTCGATCTCGGCGAATACGATCCGGGGTGATGTCACCTCGAAAAGCGGCCGCGCTGCGCGCCGGCGACCGGTCCCTGCGCGAGCACCTGATCGCCACGGCCGAGCGGATGATGGCCGAGCGCGGCGCGGCGGGCCTGACCGTCCGGGCGATCGCGCGGGAGGCCGGCGTCGCCGACGGCGTCCTCTACAACCACTTCGCCGACAAGGAGGAGCTGCTCGCGCACGCCCTGCGCGCACGCGCCGAGTCGGTGGAGCGCTCGCTCGACCCGCTGCCCGAGCCCGGCAGCGGGACGATCGAGGAGAACCTGCGCGCGTACGTCCGGCACGGGCTGGTCGCGCACAACGCGCTGCTGCCCGCCGTCGCCGGGCTGGTCGCGCAGCCCGAGGTGCTCGCCCGGTTCTCCGCGCTGAGCGGCGGCGAGCGGGACTGGCGCTCCCGCCTCGCCGCCTACCTGCGGGCCGAGCGCGATCTCGGCCGGCTCGCCCCGGACGCCCCGGTGGACGCGGCCACGTCCATGATCGTCGGCGCGTGCCACGAGCCGGTGCTGTCGGTGCTGTTCCAGGGCGAGGAGCTCGCGCACCGGGTGCCCCTGGACGCCGTGGACGGCCTGGTCGCCGTCGTCCTGCGCGGCATCGCCCCCCGCTAGGGATCCATCGTTCAAGAATCCATGGCCGCCCTGACCTCCTCCAGCGTGCGGTCGGCGATCGCGTTGGCCCGGTCGTTCCCCTCCGCCACCACGCGGCGCAGATACGCGCGGTCGGCGATGAGCTCGGCGCGGCGGGCGCGGATCGGGCGGAGGAACTCGTTGACCGAGTCCGCGACGACCTTCTTGAGCGCCGCCGCCCCGCCGGAGCCGACCTCGGCGGCGACGTCGTGCGGGTCGCGGTCCTGGCACAGCGCGGCGAGCAGCACCAGGTTGGACACCTGGGGGCGGGTGTCCGGCTCGTAGGTGATGTGCCGGTCGCCGTCGGTCACGGCGCGCCTGATCATCCGGGCGGTCTCGTCCGGCCCGGCGGACAGCGCGATCGCGTTGCCCCGGCTCTTGCCCATCTTCCGGCCGTCCGTCCCGAGCAGCAGCGGCGCGGCGGACAGCAGCGCGTCCGGCACCGGGAAGACCGGCGCGTAGCGCTCGTTGAAGCGGCGCGCGATCGTCCGGGTGATCTCCTGGTGCGGAAGCTGGTCCTTGCCGACGGGGACGAGGTTCGCCTTGCAGAACAGGATGTCGGCGGCCTGGTGGACGGGATAGGTGAACATCAGCCCGCTGACCGACGCCTGCCGGGACGCCGCGATCTCGTCCTTCACGGTCGGGTTGCGGTTCAGCTCGGCGACCGTCACCAGCGACAGGAACGGCAGCATGAGCTGGTTCAGGGCCGGGACGGCGCTGTGCCGGAAGACCGTCGCCGCGGCCGGGTCGATCCCGGCGGCCAGGTAGTCGGCGACGAGCCCCTCGACGTGCTCGGACAGCCGGTCGGCGACGTCCCGGTCGGTGAGCACCTGGTAGTCGGGGATGACGAGCAGCAGCTCGACGCCGGCCCGCTGCAGCCTGACCCGGTTCGCCAGGGTGCCGAAGTAGTGGCCGAGATGCAGCGGCCCGGTCGGCCGGTCGCCGGTCAGGATGCGGAACGCGCCCGGGTCGGCGGCGATCCGCGCCTCCAGCTCCCGGGTCCGGGCTTCGGGGGTGGTCTCCATGGTCTCTCCTCCGTCTCGGGTCGGCCGGCCACCGGCGGACCCCGCGGAAGAAGAGAGAAGGGCCGTCCAGTGGACGGCCCGATGGCGTGCGCGAGTGTCGGCCGTCCTAGGACGGCCACCAGCCCAGACACGCGATGCGGTTCACGGCACCCAGCATAGACGACGAGAAACGGCTGCTCACAGATAATCCAGAACGGAACCAATTGGGTAGCCTGGGCGCATGACCTCGATGTCCCCCAGCCGCACGAAACCGGACCTGTCCTACCTGCTCGACCACACCGGCCATGTGCTGCGCACCCGGATGACGGCCGCGCTCGCCGAGATCGGGCTGACCCCGCGCATGCACTGCGTCCTCGTCCACGCCCTGGAGGGGGAGCGCACCCAGATCCAGCTGGCCGAGATCGGCGACATGGACAAGACGACGATGGTCGTCACGGTCGACGCCCTGGAGAAGGCCGGCCTCGCCGAGCGCCGCCCGTCCTCCACGGACCGGCGGGCCAGGATCATCGCGGTCACCGAGGAGGGCGCGCGGGTCGCCGCCCGCAGCCAGGAGATCGTGGACGGCGTGCACGAGGCGGCGCTGGGCTCGCTTCCGGCCGACGAGCGCGAGGTGCTCGTCCGCGCCCTGACCGCCCTGGCCGAGGGCCATCTGAGCACCCCGGTGGAGAGCCCGCTGCCCGCCCGCAGGGTCCGGCAGCGCCAAAAATAAGTCCGTCAAGGATCGTCTCTAACAAAACTATCTGTTACGGTCTCTCCTATGGCCAAGGAGACGACCCGTCCTTCCACCTCCCGTTCCGAATCCGCGTCGCGGCTCACCGCCCCGCTCCGCTCCCGCTGGGCGGCGCTCGGGGTGCTGTCCGCGACGATGCTGATGACGATCCTGGACGGCAGCATCGTGACCGTCGCGGCGCCCGCCATCCAGGACGATCTCGGCTTCTCCCCCGCCGGGCTCAGCTGGATCATGAACGCCTACCTGATCCCGCTCGGCGGCCTGCTGCTCCTCGCCGGCCGGCTCGGCGACCTCATCGGCCGCCGCACGCTGTTCCTCCTCGGGAACGCCGTCTTCACCGCGGCGTCCGTGCTGGCGGGCGCCGCCGGCACGTCCGGCCTGCTGATCGCCGCCCGCCTGCTGCAGGGCGTCGGCAGCGCGCTGGCCTCGGCGGTCGTCCTCGGCATCCTCGTGACGCTCTTCCCCGGCCCCCGCGAGCGGGCCAAGGCCCTCGGGGTCTTCAGCTTCACCGGCGCGGCCGGCGCGTCCATCGGGCAGGTGCTCGGCGGCGTGCTCACCGACGCGCTGAGCTGGCACTGGATCTTCCTGATCAACCTGCCGATCGGGCTCGCCACCGTCCTGCTCGCCCTCCCGGCGCTGCCCCGCGACCGCGGCATCGGCCTCGCCGCCGGCGCGGACGTCGCCGGCGCGCTGCTCGCCACGTCCGGGCTGATGCTCGGCATCTACACCGTCGTCAAGGTCGAGAGCCACGGCTGGCTGTCCTCGCACACGCTGGGCCTGGGCGCGGTGTCCCTCGTCCTGCTCGCGGGCTTCGCGGTCCGGCAGGCGCGCGCCGCGACCCCGCTGATGCCGCTGCGGATCCTGCGCTCCCGCAACGTGTCGGGCGCCTACATGGTCCAGCTGCTCACCCTGTCGGCGATGTTCTCGTTCCAGGTGATCGTCGCCCTCTACATGCAGCAGATCCTGGGTTACAGCGCGCTCGGCACCGGCCTGGCGATGCTCCCGGCCGCCGTCGCGATCGGCGCCGTGTCGCTGTTCGCGTCGGCGCGGCTGTCGAACCGCCTCGGCGAACGGTTCGTGCTGACGACCGGGCTGGTGCTGCTCGCCGGCGCGATGGCCTGGCTGACGACCGTCCCGGTGGACGCCCGCTACGCCACCGACCTGCTCCCGGCCTTCGTCCTGATCGCCGGCGCCGGGCTCGTCCTGCCGTCGCTGACCGGGCTCGGCATGTCCAGCGCCCGCCCGGAGGACGCTGGCATCGCGTCGGGCCTGTTCAACACCGTCCAGCAGGTGGGGATGGCGCTCGGCGTCGCGGTCATGACCACGCTCGCCGCGTCCCGCACCGCCGCGCTCCGCGCGGACGGGCGCGGCACCGCCGCCGCGCTCGCCGGCGGCTACCACCTGGCGTTCGGCATCTCCGCCGCCCTCCTGACGGCCGCGCTCGCCGTGTCCCTGCTCGTCCTGCGCCGCCCGAAGCCTCCGGCGTCCACCGCGTCCCCCGCCGAGAACGTCCCCGCCAACGCCTGAAGGAGACCGAGATGACCGAGTACGGCCCCGGCCGGGGACCCGGCCCCAAGCCGATCACCGAGGACGACCTGGTGCTCATCCTCGGCGAGCACCGGTTCGCCGTCCTCGCGACGAACAGGCCGAACGGCCACCCGCACCTCACGACCGTCGCCTACACGTGGGACCCGGACGAGCGGGTCGCGCGGATCTCCACGACCGCCGACCGGGCGAAAGTGAAGCAGCTCCGCCGCGACCCGCGCGCCGCGCTGCACGCGGCAAGCCCGGACCACATGTCGTTCGCGGTCGCGGAAGGCACCGCCGAACTGTCCGGCATATCCGAAGAGCCCGGCGACGCGGTGGGGCGCGAGCTGCTCGCCATGACACCGGGGTTCGCCGACCCGGCGGACGAGCGGGCGTTCCTGGAGCACATGGCCGAGGACAGGAGGCTGGTGATACGCCTGCGCGCCACCCGCCTCTACGGCACCGTCATCGCGAACTAGCACGGTCGCGGACCAGCACGGCCACGGGCTAGCGCGGTCGCGGGCTAATGCGGTCGCGGGCTAATGCGGTCGCGGGCTAATGCGGCAGGACGAGGAGGAGCAGCGGCAGCCCCGCGATGACCGGGACGGCGGCGGCCGCGGCGAGGCGCACCTTCCGCGACACCGGCTGCGGCTCCAGCAGCCGGTTCACCCGCGCCATCACCGGGAGGTCGCCGTGCGCGACGCCGAGGGTGCCGGACGGGGCGGCGGCCGGGCGGGCGGCCGCGAACCGCAGCAGCGCCGTCGCCAGCTCGCGGGCCGGGCGGCCGTGCCGGGCCCGGTCGTCGGCGGCCATCTCGATCAGCAGCTCCACCGCGTCCAGGCACCGTCCGACCAGCCGGAACTGCGGGAACACCTGGCGCAGCGACGCGAACGGCAGCAGCACCAGGTCGTGCCGCTCGCGCGCGTGCGCGCGCTCGTGCGCGAGGACCGCGGCCAGCTCGCCGCGGTCGAGCAGCTGCAGCGTCCCGGCGCTGACGACGACCTTGTGCGAGCGGACGCCCGGCACGCAGTACGCGGCGGCGCCGGGGTGGTCGACGACGAGGGTGCCGGGCACGGACGAGTCGCGGCGCGACACCAGCGCGAGCAGCGCCCGGTGCCGGCGCCGAGCCCGCACCACGCGGACCACCGCGAACATCAGCATGACCAGCAGCACCGCCGTGAGGCTGATCGCGCCGAGCAGCGAGGCGACCTGGACGGCGTTGAGGCTGGCGGCCTGGTCGTCGTACAGGCCGGGCAGCCCGCCGAGGACGCCCTTGCCGTACGGGAGGAGGGCGAGACCGAGGAGGGCGCCGATCGTGGCGACGCCCCAGCACAGCCCGAGGGCCTGCCAGAGCGCGATCCCGATGCGCGGCGCCCGCCACGTCCACCGGGCGCGGGCCAGGAAGTGCGCCCCGCCGATGGTCCCGAGGGAGATCAGAGCGAGCAGGGCGGCGCCGGTCATGCCGGTGGTTCCTTGCTCGTGAGACCCGCGAGGGTCTGCCGGATCACATCGATCTCGTCCCGCGACACCGACCGGACGAAGTGCGCGAGGGCGGCGTCCCGGTCACCGGTCTCGTTCAGGGCGCCCAGCATCAGCTCGGTCACGTACATCTCGCGGCTCGCGACCGGGTGGTAGCGCCAGGCGCGGCCGTCGCGCTCGCGCTCGAGGAAGCCCTTCTTGGCGAGCCTGTCCAGCACGGTCATCACCGTAGTGTGCGCGAGATCCCGGTCGCTCGCGAGCGCGCGGCTGACATCGCGGGCGGTGGCGGCCTCCAGGCCGGCGTCCTCCCGCTCCCAGAGGACCTCCATGACCGTGCGTTCAAGCTCTCCCAGACCCTTCACGCCTTCAAGGTTATCCGACGGGTCCGCGGGTCACCACGTCAGGTAGTACTACCGCCCGTAGGCGGCGCGACGAGGCCCAGCTCGTAGGCGGCGATGACGAGCTGGACGCGGTCGCGGGCACCGAGTTTGGCGAGCAGCCGGGCGACGTGCGCCTTGGCCGTCGCCACGCTGATGAAGAGCTCCCCGGCGATCTCCTGGTTGGACATGCCGCGCCCGACCAGCGTGAGGACCTCGCGCTCACGGTCGGTGATCCCGTCCACCCGCCCGGCCCCCTCCACCTGCCTGGGCCCGTCCCCCCGCCCCGGCCCCGGCCCGGGTTCCGGGCGGGCCGCGAACTCCGCGATCAGCCTCTTGGTGACGCTCGGCGCGATCAGCGCCTCCCCGGCGGCGACGACGCGGATGGCCGCGAGGATCTCCTCCAGCGCCATGTCCTTGACGAGGAAGCCGCTCGCGCCGGCCTTCAGCGACCCGTAGACGTACTCGTCGTCGTCGAACGTGGTCAGCATGATGACGCGGGCCGTGGTAATGCGCCGGGTCGCCTCGATGCCGTCCATGTCGGGCATGCGGATGTCCATGACGACCACGTCGGGGCGGACCGCCTCCACCAGCTCCACCACCTCGGCGCCCGTCCCGGCCTCGCCGACGATCTCCAGGTCGGGGTGGTCGGCGATCAGGACGCGCAACCCGGCGCGGATCAGCGGCTGATCGTCGGCCAGGACGATGCGGACCGTCATCGTCCCGCCAGCGGGATGCGCGCCGCCACCCGGAACCCGCCCTCGGGCCGCGGCCCGGCGGCGAACTCGCCGCGCAGCAGAGCCACCCGCTCGCGCATCCCGACGAGGCCGTAGCCGGTGCCGACCACGCCGCCGCGCCCGTCGTCCGCTACCTCGACGTCCAGCTCGCCGTCGCGGTAGCCGATCGTGACCCGGCACTCGTCCGCACCCGCATGGCGGACGACGTTGGTGACCGCCTCCTGCACGATCCGGTAGGCGGAGAGATCGACATCCGGCGGGAGGGGCCGGCGCTCCCCTTCGGTGCGGATCACGACGGTGACGCCCGCGTCCCGCGTCGCCTCGGCCAGCCGGTCGAGACCGTCCAGGCCGGGCGCCGAGCCGAGCGGGGCGGGGTCGTCCTTGCGCAGCGCCGTGAGCATGCGCCGCAGCCCCGTCAGCGTCTCGCGGCTGGTGGCCTCGATGGCGTCCAGCGCGTTGCGCGCCTCCGCAGGCTGCGTGTCGATCACCCGCCCGCCGACGCCCGCCTGGATCGCGATGATCCCGATGCTGTGCGCGACCATGTCGTGCAGCTCGCGGGCGATGCGGAGCCGCTCGTCCGCGACGGCCCGCGCCGTGGCCTGCGCCCGCATCGCCTCGGCGTGCGCCCACCGCACCCGCAGCGCGTCACCCGCCATCCACGTGACGAGCATCGCCAGCACGACCGTCAGGAAGAAGACGCCGCTGGGGAACATGAAGGAGGCGACGGCCGCGACCTGCAGGAAGCCGGTCAAGACGGCGACGGGGACAGAGACCCGCCGCCTGCGAGTGGCCGCGATGTACCCGGCGCCGAGGTCGGTGAGCAGCAGGTACAGCCCGGCGACCGCCCCGTTCGGCATCTCCATCAGCGCCGCCGTCCAGGCGAGCGCAAGGATCGCGTGCGCCGCCACCGGCCGGCGCAGCAGCAGACCCGCCACCAGGACCGTGAGCGCGGCCGAGATCAGGACTTCCAGCCCTTCGAAGCCACCGTGCCCATTACTGACCGTGACAAAGAGGAAGCCGGGATACAGGACGGCGCCCGACCACGCGAGGACCGTCCACGTGATGCTGCGCATTCGGCTCAGCGGCAGGGCGGACATGCCGCGATCGTAACCGGCGCATCTTGCCCCGCACATTAGCCCGCAGGCCTAGTCCCCGGGGCTACAGCACTTCCGGCGAATATGGCCGACGGCCGGATGCCGTTATGCCCCGCCCTCGACACCGTTGGCACCATGAAGCGTCGAGTGTCATTGATACTGGCCGCCGAAGTCCTGGCGATCGCGGTCTTCTCCGTCCTGTACGACTCGCTCGATTTCCGCATCTACCGGCTAGGCGGAGACGCAATAACGAACGGCTCCCGCCTCTACGAGGAACAGCTGGCCGACCACTGGTTCACGAACACACCATTCATGGCCGCCCTGTTCACGCCGCTTTCCGCACTCCCCCTGACCGTCACCCGCGTGGTGTGGCAACTGGCCTCCCTAGCGGCCTTCGTATGGGCCTGCCGCACAACGCTGGAACTAGCCGGCCGCCGCGCCCCTCTCATAGCCGTAGCAGCGGCCGGCCTGCTGCTCGAACCGGTCTGGCACACGTTCTTCCTGGGCCAGGTGAACTTGTTCCTCCTAGCCCTGGTCCTGGCGGACATGCACCGCATAGCCCAAGGCCGTCCAGCAGGAATAGGCATCGGCATCGCAGCCGCGATAAAGCTGACCCCCGCAATCTTCATCGCGCTACTCCTGATCAGCCGACGCACAAGGGCCGCCGCAACAGCCACCGCAACCTTCGCCACCTGCACTCTGCTCGCCTACGCCGTCGCACCAGAAGCGTCCCGCCTCTACTGGCTGCACACCTTCTACGACACGTCCCGCGTAGGCGTCCCTTACATCAGCAACCAGTCACCCTACGGCGCACTGACCCGCATCCTGTGGAACACGACCGAAGTAGGCGACTGGTACACGGCCATTCCCCCAGCAATCGCCGCCGTCGGACTCACAGTCGCCGCCCTATGGGCGAAACGGGGCGACTGGCTGGGCGCCACAGCGGTAACGGGCACGACCGGCCTTCTGGTCTCACCCGTCTCGTGGACGCACCACTGGGTGTGGATAGTCCCCGCCTTGGCAGTGCTCCTCCGCAACAAGAACCACAAGACCGCACTGGCCGCCTACGCCCTCTTCGTCCTCTCACCCCTCTGGTGGACGCCCCACAACGGCCACCCGCTCGAATACGGCTTCAACCCGCTCCTGACCCCCGTGGCGAACTGCTACCTACTGGCAGGCGTGCTGTTCCTCGTCCACATGGCCGTCCGCCTCACCACCGGTCATGGTGCAGAGCGGCCTCCAGCGGCCGACGACGCCACCACCCGTGCCGTTCGAGATCCGGAGCAGATTGCAGACGGGTGACGGGCCCAAGACACAACCACGCGACCGGACGAATGGCCGCGGGAATGCCGAGCAGCTCCCGCAGGTACGGCTCCCGATAGAACGAGACCCATCCCACCCCAAGACCCTCAGCGGTAGCCGCGAGCCACAAGTTCTGGATCGCCAGGCACACCGAATACAACCCCGCGTCCGCGATGGCATGCCGCCCGAGAACCGCCGGCCCACCGCGCGCCGCGTCGTAGGTGACCACGACCGCCAGACTGGACTCCAACACCCCATCGATCTTGATCCGACCAAAGCGCTCCTTGTCGCCACCCGTCAGCCCCGCCGCGAACACAGCGCGCTCCGCCTGCACATGCTCGTAAAAGGCACGCCGCACCCCCAGATCTCTCACCAGGACGAAATCCCAGGGCTGCGAGAGCCCCACACTGGGCGCGGCATGAGCCGCCGCGAGCACCCGCTCAAGGACGTCCTGCGGAATCGGCGCACCGGTGAACTCGGCGCGCACATCACGGCGGCGGTGGATGGCGTCATAGAGGTTCATGGGCAGGCTCCCGCTGCGTCGTCGTAGCGAGGCCGGTCTTCGGACTCCCGGATCGACACTCGACCGCCCGCCTTCCCGGCCGTAAGGCCAGTGGCTGCGCAAACGCGCATGGACGGCAGCTCCCCGGTCACCGCGGCGGGCCCGTGCCGGATTCACACCGGCTTCCCGATTCTCCCCACAAGGGGGCACCCCGCGTCAGTTCATGCCACCCCCGACCCTACCGACCCCGCACCGGACGCCCTCGGCCAGCACCACACCCTGCCACCACTGCGCCCACGCCCGCCGCGCCGACAACACCAACACAGAGACCGAGCTGCGCCGTTGGCCGAGGGCCTGTCCGGTTAAGGCACCTCTCTGTGCCAAGCCGCGACAAGCAGAGAGGCAGCCGAATCTCTGATCATGTTCCGTCAACGCACAGCCGTCGCTTCAGCCTGCTGAGCGGTCTGACGGCGGATTTTGGCGGTTGTCGATCAACGGCCCGCCACGACGGTGCCGTTTAAGGTCTCCGGAGGAAGCGTCCAGCGGCGCGACGCCGCAATAGGAGGCGAACCCGGCCGTCCGGGCCGGGATTTTCGCGGCCGGAAGGTCAGCGATGCCGTTGTGGTTCGGTCAGGGCGGTGCCCGGTTCGGCGACAGGTCCACCGCCAGGGCCGGCAGCATGCGATCAAGCTCGAGCCCCGGGACGCACCCCGCGCAGGGTCCCGGCGGCGATATCGGCAGTCAGCTTGTGGGGCAGGCCGACCGGCCGGTTGATGGTCTGCGGTACCAGGATCAGGGCGCGCACAGTTGCCGGGGAAATGCGCACCCACGATTGGGCGGACTTGGGCACCCAAGTGAGCAGGGTTGGGGTGTCTTGCCGGGCAATGAGCATCGCGGATGCCGGGGGTTCGCGATCGTCACGCGTTGGGATGGCGGCGAACATCTTCCTGAGGGCGTCCTTGGCACGGCTGTGAGTGGGCGGCGCGGGGCCAACCCATCCACCGGCCTGGCCAGAGGCTGCGCCCCGACGACCGTCGAGCCGCTGGGGGGACGGGCCGTGATGTGGCCACGGCGGGCAGTCGGCAAATGCGGGCCACGAACATGCTCCTCAGAGCGCCCGTGGGCGACGGCGGTGAATGGGCGGCGCAGGGCAACCCATCCACCGGCCTGGCCAGAGGCTGCGCCGCGACGACCAGGCAACCGCCAGGCGAGACGGGCCGCGCTGCCGCCACGGCGAGCAGTCGGCAATGCAGGCCAGCCGGGGGTTGCGCCGCTCCCGGGAACCGCGAGCCGGCGGCGGGGAACAGGGCATGGCCTTTGCTGGCGGCTGGAGCGGGAGCGGCGTTGTGATCAGGCGGCTTGTTGCCAGGGTGGCGGGCGGCCAGGGGCGGAAACGGTTCTGGGCCCGGGTGGGTGGAGACGGTAGGTGTAGCGGCCGTCCGGTCCCCGGGAGATATCGATGCGGTCCGGGTTGGAGGCTTTGTACCTGTTGTGCCATCCGCAGGTGAGTGTGAGTTGGTCGATGTCGGTCGGCGAGCCGAGAGCCCAGCCGTTGACGTGGTCGACCTCGCACAACGTTCCGGGGACTTCGCATCCTTGGACGGCGCAGGTTGGGTTGAGGGCCTCTAGGACGCGACGCTGTGCGGGGCTGGCGAAGCGTTCGGTGCGTCCGAGGTAGAGGGGAAGGCCGCCCTGGCCAAGCAAAAGGGGCGCGACTCCGGCGGCCAAGGCGATGCGGCGGGCCTGGGCGGCGGGGATCGCGGTTCCGTCGGCGAGCCGGGCGGGTGCCGCACCGCCGGTGAGAGTGTCCAAGTCACAGATGACGGTGACCTTGGTGGCCTTGTGTCCGCCCGACATTACCGAGCTGAGTGCGGCGGCGGTGCGTTGGGACAGGTCACGTGTGTCGTCGGTCCCGGCCGGTTTGGCGAGCGGGCCGAGGGTGCCGTCCCAGACGGCGGCGTCTTCGGCGTTGAGCCAGCCCTTGATATAGCGACCGCCGTCCAGGGAGCGCGTCGAATCGATCCAGGACTGCTCATGGCCCCGTCGGATATCGGCGTCCGGAGCAGGCTCGGTGCCATCGCGTTCAGCGATCACGTCCCCGATTCGGCGGCCGAACGAAGCGATCTTCCCCGCTGAGAACCCCTGGTCGACCATGCCCAGCAGGATCTTTTCAGCGGCCCGGCAGTCGTCATCGTCCAGCCGGGCGACCGCACCGGCGATGGTCGCGGCGTGGCCAGCCGAAATTTCACCTGCTGCCCAGCGCCTGGACACGTCCTCTAGGCGGTGCTGCTGGCGGGCCAGGGTCAGCCGTTCTTTGGCGCGGGCGTCACGCATTCCGAGCCGGGAGCGAAGCCATGCGCGGGTGGAGGGAAACCCCCAACGCTGCACTTCGCGTCCCCGGTCGACGACGCCGACGAATCCCGCCAGTGCGGCCTCGTGCATATCGCCGGTCGCGGCGAGGGCCTCGGCGAGTTCCATGCAGGCCGCCGGGGATTCCGGCGGAGTCCGGCGGGCAAGCTCAGCCGCGATCGCCGAAGCGGCGTTCACCAATTCAATAGTGGACGCTCCAGCAACATCGACCCCGACCACTTCCACAACCCCGATTTTACCTGCCCCACCTCAATATCCCACCGAATAGAAGCCTGAATATTGTCACCCTAACGCCACCCCCGAAACCTAGCCCACCCCAAACAGAAGGCATGCCAGACAATTCGGGCATACCTGCCCTCCAATGACCCCCACCCATTCAGACCCAAGATCGACCTCTAGCAGGCCCCACCCATTGTTCGCAAGATCGCACATCGAACGGATGGGTGAGTGACCCATTTTCATCCTCGGGTGGCTTCGTAGTTCTGCAGGACGGCGATGGCCTTGACGAGGTGGCCGGCCTTGCTGGGGCTGCAGCAGAGCTTGCGGCGGATTCGCCAGCTCTTGAGCTGGGCGTTTGCGCGTTCACCGGGTCCACGGAGCCTGGCGTGCGCGCGGTTGGCCTGCTTCTGGGACTCGGGCTTGTCGCGCCCCTTGTACGGGGTGACGACGACGCAGGCCTCGGCTTCTTGATAGCCCTTGTCGGCCCGCGTGATGATCCCGGCGGTGTCCAGCTTGCGCAGGATTCCCCACAGGCGCGCGGCGGTCAGATCGTGCGTGCGGCCGGGCATCGCCCCCCATGTCCACCAGATCGTCCCCGTCCGGACCGGTGATGACCTGCACGTTCATCCCGTTGCAGCGGTGTTTGACCGAGTAGTGGGGCCGGGCGACGCGCACGCGGTCGGTGGCGATGAGCGTGCCGTCCAGCACCAGTAGGTGCAGCCCGTCTTGTTCGACCTGGCGCAGGACCGCTCCCAGCTTGGTGACCGCGACGACAGCAGCGCCTCCCGCCTCCTGGACGTACCGCCAGGCCGTGTTTGTTGACACCCCGGACCCAGCCCCCGATTCGGCGAAGGTCTCGCCCTTGCGCAGATGGACCAGTACCAGCAGGGCCTGCTGCCCGGGGGTTGAGCAGCCGCCAGGCCGACCCGACCGCCTTGCGGTGCCGCCGGATCGCTCCGGCCAGGTAGTTCAGCGTTCCACGCGACAAATCGGCGGCAGCGCGATAGAACAGCACGCAGGATCCTCTGGTTCGGACGTCGAGATTGTGGTGATCAAGTCGTCTACCAGGGGATTCTTCGTTTTCGCTGGCCGGACGCCGGTACCGCGATCATGTTGTGATCGGGTTACGCCCAGCCGGACGAAAAAGAGCAGTGGGCATTTTCGGCTCTTGGACGGGTGGGGGCGGCGCGTCGGGCAGAGGGCAGGCGGAGCCTGCCCGACGAAAGCTGCACTCAGGGGCCGCAGAGGCTCCGAAGTCAAGGGT